>JAOPYX010000190.1 GCA_025964535.1 Actinomycetes bacterium | reverse complement strand
CGGGGTACTACGCGGTGTTCTTCTTCGACCCGGATGGAATAAAGCTGGAGATCGTCCATGTCCCGGCCCTCGCGGCCTGACAGTCAGGAGCACCACCATGTCGACCACCCCTCCCGAGCCTCCGATCGTTCCGCCGCCTCCGCCGCCCGCGTACGCAGGGCTCGGCCGGACGGCGACCACCGGTGCGATCCTGCCGGTGCCCGGCAACGCCGAGCTCGCGATCTACCTGCTCGCGACGATCGTGCTCGCGATCATCTGGGCCGCGAGCGACCTGTTCGACGCGCACGGGTTCGCGACGCTCTTCACCTGGCTCACGATCGGCTACATCCTCAGCCGCGGCCTCGCCAAGGCGAGCCGCGTGCTCGAGCAGTAGCGACGCGCTCCATCCTTCGGGCCACCCCTCCGTCGCTGCGACCGCGCCGGCGGAGGGACGCCCGGCGGATCAGGCCGGCTGTGGGACGTTCGCCGTCGTGCTGTGGACGAAGCCGCCGTCGACGACGATCTCCTCGCCGTTGACGTAGCCGGCGGCCGGCGTCAGCAGGAACGCGACGACGCCTGCAACCTCCTCGAGCGGCGCGATGCGCCGCAGCGGGATCATCTGCGCGCGACGCTCCTCGAGCCCGGAAACGGCGTAGCGATCGGCGGTCATCGCCGTCTTCATGAAGCCTGGGCTGACCGCGTTCACGCGCACGCCGCTCGGCCCGAGCTCGAGCGCCGCCTGTCGCGTCAACGCGAGCACGCCCGCCTTGCTGACGCAGTACGCGCCGGCGCCGATCGTCGGCCGCGTCCCGCCGATCGACGCGATGTTCACGATCGCGCCCGACCCTGCATCGGCCATCGCGCCGCCGAACGCCTGGAGGCAGAGGAAGTACCCCGTGACGTTGATGTCGAGCGTGCGCTGCCACGCCTCGAGCGTCTCCGAGAGGAGCACCTGCTTCGTGAGGATCCCCGCGTTGTTGACGAGCCCGTCGATGCGTCCGTGCTCGGCGAGCACCGCATCCTTCGCCCGCGCGACGGCAGCGGGATCGGTGACGTCGGCCTGCAGCGCGGACGCTTGCGCGCCGCTCCGCTCGAGCTCTGCCACCGTCTCCTGCGCAGCGGCGAGATCGACGTCGAGCACGACGACGGTCGACCCCTGCCCCGCGACCAGGCCGGCGGTGACCCGGCCGAGGCCCGATCCTGCGCCCGTGATCACGATCACCGGCTGTCCGGCGCGTTCGCCTGGCATGACGTCCTTTCTCTCGGTGCCGAAGATTGAATATCATATGAGATCTTGGCCGCACCGCTCCAGCGCTCGCTCGACGCGCACGCGATCTTCTCCCCCGAGGTCGTGGCCGACCCGTTCCCCTTCTACCGGGAGCTGCGGCCGCACACCCCGTGCGAGACGGAGGACGGGATGTGGCTCGTCATGCAGCACGCGCACGTGCTCGCGGCGCTCTCCGACCACCGCACGTTCTCGTCCGATCTGAGTCACATCGACAACGAGGTGCTGCGCGAGACGCCGATCATCTTCGAGGACCCGCCCGGGCACACCCGCCACCGCAAGCTCGTGCAGCCGGCCTTCACGCCGAAGCGCATCGAGGCGATGAAGCCGTGGGTCGCGCGCGTCGTGCAGGAGATCGTCGACGCGCTCCCGCCGTCCACCGAGGTCGAGGCGATCGAGTCCTTCTGCGACCCGCTGCCCGTTCGCGTGATCGCCGAGGTGATGGGCGTCGGGCAGGAGCGGCACGCCGAGCTCAAGGCCTGGTCGGACGAGCGGACGTATCTCGTCGCGCAGAGAGGCGACGCGCGGTCGCCCGAGCACGCCCAGCGCATCGAACAGGCGCGCGTCGCGAATCGCCGCCTGCTCGACTACTTCCTCGAGGAGGGGCGCTCGCGCCGTGCCGCCCCCGTCGACGACCTCATCTCCGACCTCGTGCGCGCAAACGACGGCGACGACGCCCTGACGGAGGAGGAGGTCGCGGCGGTCTGCGCGCTGCTCCTCACCGCGGGAAACGTGACGACGACCAACCTGCTCGGCAACCTCCTCGGCATGCTCGCCGACGATCCGAAGCTCTATGCGCAGCTGCGCGCCGACCGGTCGCTCACCGAGCACGCGATCGAGGAGTCGCTGCGCCTCCACAGCCCGGTGCAGTGGTTCTACCGGCGGACACTGCGGGAGACGACGCTCGGCGGCGTGACGATCCCCGCAGGCGCGTCGGCGATCGTGTACTTCGGCGCTGCGAACCGCGATCCGGCCGTCTTCCCGGAGCCCGATCGCTTCGATCTCTCGAACGCAGGCCCGCGGCACGCCGGGTTCGGGCACGGCATCCACTTCTGCCTCGGCGCGCCGCTCGCGCGGCTCGAGAGCATCGCCGCGCTCGACGCGATCCTCGATCGCTTCTCGACGATCGACCGCGGCACAGGGCCGTCGAAGCGGATCGACGACGCCGCCACGCATTGCGGCTACGTGACGCTGCCGCTCGTCTTCTCCGAGTAACGCCGCGCTACGGGCGCGGGAACGTCTGCGAGAGCGTCTGCGTCAGTCCACCGTCGACGGTGACGTTGACGCCCGAGATGAACGACGCATCGGGACCCGCGAGGAAGCCGATCACGCGCGCGACCTCGGCCGTCGTTCCGACGCGACCCACCGGCACGCGCTGCTCGCGTGCCTTGTAGAGGTCGTCGCTGCCGAACGCGGAGGACATGGGCGTGCTCATGAAGCCGGGGCTGACGGCGTTGGCGCGGACGCCGTAGCCGCCCCACTCGAGCGCCGTCTGGCGCGTCAGCGCGATGATCGCCGCCTTGCTCACGCAGTACGAGACGGCGCCGGGCGTCGGACCCTGCGCGGCGATCGACGACACGTTCACGATGCTCCCCGACCGCTGCGCGATCATCGAACGGCCGAACGCGCGCGTGCAGAGGAAGTAGCCGCGGAGGTTGACGGAGAGCGTCGTGTCCCAGAGCTCGAGCGAGTGCTCCTCGAGCGGCGCGCGCAGATAGACGGCTGCGTTGTTGACGAGCACCGTGCACGGTCCGACGCGCTCTTCGACCTCGCGCTGAACCGCGTCGACACGATCTGCGTCGGACACGTCGCAGGCGATCGCGACGGGGCGCATGCCCGTGGTCTGCTCCAGCGTGTCGCAGATCGGCCCGAGCGCGTCCATCGACACGTCGAGCAGCACAAGCTCGGCGCCCGCGCGGGCGAGTTCCTCGGCGACCGACGCGCCGAGCCCGCCGCCGGCGCCCGTGACGACCGCGACCGGCGCGTTCACCGCGCCGGCCCGTCCCAGCCTGCCGCGCGTGCCTGCGCGAGGGCTCCGTCGACGGGCACGTTGACGCCGTTGAGATAGGACGCGCCGGGTCCCGCGAGGAAGACGACGGCGCCTGCGACCTCGCTCGTCTCCGCGATGCGGCCGAGCGGGACGTTGTGCGTGCGCTGCTGCTCGAACTCGGGGCTCGCGCCGGCCATCATCGGCGTGCGCATGAAGGACGGGCTAACCGCGTTCGCGCGAATGCCACGCGGCCCCCACTCGACTGCGGTCTGCCGCGTCAGCGCGAGAACGCCGGCCTTGCTCGCGCAGTACGCGCCGTTGCCGAACGACGGCGACTCGCCGGCAAGCGACGCGACGTTGACGATGCTCCCGCTCCCTGCGGCGATCATGAGGCGGCCGAACGCCTGCGTGCAGAGGAAGTAGCCGCGCACGTTCACCGCGAGCACGCGGTCCCAGAGATCGACGGGGTGCTCCTCGAGCGGCGAGCGCTCGAGGATCGCGGCGTTGTTGACGAGCACGTCGCACCGCCCGTGGCGGCGCTCCACCCACGCGGCCGCGTCCTCGATCGCCGCCGGGTCGGTGACGTCGCACGGGATCGTGCCGGGACGCTGCCCCTGCTCCCGCTCGATCGCCCGCGCCGCGTCCTCCAGCGCGTCGCCGGCGACGTCGAGCAGCACCGGCGTCGCTCCTGCGCGCAGCAGCGCGTCGACGATCGCGCCGCCGAGCCCGCCTGCGGCGCCCGTGACGACAGCGACGCTGCCGTCCAGCGTTCCGACGTCCGCGCTCACGCGAGCCGTGCCAGTGTCTCGTCGCGCTCGACCACGGGAAGCACGATCCGGGACGCGCGCTTGGCGTCGTGGTACACGGTGTGTCGCGCCGGCCGCAGCTCCGCGTCCTCGGCCGGCAGGCCGCCCGTCTGCGGGTTTCGCTCGAAACGCGGGAAGCTGCCGCTCGTCACCTGCAGCCGGATGCGGTGCCCGCGCCGGAACACGTGCGAGCAACCACCGAGATCGACGGCGATCTCGTACGACCGCCCAGGCTCGAGGAGTGAAGGCGCGGTCCGCGAGCTCCGGTACCGCGCTCGTGCGACGCCGCTCGTCACATTGGTCGAGCGGCCCTCCGGCGTGACGTCGGCAAGCGTTACGACGAAATCCGCGTCCGGCGCCGACGACGACACCGTCAGGATCGCAGCGACCGGCCCGGTGGCCTCGACGGCTGCGTCGAGTGGCGCCGAGGTGAAGCAGAGGACGTCGCTCCGAGACTCGGCGGGGTGCTGGTCGCGCGGCCCCGCGTTCGCCGCGACGTGCAGGCCGGGAAGGAAGGTGGTGCCGCCGACCGTCGGCACGGGCGTGCGCGGGTCGTAGTCGTAGGTGTCTGCCGGCTCGTCGCGCGGCGGTCGCGTCGAGAGCGTCCCGTCGCCGGCGGCGCCGTTCGCCTTGCCGCCGCTGTGGAGGAAGTACTCCGTGTAGTCGGTATCGGGGAGCGGCCAGTCCGGCTCGTCGCGCCAGTAGTCGGCGCCCATCACGAACAGACGGACCGGGGCGTCGTGCTCGGCCCCGTTCTGCTCGCCCTTGACCCACCGGTCGTACCAGCGCAGGTGCAGGCCGGTCAGGTCGACGACGGCGGAGTCCGCACCGATCCCGAAGGAACGCTCCGCGAACGTCCCGCCGAAGACACTGTGCGCCCACGGGCCCATCACGAGCCGCCGCGGCGCCGCGCTTCCCGCAAGCGAGGCGTGGCCGGCGAGCGTGCCCATCTGGAAGATGTCGTACCACCCGCCGATCGACAGCGTGGGGAGGTCGACCGCCGCCGGGCCGGCCGGGCGCAGCCCGCCCCAGCGCCCGTTGGGGACCGGCTCGCGGAGCCAGTCACCGTAGAACGGGGCGAGGTCGTCGAGGTCGGGCTGGTCGAGCAGCGGCACGCGCCGGTAGAGCTCGTCGATCCGGTCGTTCGCGCCGATGGCCTGCTCGAGCCGGTCCGATCGCTGCCGCGCCGCGGCCGGCGGCGCGATGTTGCGCAGCGCCCAGTGGAGGTTGAAGCCGAGCTCGAAGACGCCGTCGCGGTAGATCCAGCCGTCGTAGCAGTCGTTCGTCGCCACGAACGGCGCGATCGCGGAGAGCGCCGGCGGGCGCATGCGGGCCGCCGCCCATTGCACCGCGCCGCCGTACGAGCCACCTGCCATGCCGACACGCCCGTCGCACCACGGTTGCGCGGCAGTCCACGCGACGGTCTCGGCGCCGTCGTTCGCGTCGTCGAGGAACGGCGTGAACGCGCCTCCCGATGCAAACCGGCCGCGCACGTCCTGCACGACGACGGCGTAGCCGGCCTTCAGTGCGCGGCGCGAGTCGAGCGAGAAGTCGACGATGCGCCCGGCCTCTCGGCTGTAGGGCACGCGCTGGAGCAACGCGGGAAACGGGCCGCGACCCTCAGGCAAATGGACGTCCGCGACGAGATCGACGCCGTCGCGCATGGGCACGACGACGCCTTTCTCGACGGTGGTTCGCATCGCCGCGCGTCAGCCGGCGACGGCCGAAGCGGTTCTCGTCTTGGCGAAGTGCGGGATCACGTGCTGCCCGATCTGCCTGATCGACTCGAGGATCGCCTCCTGCGGCACGGTTCCCATCTGCATCAGGAACATGATCTCGTCGGCGCCGGCCTCGATGAGGCGCTCGATGTAGGCGATTGCGTCGCTGGGGTTGCCATAGGCCTGGTTGACGTTGTAGCGCTGGAGGCCGGAGCTCCGGATCTCGTCGATCGAGATCGACTTGATCTTCTCAGAGCCGAAGTTCGCTTCGAGCGTCTTCTGCTGCATCGCCAGGAGCGCTGCCTCGTTGTCGACCTCGTAGAGGTCGGTCGACGGGGGCGGCCCGCCTCTCCACTGAGCGATCGCCTCGACGAAGAAGCGCTGGCCGCGGAAGCCGATCTTCTGCGCCTCCTCGCGGTCCTCGAGCACGATCGCCGGGCAGAGCGCGACGAGCTTGTCGTTTGCGACTGCGCCGATCACGTCTTCCTCGTTGCGATTCGCGATCGCATCGCGGTAGCGCTTGTTCTTCTCGGCGATGTCTTCCGGTCCCGCGAACCCGAGCGCAAGCGCACCGATGCCGTGCCCGCCTGCGTACGTGAACATCTCTTCGCGTGTGCACGCGAGGAACAGCGGCGGGTGCGGATCTTGCACCGGCTTGGGGAGGATGCGCCTGGGCGGCACCTCGATCAGCTCGCTCTTGTGCTCGAAGATCTCGTCCTGCCACATGCGCGGCAGCATGTTGAGCGACTCGATCATCTCTTCCTGCACCTGGTCCTTGCCGATGCCGAACGCGAGCAGCTCCTCGTCGGTTGCGCCCTTGCCCACGCCGACGTCGAGCCGGCCCTCCGAGAGGATGTCGAGCATCGCCGTGCGCTCGGCGGCGCGGATCGGGTGGTTGTAACGGAAGGGCAGGCACATGACCGCGTGGCCGATCCGGATGCGCGACGTCTTGCCGGCGACGAACGAGAGGAAGACCTCGGGCGCGCTCATGTGCGCGTACTGGTGGAGGCAGTGGTGCTCGACCGCCCAGATCCGGTCGAAGCCCATCTCCTCGGCGAGCACGGCCTGCTCGACGCACTCGCGGATCACCTGCGGCTCCGTCTCCGGCGTCGGGCCGGCGATCTGCGCTTCGAAGATCATCGAGAATTCCATGGCGCTGCCTCCTCGTCCACGTATTTGGCCGACTGGATGGGCGGTGGTGGCGTCATCGGCGCCCTGCGATCCGGGTCGTGAAGCCGGGCTCAGCCGGGGATTGCGAGCGACTATATAATATAAGATCGCCGGAGTCGACTGCGCGCCTCACGACGGCATCAACGCCCCGAGCGCGTCCCGGGCAAGCTCGAGTCGCTCCAGATGCGCCGCGGCGCTGTCGAGCCCGAGCCGGATCGTGCGAATGGCGAGATGGCTCGCGCCGAGCTCCTTCCATTCCTCCGCGGTGCGGCGCCACTCCTCCGGCGACCGGGCGAGATCGGCCGAGATGCGCGCCTCGAGGCCGACGCCGCCGTCGAGGCCGGCGTCCTGTCGCCACATGCGCATCTCCTCGATCTGCTGCGGCCACGCGCTCTCGAGGGGACGGTCGGGCAGCGGCCACCGCATCACGAGCCCGTCGCCGAGGACGGATGCCCGCCACCGGGCCCGTTGCGTGCCGCCGCCGAACCAGATCGGGATCGGTCGCTGAACGGGCGGCGGGTTGATCGCCACCGCCCGCATCCGGTCGAACTCGCCCTCGAAGGTCACGACCGGCTCGGTCCACAGCCGGCGCAGGAGCCCCACCTGTTCCTCGAGACGACGGCCGCGTGACGTGAAGTCCATGCCGAGCGCCTCGTACTCGACGTCGTTCCAGCCGACGGCGACGCCGAGCCGCGTCTGTCCGCGCGCGAGGATGTCGACCTCGGCCATCTGCTTCGCGACGAGCGCGGTCTGGCGCTGCGGCAGCACGAGGATGGACGAGAGCAGGTGGAGCTCCGGGGCGCACGCGGCGATGTAGCCGAAGAGCACGAGCGGCTCGTGGATGACGGAGGTCGCGTCGTACGGGAGGAACTCGCGATCGCCGTACGTCGCGCGGTCGGCGCCGAGCACGTGATCGAGGACGGAGACGTGGTGGAAGCCGAGGTCGCGGATTCCCTGCACCAGCTCGCGGATCTCGCCCGGGTCGGCACCGATCTCGTTCTGCGGCAGCTGGACGCCGACGTGCACCGTTCGCCAGCATACGGAAGGCCACTCCAGATTGCGAACGAACCTGGACGCAATCAACCACGGCCGGATGGCGTCTGTAAGGAAGAGGGCGTCGCTCTTGACATCGCGACAGCAGCGAGTGATACTTTCGCGCTGCTGGATATATCATATAAGAAGGAGGGCTTTGCGGATGTTCAATGGCCTTGACCGCGGAAATCGCTGGCGCCGGTATGCGCTGCTGCTCGGCGCTTTGAGCCTGCTCGCAACCGTCGGCGCAACTGCGTCGCTCGCGGCCAAGACGCCGTCGGCGACGTCCAAGATCAACCCGATCTTCACGTACAAGAAGGCCGATCGCGAGGCGCACCTCTACGCGTGCGCAAAGAACGAAGGAGCCGTCACGCTTTACACGAGCTCGTCGGCCACCGACGCGTCGCTCAAGCCTGCCTTCGAAGCGCAGTACCCCGGCGTCAAGATGAGCACGTACATCGCGACGAGCCCGCTCGTGACGCGTCTGACGAGCGAAGAGGACGCCGGCAAGCACAACTTCGACGTCTACAACGACGCACTCGGGAACATCCCGCGCGACAACAAGTACTTCCAGCCGTTCTGGTCGCCGTACATGGCGAAGGTCCAGCCGGACCTGACGTCGCCGTATTACCTCGCCACGAACGGCTACGTCATGTCGGGCGTCTACTACAACCCGAACCTCGTGGCCCCGAGCGACGTGCCGAAGAAGTGGACCGATCTGCTCAAGCCGCAGTACAAGGGCAAGATCTACATCGGCACCGACAGCACGGCTCCGGCGTTCACGGCTCTGCTGCGCCGCACGTACGGCGTCGGGTACTACCGCGCTCTCGCCAAGCAGGTGCGTGTCCTCAACGTGAGCGGTCGCGGTGTGGCCGACCTCGTGATCGCCGGCACGGCGCCGATGGGCATCGACATGTCGTCGTCGTACTACCAGCGTGACCACATCGTGAAGGGTGCGCCGCTGCTCCTGCAGCTGATGAACCCGATGCTCGGCCAGTTCCAGGCGTCATCCATCTCGGCACATGCGCCGCATCCGTGCGCTGCGATGCTGCTCGTCGACTGGTACATGAACGCGAAGGAGGGCTCGAAGGTCCTCGCGGATCTCGGCAACGCCCTGCCCTTCAAGAATGCGGCCATCCTGCCGTTCGACATCGCCGGGCAGATGCCGCAGTCGAAATGGAACGTCATCTCGCAGACCTCGAAGCACACGTGGACGGGCTTCAAGGACTACTACCAGGCGTACAACTCCTGGGTCGATCTCTACACCCGGTACTTCATCAACGGCGGATAAGGCTGTAGAACTCCTCGACCTGTGTGCTGCCGGCGGTGTGTGCTGCCGGCAGCACACGTTCCATGTCCAGCACGACCGGTCGCGTCAACGGAGAGCAGGAGAGCAGAGGTAGATGCTTCGAGTCACGGCATTGGAGAAGCGGTTCTCACCGCGCAAGAGCGACATCGTCCGCGCACTCGACGGCGTCTCGTTCAACGTCACCGAAGGCAAGCTCTTCACCTTGCTCGGTGCGTCTGGCTCGGGAAAGACGACGACGCTTCGCTCGATTGCGGGCCTCGAGCGTCCGGACGCGGGCCGAATCGAGATTGACGACGTCGCGGTCTTCGACGGGTCGGCGGCGCTCTTCGTCCCGCCGAACAAGCGCGATCTGGGCATGGTGTTCCAGTCGTACGCGATCTGGCCGCACATGACGGTGTTCGAGAACGTCGCGTTCCCGTTGCGCGTCAAGCACCGCGGCCGGGCCGAGATTCGCGAGGCTGTCGAGCGCACGCTGACGCTCATGAACATGGAGCATCTTGCGAAGCGCTCGGCGACGCTGCTCAGCGGCGGCCAGCAGCAGCGACTCGCACTCGCGCGTGCGATCGTCGGGAATCCGAGACTGCTGCTCCTCGACGAGCCGTTGAGCAACCTCGACGCGAAGCTGCGCGAGCGGATGCGCTTCGAGCTGAAGCGGTTGCAGGTCGAGACGGGACTGACGACGGTCTACGTGACACACGACCAGGTGGAGGCGCTCGCGCTCTCCGACGAGATCGCGCTCATGCACGACGGGCGCATCGTCCAGCAAGGGCCGCCTGCGTCGATCTACCACAGCCCCGAGTCCGAGTACGTGGCCGACTTCATCGGCTCGACCAACCTCCTGTCGGGGACATTGCGCGAGGCGGCGGCGGTCGGCGAGGCCTGCGTGGTCGAGATCGGCGGCTCGTCGTGCGCCGGCGTGCTCACGGCAGCGGCCGTTTCCGGAGCCGCCGTCGCGCTCACGATTCGGCCGGAGAGCATCAAGATCGAGCGGGCCACGCGGTCTCACTCGGCGGAGCCGTCGTCGGCCGGAGCTCTCCACGGCACGGTGCGCAGTAGCGTCTTCCTTGGCGAGAGCACGGACTTCCTCGTCGATGCCGAGGGCGTGGAGATTCGCGCCCGCGTCTCCGGCATGAAGCCGGAGATCGGCATCGGCGACGCGGTGCTGCTGACGCTTCCCGCGCAGGGGCTCGTCTTCCCGCGCGAGGCGAGCGGCGTGACCCCGGCGATCGAGCCTGCCACTGCGGACGTTCCGCTGGAGTCGGTCGCCGAGTCGGTGCTGTGAGCACGCATTCGGCCGTCGATCAGGCGCCGGTGCCGGCGACCACGCTTGCCGTCCGCCGCCTCGTCGGCGCGACACAGCGCAACGCGACGACGATTCTCGTCGCCGTGGCGATGGGCGCGCTCATTCTTCCGCCGATCGCCACCGTCATCTACTCCGGCTTCGTCAACGGCAACAACGTGTGGCACGGGGCGCGAACGCTCGACCACTACCGGAACGTCTTCTCCCAGGGGACGGGCCTCAAGACGATCGAGAACACGTTCATCTTCTCTGCCGCGAGCGCGTTGCTCGCCGTGGCCGTGGCTGCGATCGTCGCCTTCTTCGTCGAGCGCACCAACGCGCCGTTCCGCCGGCTCGTCTATTTCACGGTGATCGTCGCGCTCGGAGTGCCGATCGTCGTCGAGGCCATGGGGTGGATCCTCCTGCTCGGCCCCAACTCGAGCCTCGTGAACTCGGTGCTCCAGGGGATCTTCGGCCGTGGCGCGCCACAGGTCGACGTCTACGGGTGGACCTGGATGATCTTCATCCAGGCGACGATCGTGTTCCCGGCGGCTTTCCTGCTCGTCGCACCGGCCTTCAGATTCGCGGATCCCGCCCTCGAGCAGGCCGCCGCCGTGAGTGGCGCGGGCTACCTGCGCACGTTGCGGACGGTGACGCTGCCGCTCGTCAGGCCGAGCCTGCTGGCGGCCGTGCTGCTCTCGCTCATCGTCGGCATCGAGTCCTTCGAGGTGCCGGCGCTGATCGGGACGCCCGCGCACATCAACGTGCTCAGCACCGCGATCTACTTCGAGATCAGCAACGCCGTCCAGCCGGACTTCGGGGCGGCCGCCGTCTACGCGACGCTCCTGATGGCCTGCACGATCTTCGGTCTCTACCTCTACCAGCGCGCGACCGCACGTGCGCACCGCTTCGTCACCGTCACCGGCAAGGGCTACCGGCCGGACAAGATCGACCTGATGAAGTTCCGGTGGCCGTCGGCGCTTGCGACGTTGCTCGTGCCGCTGATCATTCTCGCGCCCGTGTTCATGCTCTTGTGGGCCTCCTTCCTGCGCTACTACTCAGCGCCGTCCGTTCACCAGGTCAGGCACTTCACGTTGTTGAACTACCACGACGTGCTCCACTCGGCGTCGTTCCTCGACGCGCTGAAGAACACCTTCATACTCGGCCTCGGTGCAGCCGTCCTCGTGATGGCGATCGGCCTCGTCACGGCGTGGGGCGTGCTTCGCCGGCCGAGCATCTTGAGCCGCGGGGTCGACCAGCTCGGCAGCCTGCCACTCGTCGTTCCCGGCGTCGTCTTGTCGCTCGCGGTGCTGCGCGTCTTCATCAACTCGCCGATCCCGATCTACGACACGTCGTGGATCATCCTCGTCGCGCTCGTGATCCATTACCTGCCGTGGGGCCTCCGCTTCAACCACGCGGGCTTGATCACGCAGCATCGCGAGCTCGAGGAAGCGGCTGACGTGAGCGGTGCGAGCCGGCTGCGGGTCTTCGTGCGCATCCTCGTTCCGCTCATGCGTCCGATGCTGTTCGCAGGCGGCCTCTTCGTGTTCATGGCGACCATGCGTCAGCTCTCGCTCGTGATCTTCCTCTCGGGACCGAATCTCAATGTCGTCTCGAGCTGGATCTGGGCGATCTGGAACAACGCGGCGCTGCCGGAGGCGGCGACCGCTGCGGTCGTCGTGATCGTGCCGGTGCTCGTCATCGCCGCGCTGTTTTATCGCCTCACGGGCGCGGGCAACGACAGCTCGGCGAGCGTCGGGTTCCGCTAGGACGTTGCCGTCGTCCACTCGGTCGGGCATCGTGCGTGGTTGGACGCCGCCGGTTGACCCGAGGTAGCATGGCGTCCGAAGTTGTATATTATATACGGGAGAATTCGATGGCGGCGAGCACGACACAGCCCAGACTCCAGCTCAAGGACGAGGCCGCGACGCACATTCGCGAGCTGATCGTCTCCGGCCAGGTCCCGCCGGGCCAGCTTCTTCGCCTCGCTCCGCTGGCCGAGCGGATCGGCTCGAGCATCACTCCGGTGCGCGAGGCGCTCCTCCTCCTCGCCCAGGACGGTTGGGTCACGCAGGAGCCGAACCGCGGCTTCCGGGTGATGACCATCACGCGCCGTGACGTCGAGGATGCGTATCTCGTGCAGGCGTTCGTCAGCGGCGAGCTCGCCGCACGCGCTGCGCTCGCGATCGACGACGCGCAGCTCGCCGCGCTGAGACTGATCGACGAGGAGATCAACGCCCATACCCAGGACGACGCGGGCTACCTCGAGCGTGCGAACTACCAGTTGCACGACGCGATCTACGCCGTTGCGGACTCCGATCGGCTGACCTGGTTCGTCCGCTCCGCGTCGCGCTTCGTCCCGCGGCGCTTCTGGGGGATGATCCCCGGCTGGATCGAGCACAACCGCTCAGGACATGCGCCGGTGATCGACGCGCTCGAGGCACATGACGCCGAGGCGGCCCGTGTCGCAATGTCCTCCCACATCGCGTTCGCCGGCCAGTTGCTGCTGCGCCATCTCGACTCGATCGGCTTCTGGGCCGTCGACCAGCCGAGCTGATGGCGCAGGTCGGCCGAAGGTGAGCCACATGATCGGCGTGGCTCCGACCGCCGCAGGCTCGCTGCCCGAGCTGCTGCGCCGCTGGGCGACCGCATTGCCGGCGCCGCCCGCAGGCACGACCCGCGGCTCGAGCTCGGCACAGATCCCGCTCGAGCCCTGGTACGGCGAGGACGAGACGCCGGGGGCCTATCCGTACACGCGCGGCCGCAGCGCGCGCGGGTACCTCGACGAGCTCTGGGTGATGGGCATGTACTCCGGTTACGGAACGCCGAGCGAGACGAACGCGCGCTTCCGCCGCCTCCTCGACGCCGGTCAGACAGGTCTCTCGATCGCACTCGATCTGCCGACCCAGATGGGGCTCGACTCCGATGATCCGCTCGCGGACGGAGAGGTGGGCAAGGTGGGGACGCCGCTCGACACCGTCGACGACCTCCTGGCGCTGCTCGACGGGCTCCCGCTCGAGCGCGTTCGGCAGATGCGGACGACGGCGAACGCCATCGGCCCGGTCTTCGCGGCGTTTGCGCTCGTCGCGCTCGAGGAGCTCGGCGTCGATCCCGCGTCGATTCGCGTGATGCTCCAGAACGATCCGTTGAAGGAGTTCACCGCGCGAGGCACGTTCATCTTCCCGCCACGTGCCAGCCTGCTGCTCGCGGTCGACGTGGTCGAGCATTTCGCGGCGACGGTGCCGCATTGGGAGCCGATCGAGTTCTGCGGGTACCACATTCGCGACGCGGGCTCGACCGCCGTGCAGGAGGTAGCCATCGCCACCGCCAACGGGATGGCGTATCTCGACGAGGCCCGCCGGCGTGGAGTCGACGTGAGCGCGATCGCTCCGTCGCTCTTCCTCTTTCTGTCCACCGGCGTCGACGTGTTCGAGGAGGCTGCGAAGCTGCGGTCCGCGCGCCGCCTCTGGGCGCGCCTCTTGCACGAGTGGTACGACGTGCCGATCGAGCGGGCGGCGATCAACCTGTTCGTCTACACCCTCGGCGGCGCGCTGACCGCGCAGGAGCCGATGAACAACGTCGTGCGCGTGGCCTACGAGACGCTTGCCGCCGTGCTCGGCGGCGCCCAGACGCTCGCGACGTCGTCCTACGACGAGGCGCTCGGGCTCCCGACCGCCGCAGCCGCGCATCTCGCGTTGCGGACGCAACAGATCGCGGCCCACGAGTCCGGCGCCGCGAACGTCGTCGACCCGCTGGGTGGCTCGCACTACGTCGAGGAGCTCACCGACCGGATCGAGGCAGAGGTCGTTGCGATCGTGCTGGAGATCGCCGAGGCCGGTGGTGCGGTCGCTGCGCTCGAGTCCGGGCTGCTGGCCCAGATGATCAGCGACTCCGCCTACCGGTTCCAGTGCGAGGTCGAGTCGGGCGAGCGGAAGATCGTCGGCGTGAGCGTGCACCCGGTCGAAGCCGAGCCCTACGCGGAGGTGTTCAAGGTGCCGGTCGAGCTGCAGGCGCAGCAACGGGCCTCGCTGGCCGCGCGGCGCGCGGCGCGCGACTCGGATGCGGTGCAACGCGCGCTTGCCGAGGTCGCGCGGGCCGTGGGCGAGGGCCGCAACTGCATGCCGGCCGTCATCGACGCGGCGCGGTCACGCGCGAGCCTCGGCGAGATCACTGCGAGCATCGGATCGGTCGTCGGCTTCCACCGCTCGTCACAGGTGCGCCTGTGACCCATCCGCCGCAGATGCTCACCGCGCAGCGGCTCGTCGAGCGCAGCCTGCGCTCGTGGCGGGACCGGCCGGCCGTCGTGGACGGCGAGCGCCGTGAGACCTACGCCACGCTTCGAGACCGCAGCGGCCGTCTCGCCAATGTGTTGCTCGATGCGCACGCCGGAGCCGACAATCCGGCTGCGACGTTGCTGCCGAACACGCTCGAGTTCGTCGAGGTCGACGTTGCCTGCGCGCGCGCGGGCATCACGCGGCTCGGTATCAGCGAGCGTCTCAGTGCCGACGAGTGTCGCTATCTCCTGGCCGACTCGGAGGCGGCGGTGCTCGTCGCAACGCGGAGCCTGTTCGAGGCGCTCGAAGACGAGCTGCCGGATTCGCTGCGACTGATCCTGCTCGTCGGCGAGGAGAACGCCCGCAACGGCTCCATCCCGCTCGTGCCATACGAGCACGCACTGGCAGCCGCGTCGAGCTCGTTCGCGGCCGGCGCTGTCGCGCCCGAGACGGCGAACTACATCCTGTACACGAGCGGCACGACCGGCCGGCCGAAGGGCGCGACGCACACGCACGGCGGCCGTGCGGCGTCGACGCTGAACATGCTGGCCTCCGAGCTCGTCCTGCGGCCGCGGTCGGTGATGGTGCACGCAGGCCCGCTCACGCACGGGAGTGGATCGAAGCTCATCTCGTTCCTCGCGGCCGGCGCTGTCAACGTCATCCTGCCGAAGTTCACGCCGGAAGCTTTCGCGCGTGCCGTCGTGGACGAGGGCGGTACGCACACCTTCCTCGTCCCCACGATGATCCAGCGCCTGTTGGAGGCCGGCGACGAGGTGGTCGGCGCGGTCTCGGCGCTCGAGCAGATCTCGTTCGGCGGCTCCCCGATCAGCGCCGCGCTGTTTCGCCGCGCGATCGAGTCGTTCGGATCGATCCTCACGCAGGTGTACGGATCGAGCGAGGCGCCGCATCCAATCACGTTGCTCCGGCCGAGGGACTACGAGGACGCGGATGCGTCGGACGCTGTGCTCACGAGCGCGGGGCGGGTCGCCTACGGCGTCGACGTGAAGTTCGTCGACGACGACGACGTCGAGGTGGCGCAAGGCGAGCTCGGCGAGCTGCTGATCCGTTCCGCGAACCTCATGCGCGGCTACTGGCGCAACGACGAGGCGACCGGCGAGGTCCTCACGGAGGACGGCTGGTATCGCGCGGGCGATCTCGCGACGGTCGACGACGACGGCTACGTCACGTTTCAGGATCGCAAGCGCGACCTGATCATCTCAGGCGGTCTCAACGTGTATCCCTCGGAGGTCGAGCGTGCGATTGCTGCACACCCGGGTGTGCGTGAGGTCGCGGTCGTCGGCGCGCCTGACGAGGAGTGGGGCGAGGCGGTCGTGGCCTACGTCGTGCCGATCGACAGCGATCTCGACGCAGCGCAGATCATCGAATGGACGCGCGAGCGCCTCGCGCACTACAAGAAGCCGCAGCGCGTCGAGTTCCTCGACAGCCTGCCGCTCGGCTCGTCGAACAAGGTCCTGAAGCGTGAGCTCCGCGACAAGCTCTGGCAGGGCCACGAGCGCCGCGTGAACTAGTTACGCAGCGGCTCGTACAGCGCGATCGGCGTTCCCTGGCCGTCGAGACACGTCGCGCGCCGCTCGTGCTCGCCTTCTTGCGGCGGATCCACCACCGTCCCTCCCGCAGCCACGACTCGTGCGACCGCAGCGTCGAGGTCTGCGACCTTCACGCCGAGCGCGACACGATCTCCCGCCGGGTGCTCGCCCGGGCCCGCCAGCGCGAGTGTGAGCCCGCCGGCATCGAGCGCCGCCCAGCGATCACCGTCCTGGAAGCGGACCACGAGCCCGAGGCCGTCGCGATAGAAGGGCAACGCAGCTTCGACGCTGCCGACGGGGACGATCAGCTGACGCAGCGTTCCGAGGTGCTGCGTCACGGTGGACGGTGCTACTCGTCCGGCCCGAGGAAGGGATTCGCGAGCAGCGGGAACAGGCCACCGTTGATGTGGATGTCCTGCGCGGTGACGAACGCCGCGGCCGGCGAGGCGAGGTACCAGCACAGCTCCGCGAGCTCGTCGGGCTCGCCCTGGCGGCCGACCGGTGTGTGCGACACGAGGTAGTTCCGCAGCTTCTCCCAGTAGGGATAGAGCTTCGGGTCGCGCCAGACGCGGAAGCTGCCGGGCACGACGGTGTTCGCCGTCACGCCGAGATGGCCGAACTCGAGCGCGACGGCGCGGCTGAGCCCCATGATCGCCGTCTTCGAGACCGTGACGTGCGAGCGCTCGAAGCCGCCGTGCAGCGCGTCGAGGCCCGAGATGTTGATGATCCGCCCGAACCCGCGCTCCGCCATGGCCGGAAGCACCGCGCGGCAGCAGCGCACGGCGCCGAGGACGTTGATCGACAGCACCTCTTCCCATTCCGAGTCGGGGATGTCGACAAAGGGCCCGATCGGCCGGTAGGCGGCGTTGTTGATCAGCACGTCGACCGGGCCCGCGTCGGCCGCGGCTTGCGCGAGCGCCGTCGCCACCGACTCGCTCGACGCGAGCTCGAGGTGGAGCGGTCGCGCATCCAGGCCCTCGCCGGCGATCGACTCGACGAGCGCTTCGGCTTTCTCCCGCCCGTGCCGGTAGCCGACGAAGACGGTGTCGCCGCCGCGCGCGAAGCGCTGCGCCATCACCGAGCCGAGCCCGCCGCTCGCACCGGTGATCACGACGACGCGAGGGCGTCCTGGATCGAACGACTCGGCTATTCCGACACCTGGGCTGCCGCGGCTCCGGAGAACGCGCGCGCGAGCGTGCCGGCATCTTCGAGCTCGGGCAGTGCACGCGCCGTTGCGAGCGCGGCTTCTGCGCCGTCCTTGGCGAGCACGATCGCGGCGGAGCTGCGGAACTTGCGTTCCAGCTCCTCCCACGACATCGGCCGGTGCGGCGGCACGCGGTGCTCGAGAGTCCGGCCGTCGGTGGTCTCGACCGTCACGACGCTGTTCGAGATCGCGGTCGCCGCTCCCTCGTTGAAGGCGAGCGCGTCGTCGACGTAGACCTCGACGCGGCGCGAGAGCTCCTGCACCGCCGGATCCGCGAGGCGCTCCTCCGTGTACTGCGGCACGCCCGCGTGGCCGTCGGTGAGCGCAACCGCGAGGGAGTATTCGACGCAGAAGCGGCCCTGCTCGGGCGTCGCGGCCACGTGATGGATCAGGATCTCCGGCGCACGAGGGTGGACGGCGCAGCGAACGCTTGCGACCGCGTCCGGCGTGAGCCCGTGCTCCGCGGTCAGCTCGAGGATTGCGTCCAGCGCGGCGTGGATCGCGCCGCAGCACGTGTAGCGCTTGAAGGTGATGCCGGATTCGACGAGCTCGAGCTTGTCGAGCGTGAAGTCTCTCGCGGACAACTCGGGTGTCTCCTCGTTGCGGTAGACCTCCTGGTACGAGCGGTCGCCGTCGAAGATCGCCTTCGAGGCGCTGAAGCCCCGTGCCGCGAGCTCGGCCGCCGCGACGCCGTGGAAGGCGGCGTTGCCCGCGTGGAGCGGCTTCACCATCGTCCCGAAGTTGTTCCGCAGCCCACCGGCGCTCGAAGCCGCGATCGCGACGGCGACAGCGACGCGCTCCGCGTCGAGACCAAGGAGGCGTGCTGCAGCAGCGGCGGCACCCAGACCGCCGATCGTGCTCGTCGAGTGCCACCCGCGCGCGTAGTGGTCGGGGTTGAGCTGCTTCGCGATCCTCGCTGCTGCTTCGTATCCCGCCGCGTACGCGACGACGACGTCCATTCCGCTCGCGCCCTCACGCTCGCCGAGCGCGAGCACGGCCGGGACGAAGACGACGCTCGGGTGGAGCATGCGCTTCAGCGAGAAGTCGTCGTAGTCGAGCGCGTGCATCGTGACGCCGTTCGCGAGCGCGGCCATGGCGGCAGGGACTCGATTGCCGCCCGCACCGATCAGCGTGGAATCTGCGGCCCCGCCGAGCGACTCGACCCACGCCCGCGCGATCTGTCCTTCCGGTTGCGCGGTGCCGGCGAGCCCGCAGCCGAGGCTGTCGACGAACGCCTTGGTGATCAGGTCGACGATGTCGGCGGGGAGGTGCCGGGGCTCGATCGCGACGACCATCTCGGCCATCGCCTGCGTGACCTCGCTCGCGTGCGCGTCAGCCACGTTCATCTATGTGGATCCTACTACCATTTTGCGGACGTTCGGCCGCGGGGTCAGCGCGGCAACCCCAGCTCGCGCGCGATCAGGTTTCTCTGGATGTCGTTCGTGCCGCCACCGATCACGTACATCGGCGCCAGGCGCAGCATCCGCTCGATCGATCCATTGAGCAGCGAGCCGGGAGCGCCGGCGGCGAGTGCCGCGTTTGGTCCAAGGATGCGCAGCCCGACGTCGGCGAGCTTCTCTGCAGTCTCTCCGCCTGCGACCTTCGCCATCGCCGCGGTCAGCCGCGTGCTCTCGCCCGCTGCCATCGCCCGGAGGCCGGAGACGACGAAGAGGCGAACGGCGCGCAGCCACGCTGCGATCTCGACGATCGCTTCGCGTTGCCACGAGCCCGCAGCTCCGGCATAGCGATCCGGATCCTCGCGCATGGCAGTGAGCAGGCCGTCGAGGATCCCGCGAAGCTCCGCAACGTTGCCGCCCATCTGGATGCGCTCCACGGACAGTGCAGTACCGATCACCTTCCAGCCGTCGTTCACCTGTCCGACGACGCCCTCGTCCGGGACGAAGACGTCGTCGTAGAAGACGGTGCACGTCGTCTCGCCGTTCAGCGCGTGGTTCTCCTGGATCGTGATCCCGCCCGAGTCGAGCGGGACGATGAAGACGCTGATGCCCGCGTGCGGCGGCTTCGCGTCCGCGTCGGTGCGCACAGCCAGCCAGTGGAAGTGGGAGCGATGCCCGAACGTCGTGAAGATCTTCTGGCCGTTGACGATCCAGCCGCCCTCGGTTTTCCGGGCGGACGTGCGCAGCGACGCGAGGTCGGAGCCGGCACCCGGCTCGCTGTAGCCGAGGCAGAAGAGTGTCTCGCCGGTCTTGATGCCCGGCAGGTAGCGCTGCTTCTGCTCGTCCGTCCCGTGACGGACGATCGCTCCGCCCACGATGTTCACGGTCGTGAACAGCCGGCGCACAGGGACACCGCGGTAGCGGATCTCCTCGGTCAGCGCGAGCAGCTCTTCCGGACTGCGCTCCTGGCCGCCCCATTCCTTCGGCCAGCCGGCGCCGAGCCAGCCCCGCTCCACGAGGAGACGTCGCAGCTCGGGGTCGTACTGCGCATCCTCGTCGAGGACGCGGACAGGGTCCCAGTGCTCTGCGAAGAACATCCGCACTTCGTCGCGAAAGGCGTTTGCGTCGGGCCCGAGGTCGAGCGACGGCTGCTCTCGCTTCTCTTCGATCAGCATCCGGCTCGGATCGCCTGCGGCATCGTCGAAGGCAACGGCACGGGCCACATCGGCGTATACGCGGCGGAAGAGCCACGCGCCTTCGTGCTCCTCGTGGAATCCCATCCCGCCAAGCGTGTGCAGGGCGCCGAGAATCACGCGCGGCGCAGCGGCCAGCGCATGTGACGTTGCAAGTCCGACAGCGAGCGCGGCCTCATCGGGCTCGCGCTGCACGGCTTCGACGGCGTCGTCGAGGAGCAGGGCGCTGCTCGCAAGGTCGATGGCGCATGTCGCGGCGCGATGGGATACGGCCTGGAAGCGGCCGATGGGCTGTCCGAACTGCTCTCGTGTGCTCGCGTGCTCGACCGCGAGCTCGTGTGCGCGCCGCGCAGCGCCGAGTGCGCGCGCTGCGAGCCCGAGACGCATGGTTCGCGCCGCGGCCTCGAGCTCCGTGGGAGCAAGCTCGATCTGCAGCTCCGGTGCGGTGGGGAGCGTCAGCCGCGTCCAGCCCTGCGGAGCGATGCTCGGTGTCGGCTCGAGCATCCGCGCGTCGATCGCGTACAGCTCGGCGGTGCTGCCTTCATGCGGCAGTACGAGTGCGTGCGTTGCAAGCGTCGCACCCTCGAGGTGCTCCAGCAGACCGGAGGCGGGCGCGTGGCCGACGATCACGGTGACCTCGCCGGCTGCGATCCTCTCTGCATAGTCGGTCCTGGAGAGGACCGTGGATGCGACGAGCGCATCGAGCAGGGGAATGCCGCAGTTCGCGCGTCCGAGCTCGCCGAGCACGCGGATCGCGACGGGAAGTGCCTCGTCGCCTCCGAGGTCGAGCCAGTCGTGCTCGATCGCCTGCTGCCACATCTCACCGAGGCCGGACGAATCCCGGCTGATCCGCCGCTCGCTGGGCCAATGGCGGTCGAGCACGCCACGGACTGCGGCCTCGAGTTCGGTGAGCTCCACGGCGGCGATCGCCATCGCTTCGAAGTATTCCACGTCGTGGCGGAGATTTCCACATTGACGCAAGGCGCCCTCGCGCCGGCGTGCGGCTCAGGGGGCGGCGGGAGAGCCGAGCGCGTGCAGCACCTGGCGCGCGAGCTCGATCGCCTTCGGCGAAATGCTGTCACCGTTTCGCTCGCAGGCCAGGACGACGTCCTGCAGTCGCCGCTCGTCGGCCTCGCGCGCGACGTACACGAGCACGCCTGACCCGGTGCGCTCGAGTGTCTCGAGCGCGCCCTGCAGCGCTTCCCCGCAGCCGCAGTCGAGCGCGCCGAAGACGTCGCCGCCCGCGCATTCCTCGTGCACGAAGACCGGCCCTTCGAGAGAGGCATCTCCCTTGACGAGCGCGAGATGCGTAAGGCCCGTGTGCTCCTCGGCGAACGAGAAGGCGTGCAGCTCGCCGGTGGTCGTACGCAGCAGCCGCTCTCCAGCGGGGACGATCCATTGCTCGAGCCGTCGGCGGTGCGCCACGAGATCCTCGACAGCGAGGACGGTGAGGTCGAGCTGCGACGCGACGCTCTCGATCTCGGCGGGGCCGGCCATGCTTCCGTCGGGCGTGAGGATCCCGCAGATCACGGCCGCGGGCTGAAGACCCGCGAGCGCCGCGAGGTCGACGGCGCCCTCCGTGTGCGCGACGCGAGCGAGCACACCCCCCGGCCTCGCCCGGAGCGGAAAGATGTGGCCGGGACTGACGAGATCCCGCGCCGTGCTCGACGGATCGACTGCGACGGCGATCGTGCGAGCCCGGTCCGCGGCGGAGATTCCGGTGCTGACACCTTCGCGTGCCTCGATCGAGATCGTGAATGCCGCTTGGTACGTCGACGTGTTCGTTCGTGTCATGGGCGGAAGCCCCAATTCGTCGCACCGCGCTTCGGTGAGGCAGAGCGAGATGATCCCCCGGCCGTGGCGCGCCATGTACGCGACGGCGTCGGCGTCGCAGTGCTGTGCGGCGATGGTGAGCGTTCCCTCGCTCCGACGGTCGGCCGCACCGACCAAGACGACGAACTTGCCTGCGCGGATGTCGGCCAGGGCTTGCTCGAGGCTGGCCGTTGGTGCCGCGCTCGTCGCCAGCCGGTCGAACGTCGTCACGCCACGAGCGTACCGAACTCGCTCCGGAAGAAGATCAGCGGATCGCCGTCGCGAGCGTCGCCGTGCACGAACTCGCCGACGATGATCGCGTGGTCACCATGGACGAGCTCGTCGACGACGTCGCACACGAGCGTCGCGATGCATCCCTCAAGGAGAATCGTGCCGTGATCCGACCGGTAGAGCGTCCCGTCGAACTTCTCGGCCTGCGTGCTCGAGCGAGAGGCGAAGCGGCGCGAGAGCTCTTGCTGCTCGGCGCCGAGCATGTTGACGCAGAAGCGTCCGGCGGCGCGCAGATGCTCGAGCGTTCTCGCCGTCAGGTCGAGGCACACGAGCAGGCGCGGGGGGTCGAGCGAGAGAGAGGTGAGCGCGTTCACCGTGCAACCCACCGGACCGTCGTCGCCCGCGCACGTGATGAGGCTGACGCCGGTCGCCCAGCGGCTCATCAGACCCCGGAAGCTGGGGCTGTCGGGGCCGAAGGACGTCACGTCAGAAACGTTCTCGTCCCGACCCGGATCGGGTGCACGTTGAAGCAAGTGTGGACATTGATACCATAGTATGGAATGACGGCCAACGCCTCGGGCTCCGCGTCTTTCCAGGCCGCCGACCGGCCGCTGCCCAGCTTCGGGGTCGCGTTCGAGGACATGGTCGTGCCGCGTCTGCTCGAGCGGCGCGCCGCCGAAATGCCCGACCGCGAGTTCCTCGTCTACGGCGACGAGAGCTGGACGTTCGGCGCCGTCGAGGCGGCCGCAGCGCGCATCGCGGGCGGATTGGCCGGGCTCGGTGTCGCGCACGGCACGAGAGTCGGGCTCTTCCTGCCGAACTGCGCCGAGTTCGTCAACTGCTACTTCGCTGCTGCCAAGCTCGGTGCGCCGACCGTGCCCATCAACACCGCGTACCGGGGCTACATGCTCGAGTACGTCCTCAACGACACGGGCTGCCGGTTCCTGATCGTCGATGCCGCGTATCTCGATCGCGTTCGCGACGCGCTCCCGACGCTCGAATCGCTGGAGTGCGTCATCGTGCGCGGCGAGATCGACGGCCTACCTACGCTTGACGGCGTGACGACGATCGCGCTCCGCGCCGTCGACGGCGATGCGGTCGCGACTCGGCCGGAGGTCGCCTCCGACGACGTGAGCTGTGTCATCTACACGTCGGGGACGACGGGGCCTTCCAAGGGCGTGCCGTTGACCAACGGGCACAGCGTCGCCAAGGCGATCGAAGTGATCCGCCTGTGCGAGATCGGCGAGGACGACTGCATCTATGCCCCTGTCCCGCTCTTCCACAGCTTCGCGCTTCAGCGCGGCGTCGTGACGGCGGTCGTCGCCGGCTGCCGGTGCGCGCTGCGCGAGCGTTTCAGCGCCAGCGGCTACTGGGACGACGTGCGCCGGCTCGGCGCGACCGTCGGCTTCTGCGTCTTCACGATCCCGCAGATCCTCAAGAAGGCGACCCCGACCCCCGCCGATCGGGACCACACGCTGCGCTGTCTCTACAACGCGCGCTACGACCCCGAGTTCGAGGAGCGCTTCGGGATCCGGCTCGTCGAGGGCTATGGGCTCACCGAGGCGGGCGTCGCGATCTACGCGCGGCCCGGCGAGCGGACGCCGCCTGGATCGTGCGGGCGGGTGTCCGAGGACTGGGAGGTGCGGCTCGTCGACGACCTCGACCGTGACGTTCCCGTCGGCGAGCCGGGCGAGATCGTCATCCGCCCGAGGTATCCCGGGCTGATCATGCCCGGGTATCTCAACAAGCCCGAGGCAACGGTGGCCGCCTGGCGCAACCTCTGGTTCCACACGGGCGACCTCGCAAGCGTGGACGGCGAGGGCTTCTACACGTTCCAGGATCGAAAGAAGGATGCGATCCGCCGTAGGGGCGAGAACGTCTCCTCCTGGGAGGTCGAGCAGGTGCTGCGTGAGCACGAGGCGGTGGCCGAAGCCGCGGCCGTGCCGTACCCGTCGCCGCTCGGTGAGGACGACGTCCGCGTGGTCATCACGCTCAACGAGGGCGCGCAGCTCACGGCAGAGGAGTTGCTCGCCTTCTGCGTCGAGCGGTTGCCGGAGTTCATGGTGCCCCGCTACGTCGAGTTTCGCGAGGAGCTGCCGCGCACTCCTACGGGGAGGGTCGAGAAGTACCGGCTGCGTGAGGAAGGTCTCGGCCCCGGCGCACACGACCGCGGCGATCCCCGCGAGCAGCGCCACATCGCACCGGCGCAGTGACCCTCCTGCGGAGCCGGGAGGTCCGCCTCGTTCGGATACCCACCGGGCTGCCGAGCCTCGACGACTTCGCCGTCGTCGAGGTCGAAGTGGGGGATCCCGCGCCCGGCGAGGCGATCGTGCGCAACGCGTATTGCTCGGTCGATCCATTCATGCGGATGATGATGAGCACGGTTCGCCCTGTCGCCGACCGGCCGGCGTCACAGGCGGGCGCGCCGCTCGCCGGCGGCGCGGTCGGCCAGGTCGTCGCCTCGAGGGCACGCGGAATCGCCGAGGGCGATTGGGTCGTCCATCAGTCCGGCTGGCGTGAGATCGCGCGGATTCGCATCGACGACGACGGTGTGCGAGGCATCGACGCGGCGGCGGCGCCTGTCTCGACGGCGCTCGGCGTACTCGGGATGCCCGGCCTCACCGCCTGGTACGGGATGCAGCGATTCGGGCGCCCGCGTGAGAACGAGACCGTCTACGTCTCGGCCGCGGCAGGCACGGTCGGCAGCCTCGCGGCACAGCTCGCCGCCGGCGGCGGCAGCCGCGTGATCTGCAGCGCCGGCTCGCAGGAGAAGCTGGCATGGCTCGCCGGTTGTGGGCTGGACGCACAGTTCAACTACCGGGAGCAGCCCGTGGACGAGGCACTTCCGACGCTCGCACCCGATGGCATCGACCTGTACTTCGACAACGTCGGCGGCGGTCACCTGCAGGCGGCGCTCGACAACATGGCGTTCCGCGGCCGCATCGTCGCGTGCGGAGCGGTGTCGCTCTACAACGACGAGCGTGCGACGCCCGGGCCGGCGAACCTCGATCTGCTCTTCACCAAGGAGTTGACGATCCAGGGCGTCAGAAGCCGCGCGCATCGCGACTGCTATCCGGAGTTCCTCGAGGAGGTGACGCCGCTCGTCGCATCCGGTTCGATCCGCTACGCCGAGACGACGGTGTCGGGGATCGAGAACGCGCCGGCCGCCTTCATCGGGCTCTTCTCCGGCGAGAACCTCGGGAAGATGCTGATCGAGGTGGCGCCGGCATGAGCGTCGTCGACGACACGTCCGTTCGGCTGCGTCGTCTCGCCGACCTCGAGGAGATCCGCACGCTGAAGGCGCTCTACTGCCGCTGGATCGACACCGGGTATGAGTCGGCCGGCGACGACGCGACGCGCTTCGCAGAGCTCTTCGCTGTCGACGGCGTGTGGGCGGTCTCGGCCGAGCCGGTGTCGGGACGGGAGGCGATTCGCGCGCGCGCCTCGTCGTCGCGACGGTTCAGGCTGCATCTCGTCGCGAATCCGATCATCGAGCTCG
The DNA here is from genome assembly GCA_025964535.1 of Actinomycetes bacterium. GTDB lineage: Bacteria > Actinomycetota > Thermoleophilia > Gaiellales > Gaiellaceae > Palsa-739. Next base: position 7,521 of record JAOPYX010000190.1, on the reverse strand, counting down.
ACGGGGACCGAGCGACCGGCGTCTGGCACGCCCTCGTACCGTCGACCGCGTCCGACGGCCAGGCCGTCTGGCTCGCCGGCACGTACGACGACTCGTTCGTCCGCACGGACGACGGTTGGAGATTCGCACGCGTGACGTTCCACGCCGCCTTCCGGACGCCGTACGAGGACGGGTGGGGGAAGACCCGCTTCGTCTAGGAGACGAAGCGAGTGCGCGACCAGCCGTCGTCGTACGGCGTTCTGAACGCCGGCGTGAACGTGACGCTGAGAAAGCGCCAGCCCTCCGGTGTCGACACGAGCACATCGTCGTACGTGCCGGCGATCCAGAGCGCGCTGCCGTCGTCGTCCGTCGACGGTGCGAGCGCGCTCCAGCGGGCGGTCGCTCGGCCCGCGTCGAGGTCGACGTCGACGATGCCGTTCGTCACGAAGTGGAAGCCGAACGGACGGAAGGACGCGAACCGTTCCTCGATCTCCGCGGGACCGACGGCCGGCTCGCTGCGACCGCCCGTCCAGACCGCGCCCTCTACGAAAAGCCCGGCGAAGCGCGCGGCGTCGTCGCCTGCCGATGCGTAACCCCGATCGGCCCAGCGGCAGTACGACGCTTTCAGCGTCCGGATCTCCTCGATCGCCTCGAGGCGATCGAGGAGGCGCGTGCCCGTCATCGCTAGCGTCCCGTCCAGACCGGCTTTCGCTTCTCGGCGAACGCCCGGGGGCCCTCGAGGTAATCCTCCGACGCTCGAATCTTGGGCTTCACCTCGCGCACGTCGCGCGCGATCGCGTCCCCGACCGGCACGTCGAGGCCGGCCATCACGGCTTCCTTCGTCATCCGGACCGCGATCGGCGCGCAGGCGAGGATCTCGTTCGCCCAGCGCTCGGCCGTCGGCAGGAGATCCTCGACGGGCACGACCTCGTTCACGATGCCGAGCCGGAACGCCTCCTCGGCCGACATCCGCCGCCCGGTGAGCACCATCCCCATCGTCGTCTTGAGCGGAGCGGTCTGTGCCAGGCGATGCAGCCCGCCGGCGCCGGCCACGAGGCCGACCTTCACCTCGGGCAGCGAGAACTGCGTGTTGTCGGCCGCGATGATCAGGTCGCATGCGAGTGCGGTCTCGAAGCCGCCGGCGACGCAGTAGCCGTGCACCGCGGCGATGATCGGCTTCGAGCACTCGAACTTGCTCGTCATGCCTGCGAACGGCGGGCGCTCCGCTGCGCGGCTCTTCTCGTCGCGCGACGCGCTCTCCTTCAGGTCGTTGCCGGTCGAGAACGCACGATCGCCGGCTCCCGAGAAGATCGCCACCCACACGTCGTCGTCTTGCTTGAAGTCCTCCCAGATCTCGCGCAACTCGACGTGCGTCGCCGCGTTCATCGCGTTCATCACTTCGGGACGGTTGATCGTCACGTAGGCGATGCGATCCTTCTTCTCGTAGATGACGTACTCGTAGCTCATGTCGCGCTCCTGAACTTGGGCAGGGAGACCTCGTCGCTGAGATCCTCGAAGACGACTTCGAGGGGCATCCCGATCCGCAGGTCCGAGTTGTCGCATCCGACGACGTTGGTGAGGCAGCGCACGCCCTCTTCGAGCTCGACGAGTGCGATGTTGTACGGCACGTCGTTCTCGAAGCCGGGATACGGCTGGTGCATGACCACGAAGCTGTAGAGCGTCGCCTTGCCTGTCGCAACGGCCCAGTCGAGCTCCGCGGCGAAGCATTTATGGCAGCGCGGGTTGACCGGCAGCGAGCCTGCGTGGCTCGCCGGCCACATCGGGTGATCGCACGCACGGCAGCGCAGGATCATCAGCTCGTGGCGCTTCGCGCCTTCGAAGAACGGCCGCGACTCGTCGTCGGGCATCGGGATCGGCTTGGTGCTCTCGGTGATCGACATCGCTCTCCTTCGTCAGCCCTGGTGCGTGCTCATGATCGTCGTCGAGTGGTAGTTGAGGACGCCGCCGTTCCCGCTCACGAGAGCGTGGTCGCTCTTCTCGACCTGCCGCTCGCCGCCCTCGCCGCGCAGCTGGATGACGGCTTCGGAGATCGGCGTGAAGCCCCACATGTAGTACGCGGACAACTGTCCGCCGCCGGTGTTGGTCGGCAGCGATCCCCCGGGGCCGAGCTTGCCGTCCTCGACGAACGGACCGCCCTCGCCCTTCGCGCAGAAGCCGTAGTCCTCGAGCGTCACGAGGACGGTGTACGTGTAACAGTCGTACAGCTGGACGAGATCGATGTCCGCGAGCGTGATGCCGGCCTGTCGCAGCGCCTGCTCACCGGAGATCTTCGCGCCGGTGTCGAGCAGCGGGTCGCGTCCGGCGAACTGGTTGTCTCCGGGTGCGACCTGACCGAAGCCGCGGAGGTAGACGGGGCGATTCGGCAGATCGCGTGCGCGCTCGGCGGACGTCACGATCACCGCGACGGCTCCGTTCGACACGAGGCCGCAGTCGAAGAGATGAAACGGCTCGACGATCCAGCGCGACGCGTGGTAGTCGTCCAGCGTCATCGGCTTCTTCATCTGCGCGCGGGGATTCATCAGCGCCCAGCGGCGCTGCCCCACGGCGATCGCCCCGAGCTGGTCCTGCGTCGTGCCGTACTCGTGCATGTGGCGCCGAGCGCCGAGCGCATAGGAAGGGTTCGCACCGAACGATCCGTAGGCCGTGCGGAGCCCTGCCATTCCCGTTGCGCCGCGATAGCGATTCCCGGCATACGCGGCGGAGCTCGAGACCTTCTCCTGCAGCGGGTTGTCGGCGAAGACGCACGCGACCGCGGTTGCGCGGCCGCTGTCGACAGCGTAGGACGCGTACTCGAGCATCATCCCCGCGGTCGACCCGAAGGAGTTCATCACGTTGACGAGCGTGAGATCTTCGAGGCCGAGCGACATCTGCAGTCGGGGCCCGACATTGTCGAAGCGTGAGTTCGCGTTGACCAGGAGGCCGTCGAGGTCGGACTTCACGAGCCCGGCATCGTCGAGCGCGAGTGCGATCGCCTCTCCGGCGAGGTCGATCGCCGAACGCCCGTAGATCTTGCCCATCTCCGTGATGCCCAGCCCTGCAATGGCGGCTTTCGCCGGCATGTAGTCCTCCTCAGCTCCAGGTCACAGCGCCGTCGAGCGCTTCGATCTCGGCGCCGTCGACACGCAGGGGATTGATTTCGATCGACTCGAGCCGCGGGCCGAGCGCGAGTGCGAGCCTGCCGAGGTTGGCGATCACCTGAGCGAGCCGGGCGAGGTCTGCCGGCTTGCTCCCGCGCGCCCCCTCAAGCAGCGAGCGGCCGCGGAGCTCGCCGAGCATCTCGTGCACGACCGCCTCGTCGACGGGGAGCCTGCGCAGGCTCGAGTCGTCGAGCACGTTGACCCAGACGCCGCCGAGGCCTACCGCAAGTGCGAGGCCCCAGACCGGATCTCGCACGACGCCGGCGATCAGCTCGACGCCGCCCGAGCGCATCGGCGCGACGAGCACGCCGTCGACGCGCGCGCCGGCGACGGCCGATGCCGCAGAGGTCACACGCGCAAACGCGGTGCGGACGTCGGCTTCGCTGCCCAGGTCGAGCGCGACGCCGCCGATGTCGGACTTGTGCAGGATCTCGGGTGAGACCACCTTGACGACGACGGGGTAGCCGAGCTCGACAGCGGCTGCGGCCGCTTCGTCGGCGTTCGTTGCGAGTCGTCGCGGGACGATGGGAATATCGTGGGCGCTCAGCAGCTCGAGTGCCTCCGCCTCGGAGAGCGGACGCGGCTCGATCGCGATGCGCGCCGTCGGCGCATCGATCGGGCGTGGACGCCACTCCGACCAGCGCATCGCCCCGCCGATCGCCTTGACGGCCATGTCGATGCCGCAGATCCGGTGGTCGACGCCGATCGCCTCGGTCGATCGCGAGGCGTCGTCGGTCAGGTCCTGGGTCACCTGATGGATCACGACGCAGGGCTTGTCCACGCGCGAGATAGCCTCGCCGAGGGCCGTGAGGCGTGCGCTCGGCTTGCGCTGCAGGTCGCCGTCGGGCAAGACGTCGACGATCGCGACGATCCCGACATCGGGGTCGGCCGCCACCGCCTCGACGGCGTCCGTCATGAGCTGTGGCCCGCCGACGGCGGCGCCCGTGACGTCCAGCGGGTTGTGCGCGGCGCCGTAGGCCGAGCCGGTCTCACGCAGCCTCGCCTGCGTCTGCTCGGAGAACGCCGCGAGCGGTGTCCCGAACGTGTCGGCGGCGTCGACGACGACGTCGCAGGCGCCGCCCGAGATCGAGACGACGCCGAGCTTGCCTGCGGGAAGACGTCCGGTCCCGGCGACGAGCCCCGCCGTGACGACGAGCTCCTCGAGCGAGTCGACGCGGATCACGCCGGCGCCGCGCAGCGCGACATCGATGAGCGCGTCGTCGCCCGCCAGCGCGCCGGTGTGACTCGCGATCACCTCCGCGGCGAGCGCGCTTCGGCCGACCTTCATCATCACGATCGGCTTGTCCAGCTCGGCGGCCCGCGCCGTGAGCTCGTCGAACCGCTGTGCGTCTCCGATCGCCTCGACGAACATCGCGATGCAGCGCACGCGCTCGTCCTCGACGATCGTGCGTGCAACGTCGAATGCGTCGACCATCGCCTCGTTGCCGGTCGAGATGACGTGACTGAACCGGATGCCGTGCTTCGCGGAGAAGCGTCCCAGCTGGATTGCGATTCCGCCGCTCTGCGAGATGAGCGCGATCGACCCCGGCTCGGGATCGGGGACCGGGGGCGGCGATGCCCACCCGGATACGCCGTCGACGAGATTCAGGAACCCGAGACAGTTCGGCCCGAAGAACGTGATGTCGAGCTCGTCGGCCAGCGCGACGAGGTCGGCCTGCGCTTGCCTGCCCGCTGCACCCGACTCACCGAAGCCCGAGGCGAGGGCGATGGCACCCTTGGCGCCCGCCGCGGCCGCGTCACGTAGCGCGTCGGGCAGCGATTCCGCGCTCACGATGCAGACGGCGAGATCGATGGGCCGTCCGATCGCGACGCAACTCGTCGAGGTCTCACGTCCGTGCGCCGGGGCGCCGCGCCGGTTAACGAGGAAGAGCGTTCCCGGAAACCCGTATCCGGTCAACGCCGCGTGCGCCGTCAGCGACCAGCGCGAGTTGTCGGACGCGCCGACGAGCGCGACGGTGCTCGCGGTCAGGATCGACTGCAGGCGGCCGCGGCTCGGGCGGGTGCGCTCCGCCGGCGCCGTGCCCCGTGAACGTGCGTCCGCAACGGCGGCATCCATCGAGAGTGGATACTAGTACGTCGTTGCGGATGTGGATAGTCTCTCCATATAGTGAGAGAGGTTCCGCTCGGCTCGACGAGGAGGGCGTCGCTTGACCGCGGCACTGGAAACGAACGCTGATCTGCTCGACTACGTCGGCCGCGCCGCGGGGCCTCCCCGGCAGTCTCCGGCCGCCGTCGACGAGGGGATGATTCGCTGCTGGTGCCAGGCGCTCGGCGACTCGCTTCCGGTCTACCTCGACGCGGACTTCGCGGCGGCTACGCGCTGGGGCGGGATCATCGCCCCGCCGACGATGCTGCAGGCATGGACGATGCACGATCGGCGGCAGGCACCACTCCCGGAGGGCCCTGAATCCGCGGAAGCCGAGCTGATGGCGACGCTCACGGACCGAGGATGCACGGGTGTGGTCGCCACGAACTGCGAGCAGGCCTACGTCCGTCCCTTGCGCCCGGGCGATCGCGTCAGCTCGCAGTCGACGATCGCCGATGTCGCCGGCCCCAAGAGCACCGCCCTGGGTGAGGGGTTCTTCGTCACGCTGCAGACGGAGTACCGCGACGCCGCAGGGCTGCTGGTGGGGACGATGCGCTCTCGTTCGCTCCGCTATCGACCCGCCGCGCGACGCTCGGAAGCGCCGGTGCCACGTCCGGCGGAGATCTCGGCGAACCCGACGGACGTCGTCGGGCGCACGATCGGGCCCGTGACGACCGCGACGCGACGCTACGACGAGGTCAGCGTCGGCGACGAGCTTCCGGACTTGGAGGTTCCCCTGACCCCGACGCTGATCATCAGCGGCGCCATCGCCTCTCGTGACTTCAACGTCCTGCACCACGACCGCGACCGCGCGGTCGCCGCCGGCGCAGCGGACATCTTCATGAACATCCTCACGACGAACGGCCTCGTCGGGCGCTTCATCGGCGAATGGGCCGGACCGGAGGCGTCGCTCGAGCGGGTCTCGATCCGGCTCGGCGCTCCCAACTACCCGTACGACACCTTCCGCCTCTCGGGACGGGTCAGCGCGCGCGAGCAGCGTGCAGGACGCCGGCTCATCGAGCTCGAGCTTCGCGGAACGAACTCGCTCGGCGACCATGTCACCGGGTCGGCGGAGGTGGCGCTTCCATGAGCACGCGTCAGGACTCGGTTGCGATCGTCGGCGCTGCGCGCACGCCGTTCGGAAAGTTCGGCGGCGCGCTCCGCTCGCTCAGCCTCCCCGAGCTCGGCAGCCACGCTGCCACGGCCGCACTCGAACGTGCCGAGATCAGGCCCGACGAGGTCGACGAGCTCGCACTCGGCGTCAACTTCCCCGGCTCCGACCGCTCGATCGCACGGCAGGTCGCGCTTCGCGCGGGCGTCCCCGAGGAGCGGAACGCGTACACGGTCGACAGGGCCTGCTGCTCGTCGCTGGCGGCGATCGGCATGGCCGTGCGCTCCGTCCGTGCCGGCGAGGCGGGCGTCGCGCTCGCGGGAGGAGCGGAAAATCTCAGCCGGGTTCCGTATTTTCTCGAGGACATGCGGTGGGGGAACCGGCTCGGCAACATCGAGCTGGTCGACCAACTCGTGATCTCGTGCCCGCACACCGGCGTGCCGCGCGCCGTGCAGGCTGCGGTCGAGGCGGCGGAATACGGGATCGGGCGGGAGGAGCAGGACGAGTGGGCGCTGCGGAGCCAGCAGCGGTGCGCCGACGCCGTCGCGCATGGACGCTTCGATCCCGAGATCGCGCCGATCGACGTCCCACTGGGCGACGGGGCTGTGCGGCGCGTCGACGTCGACGAGTCGCCCCGGCCGCACACGAGCCTGGAGGCGCTCGGCCGCCTGCCGACCGTGAACGGCAGCACGACGGTGACCGGTGGGAACGCGCCGGGACTGAGCACCGGCGCGACGAGTGTCGTGCTCATGCCGGCAGAGGAGGCCGCGCGCCGCGGCATCCAGCCGCTGGCGACCGTTCTTGCGACGACGATGGCCTCCGGGCCGCCGCAGAAGGTCGCGTCGATTCCGGCCGTTGCCGCGCGCCGCGTGCTCGAGCGCGCCGGCGTAAGCCTCGACGACGTCGCGCTGATCGAGATCAACGAAGCGTTTGCTGCCGTGCCGCTCGTGAGCACGCTCGTGCTCGCCGGCGGCGACGCGCGCGCCGCGGAGCGGTTGCGCGAGAAGACGAACGTGAACGGCGGTGCCGTCGCGATCGGGCATCCGACGGGCGCTACGGGTGCACGACTCGTCATGACGCTTGCGTTCGAGCTTGCTCGTCGCGGTGGAGGGCTGGGACTCGTCACCATCTGCGGCGGCATCGGCGAAGGTGAAGCCGTCTTGATC
>JAOPYX010000352.1 GCA_025964535.1 Actinomycetes bacterium | reverse complement strand
CAGGTGTTCGCGCACATCCTGCAGGCCGCCGTGCGCAAGGGCGACGACGCGTTCCGGATCGGAGGCGACGAGTTCGCGCTCGTCCTCGCGGAGGCGGGGGACGACGACGCCCGAGAGGTCATCACGCGCATCGCCGGGGACGAGACCGGCCCGCGGGCGAGCTTCGGCATCGCGTCGTGTCCCGACCACGCGCGCGATGCGCAGGCGCTCTTCCGGCTCGCAGACCAGGCGTTGTACGAGGCCAAGCGGACCGGCTCCGGCCTGCAGTTCGTCGTCGCGTAGGCTAAGCCTCGTGCAGAAGTACGTCCTCTCCGAGCTGGACTCCGGCGAGCGCGTGATCTCCGAGAAGGTGCCGAGCGTCCGCTCGGTGTCGCTTGGGTTCTGGATCGGCGCCGGCTCACGTGACGAGCGCCCCGACCGCGCGGGCGTGTCGCACTTCATCGAGCACCTGCTCTTCAAGGGATCGCGTTCGTACGACGCCCAGCAGATCGCCGAGACCTTCGATGCGATGGGCGCCGAGCTCAACGCCGCGACGTCGCGCGAGCACACCGTCGTCTACTCGCGCGTGCCCGATCAGCACGTCGACAAGGCGCTCGAGGTGATGACCGACATGGTGTTCGCGCCTGTCTTCGCCGAGGTCGATCAGGAGCGCGAAGTCGTGCTCGAGGAGATCGCGATGTACGAGGACACGCCGCAGGAGCTCGTGCACGATCTCTTCTCCGAGGCCGTGTTCGGCTCGCATGCGCTCGGCCGTCCGGTGATCGGTACCGACGAGGTGATCTCGACGATCAGCAAGCGGGCGATCGCCGGCTATCACCGCTCGATGTACACCGGCGGCAACATCGTCGTCTCGGCCGCGGGCAATATCGCGCACGACAGATTCGTCGCTCTCCTGCAGCGCTTCGAGGCGCGCAGCGCGGTCACTCCGCGCACGAGCCCGCACGTGCGTCGGCCGATCGCGCAACTTCCTCCGCCCGGGCTGCGCTTCCAGCGCAAGGACACCGAGCAGTACCACGTCTGCCTCGGCGCACCGGGGATCGCGCGGTCCGACCGCCGACGGTTCGCGGCGTCGCTGCTCGACAGCATCCTCGGCGGCTCGGCGTCGTCGCGCCTCTTCCAGGAGATCCGCGAGAAGCGCGGTATGGCCTACTCCGTCTACAGCTTCGGCTCCCAGTACACCGACACGGGTCTCGTCGGCGTCTACGTCGGCACGCGCGAGGAGAACATCGGCCCGTGCGTGGAGATCTGCGCCGAGCAGATCGCCGAGATCGTGGACGGGAAGTTGCGCAACGGCGAGCTCGACCGTGCGAAGGAGAGCATGAAGGGACGGATCATGCTGTCGATGGAGTCGACGTCGAACCGCATGAGCCGGCTCGGCAAGTCGCTCATCTCCGACAGCGAGCTCCTGACGTTCGAACGGATCATCGCGGAGATCGACGCGGTCGACGAGGATGCGCTCGCGGAGCTCGCGGGCGTGCTGCTTCCGCCGGAGCGCCTCTCCGCGTCGGGTGTCGGGCCGGACGAGGACCGCTTTCGTGCGGCGGTCGGGCACGCGAACCCCGATCTCGTCGCGCGGGCTGCGGCGGCCTGAGATGAAGCTTGCGTTCTTCGGCGCCGGCGGCAAGGTCGGGCGGGCCGTCGTGCCGGGGCTCGAGCAAGCAGGGCACGAGGTGCGCGGCTTCGAGCTCGGTGACGAGATCGACGTCCGCGGTCTCGATGCCGCGGTCGACTTCACCTCGCCCGAGGCCGCGCCGGAGAACGTGCGCGCCGCGCTCGAGCAGGGTGTGTCGTGCGTCGTCGGCACCACCGGCTGGGATCCGGAGTCGCTTCACGGCCTTGCGGAGGAGAAGGGCCTGCGCCTGTTCGTCGCTGCGAATTTCTCCGTCGGCGCCGTGCTGATGATGCGCTTCGCGCAGGAGGCGGCGGCGTACTTCCCGCGCGCGGAGATCATCGAGCTTCACAACGAGGCGAAGAAGGATGCCCCGTCGGGCACGGCGATCGTCACAGCCGGGCTCCTCGGCGGCGACCCGGTGATCCATTCGGTCCGCCTGCCGGGCCTCATGTCGCACCAGGAAGTGCTCTTCGGCGGGGACGGCGAGCTGCTGACGATCCGCCACGACACGACCGCGCGCGAGTCGTTCGTTCCAGGCGTGCTGCTTGCCCTCGAGAAGCTCGGCTCGTTGCCGCCGGGCCTCACGCTGGGTCTCGACCAGCTGCTCTGAACCTCACCTAGGCGCCGCGGGCTCGGACCTGCTTCGAACCAGGTCCCGGCACCGCCTCTGACCAGGCCTTTCCTCAGATCTGGGACCTGGTTCGAACCAGGTCCCAGATCTGAGGGGTCGCGGCGCTCAGGCCGTGTCCGAGCGGCCGCTCTTTGACTCCAGTCCCGGCCTTGCGCCATCGGCGGGCGGATTGGGACCTCGTTGGGACCTAGGTCGTGGACGTCCCCCCACACGCTCGCTCGAAGTGCTGGGACCTGGTTCGAACCAGGTCCCTGATGTGGGGCGGCGCGCGGCCGCTCGACTCAGGCATAGGCCCGTAAGGGATAGTTGGCGGCTATGCCGACGAGCGCAGCAGAGGTCGTCTTCGACAAGGCCACCAAGCTCTACCCCGGACGGCCCGAGCCGGCGGTCGACGACCTGTCGCTCACGGTTCCCGCCGGCGAGATCTGCGTGCTCGTCGGGCCGTCCGGCAGCGGCAAGACGACGGCGCTGAAGCTCGTCAACCGGCTGATCTATCTCACCGAGGGCGAGATCCGCATCGACGGGACGAAGATCTACGACCTCGACGTCACCGAGCTGCGCCGCAGCATCGGCTACGTCATCCAGCAGGTCGGCCTCTTTCCGCACATGACCGTGGAGGCGAACGTCGGCACGGTCCCGCGCCTGCTCGGCTGGCCGAAGCAGCGGATCCGCGAGCGCAGTGCAGAGCTGCTCGAGCTCGTCGGGCTCGACCCGGCGCAGGACGGCGCGCGCTACCCGGCCCAGCTCTCGGGCGGGCAACAGCAGCGAGTCGGCCTCGCCCGTGCGCTCGCCGCCAACCCGCCGCTGATGCTGATGGACGAGCCGTTCGGCGCCATCGACCCGATCGTGCGCGCGCGACTGCAGGACGAGTTCCTGCGCCTGCAACAGGAGCTGCGCAAGACCGTGCTCTTCGTCACACACGACATCGACGAGGCGATCAAGATCGGCGACCGCATCGCGATCTTCCGGCAGGGCGGCAAGCTCGCGCAGTACGACACGCCGGAAGCGATCCTGCGGAGACCGATCGACGATTTCGTCGCCGAATTTGTCGGCGCCGACCGGGCACTGAAGGCGCTCGCCCTGAGGACGCTCGGCGAGCTCGAGCTCGGCCCTCCACGTGACGGCCCACGTGCGACGAAGGACACAACCTTGCGCGACGCGCTGGCGCTCCTGATCGACGAGCACGCGGACATCGTCGCCGTGACCGACGCGGACGGCGCGGTGGTCGGCTCGGTCACGAGGGACGACCTCCTGCAATGAGCGTTGTCTTCGCCGGCGACCCAGTCATCCCCAACTTCGGGCAGGGGAGCGCCTGCGAGCGGAACAACGGCTGGTTCTGCACCGACTGGCTGCACGCGCACTGGGGCGACACGCTCCAGCCGGCGCTCGTCCAGCACATCGAGCTCTCGCTGATCGCGATCGGCATCGGCCTGGCCATCGCGTCGGCTCTTGCCCTCGTGGGCTTTCGCTACCGCCTGCTCGATGCACCGATCGGCGTGCTCGCGGATTTCCTCTACACGATCCCGAGCCTCGCGCTCTTCCAGCTCCTGGTGCCGTTCACGGGACTGACGGTGACGACGGTCGAGATCGCCCTGGTGTCGTACACGCTGCTCATCCTCTACCGGAACATGATTGCCGGCCTCGACGCCGTGCCGGCCGACACGCTCGAGGCCGCCCGCGGCACGGGTCTCACGCGCGTGCAGACCTTCACCCGGGTCGAGCTGCCGCTCGCGCTCCCGACGATCATCGCGGGTCTCCGCATCGCGACCGTCTCGACGGTGTCGATCGCGACGGTCGCAGCGTTCGTGATTCCGCAAGGGCTCGGCCGACCGATCTTCATCGCCCTCGACCAGAACATCTTCAAGACCGAGATCCTCGCATCCGGACTGCTCGTGATCGCGCTCGCGCTCTTCGCCGACGCGCTGCTCGTGCTCGGGCAGCGTCTGCTCACGCCGTGGACGCGTGTCGCATGATCGTTGCCGCCCAGTTCAGTCCGGGGACATTCGTCGACGCGATCCACTTCATGGGCAACCACGCCGGCCTACTGCTTTCGAAGACGGGTGAGCACCTCGAGCTCTCCGGGGTCGCGCTGGCGATCGCGCTCGTCCTGGCGCTGCCGCTCGGGCTCTGGCTCGGCCACCGGCATCGCGGCTTCCTCTTCGCAGCGAGCGTCGCCAACGTCGGCCGCGCGCTACCGAGCCTCGTGCTGATCGCATTCGGACTGACGGTGCTCGGCATCGGCTTCTGGAACAACACTGCCGCGCTCGTCGTGCTCGCGGTTCCGCCGATCCTGACGAACGCGTACTTTGCCATCGACAACATCGATCGCGACGTCGTCGAGGCGGCGCGGGGGATGGGCTTCACCGAGCGGCAGATCCTCACCCGCGTGGAGCTACCGCTCGGGCTTCCCCTCGTCGTCGCCGGGATTCGAATCGCCGCGATCTTCGTGATCGCCACGGCGACGATCGCGGCGGTCGCAGGCGGCGGCGGTCTCGGCGAGATCATCGTCAACCAGGCCAGCTACGGCCTTGCCGGCGTGGTCGCAGCGTCGCTCTGCGTCTCGGCTCTCGCGTTCCTCGCCGCGCTCCTGCTCGCACTCGTGCTCCGTGCAGCGTCGCCTAGACAGGGTCCGGCAACCTAAGCTCCAACAGTCAAGCTACTGGGGAGGATCCACGTGTTCAGGAAGCACACGCGACGCGCGGCGAAGGCCGCCTTCGCCATCTCGTTTGGTGTCGCACTTCTCTTGGGTGGGACCGCGACTGCGGCAAGGCAGGGCGCCGCGGCGGGACCGACCGTCACCATCGGTACGAAGAACTTCACCGAGCAGTACGTGCTCGGCCAGCTCTACAAGCAGGCGCTCGAGGCGAAGGGCTTCACGGTCGTCGAAAAGGAGAACATCGGCAGCTCCGAGCTGATCGACACCGCGCTCAAGAGCGGCAAGATCAACTTCTATCCGGAGTACACCGGCGTGATCGTCGCAGACCTCGCGAAGCTGCCCGCCCCGAAGAGCGCAGCTGCAGCGTACGCGGCTGCGAAGAAGTTCGAAGAGAGCCGCGGCAACACGCTGCTCGACAAGACGCCGTTCTACGACTCCGACTCGTTCGGCATGTTGACCTCGACCGCGAAGAAGCTCGGTGTGAAGACAATCGGCGACATGAAGAAGGTGAAGTCGTTCTCGTACGGCGGCTTCCCGGAGTGCAAGACCCGGATCACGTGCCTGCTCGGGCTGAAGCAGGTCTACGGCCTCACGCAGACGAAGTTCGTGCCCCTCTCCGGGATCAGCGTGTACACCGCGCTCGACCAGAACAAGGTCACGGCCGGTGACGTGTTCTCGACCGATCCGCAGCTGGCGGGGTCGAAGTACACGGTCCTGACGGACACGAAGCACGTCTTCGGCTTCCAGAACGTCGCGCCGGTGCTCTCGCAGACGCTGGCCACCGACGGCGGAGCGACGCTGGCTTCGACGGTGAACGCCGTCTCGGCGAAGCTGTCGCTCAAGGCGATGATCGCCATGAACAAGGCCGTCGCCATCGACAAGAAGTCGGCTGTAGACGTTGCGTCTGCGTTCCTCACGGCGAACAAGCTGAAGTAGTGAAGGTCGTCGTTCTCGGTGGAGGGTCGACCGGCGAGCATTTCGTCGGCGCCCTCCGCCGGCTCGACGACGACGTGGAGATCACGCTCGTCGAGAGCCGGCTCGTCGGCGGCGAATGCTCGTACTTCGCGTGCATGCCGACGAAGACGATGCTGCGCGCTGCGGATCTGTGTTCGTGGCTCGTGCGTGCGCCCGGGATCGAGACGGATAAGCCGAATCCGGACGTGGTGTGGAGCTGGCGCGACTGGTTGTCGAGCGACTGGGACGTCGCCGGTCAGGTCGCGTGGCTCGAGGAGCAGCGCTCCTCGCTCGTGCGAGGCCGCGGCCGGGTCGCACGCGCCGGGGTAGTCGAGGTCGACGGGCAGGTGCTCGAATA
>JAOPYX010000267.1 GCA_025964535.1 Actinomycetes bacterium | reverse complement strand
GTCACGACGACGATGCTGCGATCGCGCAAGCTGAGCTCGTCGTCGTTCCACGCTCCGCCCGCGGCATTGATCGCCTCTTCGCCGAAGCGCTCACCGTGATGCTCGGCGAACCACGCAGCCACGTCGGTCTCGTCGATCCCGAACTGGCTTGCGTACGCCTTCAGCCCGCGTTCGTAGCGATCATTCATTGTTCGTCTCCTTGCTCGTAGCCCGCCGGCGGAATCGCATTGCGCGCGGGTCTTGCTGGATACGGTCGATGCCGACGGCGACGATGAGGATCGCTCCCGTCACGACCTGCTGCCAAAAGCTCGAGACACCGTTGATCGCGAGCCCGTTCTGGAGCGTCCCGATGAAGAGGACGCCGACGACGGTTCCGGTGACGCCGCCGACGCCGCCGACGAAGCTCGTGCCTCCGAGCAGCACCGCGGCGGCCGCCGAGAGCGGGATGTCTGTGCCGACGATCGGGCTCGAAGCGCCGAGACGACCGGCTTGCACGACGCCGGCCAGCGCGGCGCACGCGCCGACGATCGCGTAGGCCGCGACCAGCGTCGCCGTCGTGTTGATGCCAGAGAGCCGCGCGGCGTCGATGTTTCCGCCGACGGCATAGACGTCGCGCCCGAAATACGTCCACCGGAGCACGCAGAATCCGACGAGGAAGACGGCGAGCATGATCCAGATCGGGGTCGCGACGCCGAGCGCGGAGCCAAAGCCGATGCCGTCGATGAGCGACGAGCTGATGTAGGTCGTCTTCGTCTGCGACCAGATGCTGACAATGCCTTGGTACAGCGAAGCCGTGCCGAGCGTGACGACGAAGAACGACAAGCGGGCACGGCCGATGAGCAGTCCGTTGATGCCGCCGCCGAGGAGCGCGCCGACTACGATGGTGAGCACCACCGCCAGCAGAGAGGGCACGCCGACGCCGTTGAAGAGCTTGGAGAGAATCAGCCCGGAGAGCGCGAGCACGGCGCCGACCGAAAGATCGATCCCGCCGGTGAGGACGACGAACGTCATGCCCACCGACACAATCCAGAGGATCGAGACGCTCGAGAAGAGGTTCTCGATGTTGGCCGTGGAAAGGAACCGGCCTTGCTCCGACGCCGAGAAGTACGCGACGATGCCCACGACGAGCAGGAGCACGGCGGCGTAGCGGCTGGTTGCCGTCCATCCGAGGAGCCTGCTCATCGGTGGCCTCCAGCGAGCCGGGCGATCGTCGCCTCGTCGGCTTCGGCGCGCGGCAGCGAAGCAACGACGCGGCCGCGGAACATCACTGCGATCGTGTCGCAGAGCGTCAGCAGCTCCGGCGTCTCGGACGAGGAGACGAGGATCCCGATGCCGCGCGACCGTGCGTCGAACAGCAGATTGTAGATCTCGGCCTTCGCCCCGACGTCGACGCCCCGTGTCGGCTCGTCGAGCATGAGGAGGCGCGGCTTCGTCTCGAGCCATTTCCCGAGCAGGACCTTCTGCTGGTTTCCACCGGAGAGCGTGCCGGCCGCCACGTCGGGCGATGCGGCCCGAATCTGCAGCTGCTTCGTTGCGGCTTCGATGGTCACGAGCTCGCGCTTGCGCCGCGGTGGCTTCAGACGGAACGCCTGCGACTGCGATGCCATGAGCAGGTTCTCGCCGAAGCTCCGTCCGAGCACAAGGCCTTGACGCTTCCTGTCGGCCGGCACCAATGCGATGCCGTCACGAATCGCCTCGCGCGGCGACCGGTGCAAGCGCGGCTCGGAATCGAGCTCGACGGTTCCCTCCGGTCGGTGCAGGCCGAACAGCGATTCGAGCAACTCCGTGCGTCCTGCTCCTACGAGACCGGCGAGACCGACGATCTCGCCGCTGCGAACCTCGAGGTCGACCTCCGAGAACGCACCCGGAAGCGACAAGCGGCGCGCACGGAGGACAACGTGCTCCGACCCGGGCTCGTGCATGTCGTGCACGGCGCTCTCGAGGGTGCCGCCGACCATGAGCGACACGAGCGAGTCGCGGTCATAGCTGTCGACCGGCCCCGTGCCGACGGTGAGCCCATCGCGAAGCGTCGTGACCCGATCGCACAGGGTGAAAATCTCGTTCAAGCGGTGGGAGACGAAGATCGTTGCGACGCCGTCTTCGCAGGCGCGCTTGACGGAGTCGAAGAGCAGCGACACGGCGTCGTCGGTGAGCGAGCTCGTCGGCTCGTCGAGGATCAGGACGCGTGCCTCCATCGACAACGCGCGCGCGATCTCGACCATTTGCGCCTGGTCGGGGCGCAGCCGACGAACTGCGAGCCGTGGGTCGAGGTCGAGACCGAGTCGGGCCAGAGCGACCTCCGCGCGACGCCGAGTCGCGGCCCAGTCGATCACACCTGATCGTCGCGACATGCGATGCCCGAGGAAGATGTTCTCCGCGACCGACAGATCAGGCGCCAGCGTCGTTTCTTGGCTCACGGTCACGACCCCGCTGCGCATCCCGTCGCGGGCGCTCCGGAAGACCGTTACGTCGCCGCCGAGCCGGATCCGGCCGGCGTCCGGCTGCAGCTGCCCGCTGAGGATCTTGAGCAGCGTCGACTTGCCGGAGCCGTTCTCCCCGGTCAGGCCGTGCACCTCGCCCGGATACACGGCGAGCTCTGCGCCGCGGAGGGCGTGCACGCCGCCGAAGCGTCTGTGCACGTCCTCCGCCCGCAGGATGGGCTCGGAATCGGCCCCCACTAGTGGATCGCCGCGACCTGCGCCTTCCAGCTCGCGACCGTGCCGACGTTGGCTTTCGTGACGAGCTCGGCCGGCCGCACGATGATCTTCGGCAACGGCAGGTTCTGCTTCGTGATCAGGCTGTATGCCGCCTTCGTCGTCTCGACTCCCCAGCCAACCGGATCGACGCGCACGGTCGCAGCGAGCTTTCCTGCCTTGACCGCCGCAAGCCCGGCACTGTCGCCGTTCAGGCCGACGATCGTGATCTGGCGATTCGCGCCGCGCGCGGCGATCGACGCGCCGAGGGCACTCGGGTCGTTGTAGCCGATCACCGCGTCCATGCTGGCGTAGCGCTGGACGAGACCGTTCGCCGCCTTTTCGCCTCCGGTCACGTCGTCACTCGGATTGTCCTGCGTGCCGACGATCGTCAGGCCGGCTTTCTTTCCCCAGATGGCCTCGCGCTGGTTCAAGTACTTCAGCGCGGGGAC
>JAOPYX010000164.1 GCA_025964535.1 Actinomycetes bacterium | reverse complement strand
TCAGGGTAGCCCTAGCCGGTCTGAATTCCGAGATCGACCGTCGTCGTCAGACCCGCCGAGTTCGTCGCGACGAGGTTCGCGTGCCACGTGCCCGGCGGAACCGTGAGCGGGGCCGACCCGCTGACGGTCTGGTGCGCGAGGTCGACGGTCTGGGTCGGATTGACGCAGTTCGGGTCGGCGAAATCGACGTGCAATGCGAGCCATGGTGTGCCCGGGTCGCTCCCCTGCCAGGCGAGCGTTCCGGCCTGGAGCTGGGCGTTGACGACCGGCGGCGCCGTGTCCCACGCGACGACGACGGGCGGAAGCTTGGCCGTGCTCCGCCTGCCGGCGCGGTTCGTCGCGGAAATCTGCACGGGGTACGTTCCCTGCGCGAGGCCGACCGGCGGCGTCCACGTCAGCGCGTGCGGGCCGCGCGTGAGCCGGAACGACGTCACCTGGCCCGCGACGGCGAGTGAGACCGACGCGTTCTGCGACAGTGTGATCGGGATCTGCGCGACGTCGAGGTAGCCGTCCGTGGGTTGCGGATAGATCGTCGGCGGCGGAGTCCCGGGCGTGATCTGCGGTGGGTCGTAGTAGTAGCCGTGGAAGCGCTGCGAGGCCGCCACCCAGAACGGGTCCTGCGTGCGCGCTGCAAGCTTCGCGAGCAGCTGGGTGACGAACAGCTGGTAGTCCGCGGGCGCGAACCCCCCGCCGAGCTCGTAGAGCGACCAGTCGCCGGTGTCGAACCGCGGCAGGAACGCCTGCGCCGCCGCGTTCATGCGCTGCGCAAGCGCGGCTGCGTCGGTGGCTCCGGTGTCGTCGGCGTACTGGAGCAACGACAGGATCGACTGCAGTTGTGCATTGAGCACGATCTCGCGGTTGAAGCCGTAGAGACGCACCCAAGGCCCGGCAGACAGCTGCATCATGAGCGACGGCACCGCCGCGTACGCGCGCGCTGCCGCCATCGACAGCGTCATGTCCTGCAGCAGGGCGGCCGAGCGGCCGAGCGCCTGCGCCGCGACCGCCTGGGCCATTCCCGAAGCCCACGGCGGCTTTCCGAAGCCGAAGGGGAACGCGTACTCCCAGATCAACGCATTGCCACGCGGAACACCACGGGCGACGAGAGCCGCGCTGAGCATTCCCGTTCGCTCCGTGTCCTGCGCGACGGCAGCGGCATTCAGCGCACCGAATGCGGCCAGTGGGTGGAACTCGAGACCCTTGTCCGGGAACCACCGGTAGACGACGCCGTCGTCGGCTGCGACGTCGATCCGACCGGGCGGGATGATGTGCGTCTCGAGGTAGGCAAGGTTCTCCTCAAGCTGCGCGAACAGCGCGAGCGCGCGTGGCTTCGTGTACGAGTCCCACAGTGCGGTCACCTGCTGGAGCTGCACGGCGATGACGCGGCCACGCAGCTTCGGAAGGCGGCTTATGTCCGTCAGCGCGTGTGTGACGTCGCCTCGGTAGCGCTGCGCCTCGTCGGACGCGAGCCAGTGGCGCTGCACGGCGAGCGTCACGCCGCGACGCGCGAGCGATGCATCGCGGGCAGCGGTCGCCGACGCGGTTGCCGCACCGAGCAGCGCGACCGCGAAGACGGCGGCGAGCGCGACGCCTAGACGCCGCGTGCGGGCCTTCAACGGCCCCTGAGCCGCAGGTGTCGGTGGGTGCTGGCTGGAAGTCGTTTCACGGCGCGGCGATGGTGTGGCTTCGAGCGGGTTCTCCGGATCGTTCTCGGCTCTACGGCATAGAGACTTGAATAACCGTGGAAAAGTAAGCGCATCCCGTTTCCGGAGACCGGGACATAGTGCCCGTGATTGAAGCGCATGAGCACACGGCCGCTCCGCGCGTCGACGCCGAAGATGTGGTGCGAGAAGCTGCCGGCATATGCGACACCGTCGACGACAACGGCTGCGCCCGAGATCGGGCCGCCGGTTCCGACCTGCCACACGATCGCACCATTCGACGCCGACACGGCGTAGAAGACGCCGTTGTACGAGCCGAAGAACACGCGGCCGCCCCACGCCGCGGGGGACGAGTAGACGTACGAGCCGGTGTTGACGCGCCAGAGGTACCGGCCGCCGGTCGAGAAGGCGGTCAGCGAGCCGCCGGTCGAGGACGGGACGAAGACGCGCCCGTGTAGCACTGCCGGCGTGCCGTACACCCGGCCATTCACCGACCGCACCCAGCGCGTGCTCCCTCCGGCCGCCGAGATCGCCCAGATCCGGCCGCCGTAGTCGCCGATGAACAACGTGCCGGCCGCCAGGGCGGCGCTCGACGTGATCTTTGCTCCGAGCGCGCGCGTCCAGCGCAGCTTGTGCGTCCGGAGATCGAGCGCGTACAGGGTTCCGTTCCACGCGCCGAAGTAGTCGACGCCGTCACGCACGATCGGCGACGACTCGATCGGCGAGCCGACCCAGTACTGCCACCGCAGCTTTCCGGTGGCGCGGTCGAGCGCGAACACGTGCCCTTCCATGGAGTGACAGATGATCTCGTCGCCGACGACGGCGGGCGAGGACGCCATCTTTCCGTTCGGTGTGTCGTGGCGCCAGATGATCGTCCCGAAGCGCATCGACACCGCGTAGATGCGCCCGCCGGCGTTGCCGATGTACGCAACGCCGCCGTCGACCACGGCCGGGAACTCGATGAGTCCACCAAGTGCCACACTCCACACCGTCCTGAAGGGCGGACGCAGGCGGATGTGGATCTGGGACTGCGAGCGAGTAGCCGTCGCGCCGTAGACCGGCCACTGCAACTCCGGACGGAAGACGCGCACCGTGACCCTGCGGGAATCCTGGAACGCCTCGAGCACGGTGCGTGTGGAGAAGCCGTTCGCGCTGACGGTGACGTTGAGACTGCGCCGCCCTGGCACCCGGATCTGGGCGACGCCGTGCGCGTCGGTGCGCGCGCGCCGGTTCCACAGCTTGACGACGGCTCCGCGGACGCGCGTGCCTCGGTCACCGTCGACGATCGTGACGACGAGCTGCGAAGGCCGCCCGCGCAGCGACGGCCGAGGCAGCTCGCGGCCGAGGCCGTACGCAGGCCCGAGGGCGTGCGGCTTCGGCTCGTGCTTGCCGCCGCACGCCGAGACCAGCCCGGCCAGGAGGAGAAGCAGGACCCCTAGGTGTCGACGGCCGGTTCGGCGCCGATGAGCGGCTTGGGGAGCTCGTCCGCGAACGGCTCCAAGGTACCGCCCTCTCCGGCCGACAGGACCAGCTCCGAGAAGAAGCGAGTCATCACGAGGCCGTCCCGGAACTCTCCGAGGGTCGGCTCGGGCCGCTCCCCCGCTGCCAGAGCCAAGGCGAGCTCCGGATACCGGCTCCCGGCGGCCGTCGGGAGCGGGAACGCGCCCCCGAAGCGGGGATTGATGTCGGTGACCCGGTACGTGCCGTCGAGCTCCCTGAAGCACTGGACGTTGGCGGGCCCGACGAGCCCGAGGGTCTCCGAAACGTGGCGACCGACCTCGATCAGCGCGGCGTCGCGGATCGTCATGCCCTTGATCGACTCGCCGCCCTTCGACTCGATCATCGTGCGCGGCACCGCATTGAGGCAGCGGGAATCGAGATCGCAGAAGAGGTCGATGGAGAATTCCTCGCCGGCGCAGCACGCCTGCACCATCGAGTCATCTGTGGCGTAGTCGAGGAAGAAGTCGAGCTCACGGCGGTCGCGGCAGCGATAGATGCCACGTGAGCCGAAGCCCCGGCGTGCTTTCACCAGCACGGGAAACGCGAGATCGTCCGGCAGCGCGTCGGGCAGCCACGTCGGGGGCGAGCCGATGCCCCGCTCTTCGAAGAGCAGGTGCGCGAGCCACTTGTCGGCGAGCGCGTCGACGAGCTCTGGCGCGGGCAGGAGCACGAGCGCGCCGAGCGCGCCGCGGCCGCGGGCCAGCACGCCGTGGTCGAGATCGGTCAGCGGGACGATGAGCTTGACGTCGTGCGCCGCCACGAGCGCGCGGAGCGCCTCGACATATCCCGAGTTGTCGACGCGTGGCACGAAGGCGTGCTCGTCGGCGTAGTACAGCGCGGGCGCGAGGGGGTTCACGTCGGTCGCGAGCGTCCACGCCCCCGCGCGCTTGAAGGCGGTGACGATGTCGACCCGCTGGCCGGCGCACGTGAAGAGGACGCCGCTCACCGGCGGAGAGGGTACCCGGCTCTGCTTGACTCGTCCCGGTGATCCGGCGTCCGATCCTCGTCCTGGCCGTTCTACTGGGCGTCTGGCTTGTCGCCTGTGCCGTGCTCTTCGTTTGGCCCTGGGCTGCCTCGTCGCCGCGCCACGCCGATGCGGTGGTCGTTCTCTCGGGCGGACGAGACAGCCGCCTGAATCCCGCGCTCGCGCTCATGGAACGCCACGTGGCGCCCCTGCTGGTGATCTCCAGCCCGGCTCAGGACCCCAAGTGGCGAACGGCGCAGCGGATGTGCCGGGCGCGTCCTCATGCGTACCCGTTCCGGGTGCTCTGCTTCGAGGCGAAGCCCTACAGCACCCAGGGCGAAGCCCGGGGGATAGCGCGACTCGCCCGCACGTACCATTGGAAGCAAGTCGCGGTGGTCACCTCGACGTATCACGACACGCGCGCCGGGATGGTCGTCCGGCGTTGCTACCACGGTGGGCTCGCGATGGTCGGGACGAGTTCGACCTGGTGGAAGCTTCCGGAGGAGTGGGCATCGGAGACCGGCAAGCTGCTCGTCCAGCTCACGCTCCGACGCGGCTGCTAGAAGCCGACCGCGCCCTTGTAGACGACGAACGGCAGGTCTAGTAGCGCGAGTAGCGCGAGCGTGCCGAAAACGAGTCGGGGCCGACGCTCTCCAAGCGTCGTCGCGAGCCACGCGAAGCAGAGCCCCCAAGCACCGAGCGTCGTCAGCATGTACGTGGGCTTCAGCACGTCGCCGTCCTTCGTCGGATAGCTGACGGTGAAAAAGAGATAGCCCGCGATCCCGGCCAGCGGGAGGAGTGCGGCGAGCAGGCGGGGCGCATCCCATCGGCGCAGCGAACGCGCGAGGAGCCAGAGCCAACCGACCACCGCCAGCATGGTCGGCACGATCCCCAGCGCGTTCTGGAAGACAAGCCAGCCGTTGGCGGCTGGCGAAGGTCTCGACTGGGTCGCCTTCGACCAGTGAAAGACGCCGTACCAGTCTCCCCAGAGATCGGCATACGTCTCCGGTCCGGCGAGGTTGACGAGGTGCGGCCGGTACGGCTGCGTGAAGAGGTCGGGAAACCCCGGGCCAAGATAGAAGCTCGCCGGCCGGCGCTCCCACAACGGATTCGTGGACTGCGGCCGATCGAAAACGGCGTTGCCATAGTGCTGGGCCCGATACACGTACCAGGGGAGCGCGACGACGGCGCATGCAGCGACGACGACAGCCAGCGACAACGCGACCGCGCGGCGCTCCATCTCGCGCGCCAAGAGGGCCGCAAGAAACGCGAGCACGACGACCGCGAGCGTCCACAGCGAAAACTGCCGCACCATCTCGCCGCAGCCGAGCGCGACTCCGAGGACCGCGGCCGACCGTAGCTGGAAGTGCCGTCGAACGAGCATTCGCGCGGCGAGGTAAAGGCAGAGCGCAGACACGAAGAGGTCGACCGGCTCCGGATTGAACATCGCGGCCGTGCGCGTCAGCACCGGCGAGAGCGCGACGAAGCCGGCGGCGACGGCCGGAAGCCAGCGCCGCTTCGGCCAGAGCAGGCGCGCGAGCGCCGCGACGAGCAGGACGGTTCCGACCACCGCAGGCACGTTCAGCAACTGCCCGAGCTTGTGGGGGTCGCCGATCCCGATCTGCCGGCCGACCCAGGTCAGCGCCCCGACGACGAGGTAGTAGAGCGGCGGGGAGTAGTACTCAGGCGTCTCGCCCCTGATCGGCAGCCGCTGATGCTGGATCAGGAAATCCGCGTACTCGCGGTGCGACGCTGCGTCGTAGCCGGCGCCGGACGGGTAGGCCGCGGCGTTCCAGAGGACGATCAGGCCCGCGAGCGCGGCGAACGCCTGGACGAGCCGCTCAGGACCGAGCTTTCCAGCCACCCGTCGCGCCCTTGTACGTGCCGCCGAAGAGTGCGAGCGGCGTCCTGGCGAGGATCTTCAAATCGACCCAAGCGGA
>JAOPYX010000233.1 GCA_025964535.1 Actinomycetes bacterium | reverse complement strand
CGTGTCACTGCTGCGCGGAGGCAAGCTCCGCTCCGCGACGGGAACCGTGGCCGCGCCGTTCACATCGTCGTCCCGCTCATCGAGCCCGGTGTAATAGCCGAGGCGGCGAGCCTTGACCCAAACGCCTACGAAACTCCGTCGGGACGACGATTCACGCGGCTAGCGATCCTGCGCCATCTCCAGGATCTGCTCGTTCGAGTACGTGCCCACCATTTCCGGGTGGTCATCGGAGATGTGCTGCTGGACGTTCGCGACCAGCTGCTCGTCCGTCTCGCCTTCGACCTGGGTGCCACACGGGCAGTCGACGACCTTCATCGCAGACCTCCTGCATCGGGTACGGCGACGGTATTTGCTCTAGCCGCCGGCGCAGGCCACGGCGACTGCACCCCAGGCGCGCCGGCTGCCGCCGTCGCCCGGATGGCCTCCCGGCGGACGCGGCCGGAGCGGCCGCGTCCGCCGAGTCGTCCTCGAGCTCAGCCGGCGAGCGGCTCGCCGGTCTCGAGCAGCGTCTTCAGGCCGCTGAGCACCATCATCCAGCCGGCGCCGCCGACGCTTGCCGCCGTCTTCGGCGCTCCCTCGAGCTGGTCGTGCGTCACGGTCAGGCTGCAGTAGCCGCCGTCCTGCGGGTCGATCTCCCAGGTGATCCGGCTCGGCTCCTCCACCGCGAGCTCGGGGTCGTAGAGCGACCGCCACCCGTGCACCAACCGTCGCGGCGGCTCGAACTCGAGCACCGCCTCGTCGGCCCAGGTCTCGTCGTTCGGGCCGAGGGCGCGATAGCTGTCCGGCACCACCGTGATGCGGGCTCCGTAGAAGTACCGCGCGGTGAACTCCGGCGTCGTGATCGCATCCCAGATCTGCTCCGGGGTCGCCTTGATGAACACCTGGTAGACCTGCGTGACGTTCTGCGTCATCGTCGTCATCCTGCATCCTCCAGCGTTGTCTTGAGGTCTGCGAGTGCCGACACTCGGCGCTCGGTGTACTTGTCGATCCACCGGTCGTGGATCAGCCGGATCGGAACGGGATTGAGGAAGTGCAGCTTCTCCCGTCCCGAGCGGCGCGTGACGACGAGCCCGGCCCCCTCGAGCACCTTCAGGTGCTTCATCACGCCGAACCGCGTCATCTCGAGCTCCGACTCGAGCTCCGTGAGCGTGCGGCCGTCGCGCTCGTGGAGCCGGTCGAGGAGATGCCGGCGCGTCGGATCCGCCAGTGCCCTGAAGACGCGGTCGTCGTCCATGCGGCCGATAATAGGTGACTAAACAGTCACATGTCAAGCCGAAGAGACACGCCCGGTGCCCGCCCTCGCCCAGCCGCGGGCGATACTGCCGCGCGTGACGCTCTATCTCACCGAGGCCGACGTCGCCGAGTTGCTGACCCCGGCGGAAGCGGTGGACACGATCGAAGCCTGCTTCCGGCGCATGGCGAGGGGCGTCGTCGAGAACCGGCCGCGCTATCGGCTCGGACTGGACGGCGGCATGCTGGCGGTGATGGCCGCGTCCGACCTCGAGCTCGGCTACGCGGGCGCGAAGGTGTACTCGGGCTTTCGCAGCGGCGCGCGCTTCGAGGTGTTGCTCTTCCGCACCGACGCGCCCGAGCTCGTCGCAGTCATCGACGCCGACAAGCTCGGCCAATTGCGCACCGGCGCCGCGAGCGGGGTCGCCGCCAAACACCTCGCGCGTGCAGGCGCGACGACGCTTGGGGTGATCGGCTGCGGCTGGCAAGCCGAGTCGCAGGTCGCGTGCATCCGTGCCGCTGTTCCCGGCATCCGGCGCGTCCTCGCGTATTGCCGTACGGAGGCATCGCTTCGCGACTTCTGCGCGCGCAACGACGCGGAGCCGGGCGAGAGCGCGCAGGACGTCGCCGCGTGCGACATCGTCGTGACCGTCACGGGCTCGTCGAGCCCCGTGTTGCGCGGCGACTGGTTGCGCGAAGGGGCGCTCGTGTGCGCGGTCGGCGCGAACGACGGCCGCCGACGCGAGCTCGACAGCGAGGTGCTCGCACGCGCGACGTTCGTCTGCTGCGACTCCGTCGAGGACGCGAAGCTGGAGTCGGCCGATCTGATCGAGCCGATCGCGGCCGGGGTGCTCGACTGGCTGGAGGTGTACGAGCTGGAGGACGTCGTGGCCGGGACGATCCAGGGACGCGGCTCCGACGAGGACATCGTCGTCTTCAAGTCGAACGGCCTCGCCGCGTGGGACGTCGCGGCGGCGGCGGCGGTCGTCGAGCGCGCGCGTGAGCGCGGCGTCGGCCGCGAGTTGTAGCGCTAGAGCCGGGTCGAGAGCAACTGGCGCGCCGCGTCGACGTTCTGCTCCCCGAGCGCGTGGATGACCTCGGGGCGCTCGAGCAGGCGGGCCTGCTGCTGGGGCGTGAGGCGGTTCTGGACGTAGCGATCCTCCAGGATCTCCGACACCTTGCGTCCCCGCGCGTGCTCGCGGATGAGGTACGCGACGACCTGCTCCTCCATCGACGTCCTGGCGAACAGAAACGAGAACGGATTCGTGAGGAAGCTTCGGAGCTTCAGCATCGAGGCGATTGTATAGTCCCGACGTGCACGTCTCGTCCGACCGCGGCAGGTTCGCGGAGCGGGTGCTCCGGGGACTCGACGACGCCGGCAATGAGGAGCATGTCGTCTTCTGGATCGAGCGGAAGGCCGGCGCGCTCTGGGCCGTCGGCAGAGCGGTGAACCCCGAGCATCGCGACGTCAAGGACCCGCGCCCCGAGGACTACATCTTCGAGGGCTATGAGCTCGAGGACGCGCTCGAGCAGGCCAACGCGGCACTCGAGGACGATCTCACCGTTTCCGAGCACGACGGCCGCGGCGACCATTGCCGTCCGTTCACGCGCGACGAGGTGCTGAAGCCCCTCGAGGCCTGGTTCTTCGGGCGCTAGCGGCCGGAGGCGGCGTGCGGCCAGCGCAGGTTCGCGTCGGGGATCGGGTCACCGTGCGGATCGTGCGTCGGGAAGCCGAGCGCCTGGTCGATACGGGCTTCGAGCTCCTCCGAGATCGCGTGCTCGAGCCGGTCGGCCTCGTCGTGCACGTCCTCGACGTCGACGCCGAGCGTCTCCGCGAGGTAGAGCTCGAGCAACCGGTGGTGCCGGATCACCTCGAGGGCGACGCGCTCGCCGGCCGGGGTCAGCGAGATTCCGCGGTACGGCGCGTGCTCGGCGAGCTTCAGCGCCGCGAGCTTCTTCACCATCGCGCTCGCCGACGCCGGCGAGACGGACTGTGCGCGCGCGAGCGCCGTCACCGACACAGGCCTCTCGTCCGGCTGCGCGAGCTTGTAGATCTCGCGGAGATAGTGCTGGATCGCCTCGGTCAGCGGCTCCTGCGACATGGATTGAGTGTACGCGGCTAGGGTCTCGCCCCATGCTCGTCCGCGTCGGCTTCAGTCCAGATCCAGACGACGCCTTCATGTTCTGGGGGCTTGCCTCGGGCGCCGTCGATCCGCGCGGCTTCGAGTTCGAGCCGGTGGTCGAGGACATCCAGACACTGAACGAATGGTCGCTCGAAGGGCGGCTCGAGGTGAGCGCCGTCTCGCTCGCGACCTATCCCCTCGCCCAGGACCGGTATCTGCTGCTGCCGCACGGGGCGAGCATGGGGTCGGGCTACGGGCCCATCGTCGTCGCGCGCGAGAAGCTGTCGCTCGACGAGTTGCGCACGACGGAGATCCTCGTGCCGGGGAAGCTGACGACGGCGTTCCTCGTCCTGAAGATGGCGCTCGGCGGTGAGTTCGACTGTCGCGTGCTGCCGTTCGAGGAGATCCTTCCTGCCGTTGCCTCCGGCTCCGCCCCAGCGGGCTTGCTCATCCACGAAGGGCAGCTCATGTATCTCGACTCCGGCCTCGAGAAGTGCCTCGACCTCGGCGAGTGGTGGCTGCTCGAGACGGGGCTGCCGCTGCCGCTCGGCGTCAACCTCGTACGGCGCGATCTCGGCGACGATGCGGTGCGCGAGATCTCGTCCGTCCTGCGCGAGTCGATCGACGCGGCGCTTGCGAATCGCGCCGAGGCGCTCGAGTACGCGCTCGGCTTCGGCCGGGGCATGGACAGCGAGCGCGGCGAGCGATTCATCGGCATGTACGTGAACGAGCTGACGCAGGACTACGGCGACGAGGGCCGGCTTGCCGTGCAGGAGTTGCTGGCGCGCGCCGAGGCCGTGGGTGCGTACGCCACCCCGGTACGGGTTGAATTCGCGCCGTGACGCGCGCAGTCGTGCTCGCAGGCGTTCGGACTCCGGTGGGCCGCTACGGCGGCGCGCTTTCGGGGGTGCGCCCGGACGACCTGGCTGCGCTCGCCATCCGGGCGGCCGTCGACCGGTGCGGCGTGCCCGAGAGCGATATCGAGGAGGTGTGGTTCGGCGCCGCCAACCAGGCGGGTGAGGACAACCGGAACGTCGCGCGCATGGCCGCGCTCCTCGCCGGCTTGCCGGACTCCGTTGCCGGTGTGACGGTCAACCGGCTCTGCGCCTCCGGTCTCTCCGCCGTCGTCGGTGCGTGCCACGCCGTGATCGCGGGCGACGGAGACCTGTTCGTCGCCGGAGGGGTCGAGTCGATGTCGCGCGCGCCGTTCGTGACGGCGAAGCCCGACGACGCGTTCCCGCGCGGCGAGCGTGTGCTGTACGACACGACGCTCGGCTGGCGCTTCCCGAATCCGCGGCTGGCGGAGCTGTTCCCGCTCGAGGCGATGGGCGAGACGGGCGAGAACGTCGCCGAGCGCTGGGGCGTCTCGCGCGAAGACCAGGACGCGTTCGCCCTTGCATCGCAGCAGCGCTGGGCGGCCGCGGCGGAGGCGGGACGGTTCGACGACGAGCTCGTCGCGGTCGGCGAGGTGACGCGCGACGAGCACCCGCGCACCGGCACGACGCTCGAGAAGCTCGCCGCGTTGAAGCCCGCTTTCCGCAAGGGCGGCAGCGTCACCGCCGGCAACTCGTCCGGCATCAACGACGGGGCAGCCGCGCTCGTGATCGCATCGGAGGAGAAGGCGCGCTCGCTTGGCATCGAGCCGCTGGGAACGTTCCTCGGCAGCGCCGTCGCGGGCGTCGACCCGCGCGTGATGGGCATTGGTCCGATCCCCGCCGTGCAGAAGGTGCTGGCTCGCAGCGGCGTCGATGTCGCTGCTCTCGATCTCGTGGAGCTGAACGAGGCGTTCGCGTCGCAGAGCGTTGCCGTCATCCGCGAGCTCGGCCTCGACCCCGAAAGGGTGAACGTCAACGGCGGGGCGATCGCGCTCGGCCATCCGCTCGGGATGAGCGGCGCGCGCCTCGTCGTGTCGCTCCTGCACGAGCTCCGTCGCCGCGGCGGCCGCTACGGCCTCGCAACACTGTGCGTCGGCGTAGGCCAGGGGCAGGCCGCGCTCTTCGAACGCTGACGCTTTGCTTCGCTCGCTTCACGGGGGAAACCAGTTTCCCCCGTGGGCCCCCTTCTTCTTGTGTGCGCACGGCCGGTTGGCGTCACTGCTGCGCGGAGAAACTCCGCTCCGCGACGGAGAGCTCGAGCGCGCGCCGCTAGCTCCCACCGCTCGGCAGTCGGCTGAGAAGCTTGTCGGGCCGGATCGGCAGGTCGCGAATCCGGATGCCCGTCGCGTGATGCACCGCGTTGGCCACGGCGGCCGCCGTGCCCACGATTCCGATCTCACCGATCCCCTTCGTTCCCATCGGATTCAGGTGCGGGTCTTCCTCGTCGATCCAGATCGCCTCGATCTCCCGCACATCCGCGCACGACGCGACGTGGTACGACGCGAGGTCGTGATTGACGAAGTCGCCGAAGCGCGGGTCGATGACGCTCTCCTCGAGCAGGGCCATGGAGATGCCCATGGTCATGCCGCCGATGAACTGTGAGCGTGCGGTCTTCGGGTTGACTATCCGGCCGCACGCGAACACACCGAGCGCCCGCGGCACGCGAATCTCTCCGGTGTCGACGTTCACGTTGACCTCGACGAACTGCGCGCCGAACGCGTGCTTTGCGAGTGGCTCGTACGAGTTCACGTCGTCGCTCGTATCGACGGTCGCCTCGTCCTGGCCCGCGCGAAGCGCGCGGCACGCCTTCACGACGGCGGAGCCCCATGACGCGGTGCCGATCGATCCGCCCGCGAGCATTGCTTGGCCGAAGTCGCTGTCGCCGATCTCGACGTGCACCCGCTCTAGTGGGACGTCGAGCGTGTCGGCCGCGATCTGCGTGAGCGCTGTGCGCGCGCCGGTGCCGATGTCGGATGCCGTGATTCGGATCGTGAACGTGCCGTCGCTCTCGGCTCGTGCGTGTGCGGTCGACGGTGTGAGGCGTGCGGGATACGTCGAGGACGCGACTCCCGCGCCGATGAGCCAGCGCCCGTCGCGCCCCGCCTCGCGCGCGTTCCAGCCGAAGCGCTCTGCGCCCTCGCGCAGGCACGCAACGAGATTGCGGCTCGAGAATCGCTGGCCGGTTTCCGGATCGACGTCGGGCTCGTTGCGCACGCGCAACTCGATCGGGTCGAGCTTGCAGGCGATCGCGAGCTCGTCCATCGCCGACTCGAGCGCGTACATCCCGGGGCACTCGCCGGGGGCGCGCATCCACGCCGGCGTCGGCACGTCGAGCCGTACGACACGGTGCGTCGTCCTCCGATTCGCCGCCGCGTACATCATCCGCGTCGCGACTGCGGTCTGCTCTGCGAACTCCTTCACAGTCGAGCACTGCTCGACGACTTCGTGAGCGATTGCGGTAAGGCGGCCGTCGGCGCCGGCCCCAAGTCGTAGACGCTGGATGGTGGGAGTCCGGTACCCGGTGAGAGAGAACATCTGCTGCCGCGTCACCGCCAGCTTGACCGGCCGCTCCACGAGCTGGGCCGCCATGACGGCGAGGATCAGGTGCGGGCGCGGCGTTCCCTTCGAACCGAAGGCGCCGCCGACGTGGCGTGAGATCACGCGAACGCGCTCCGGCTGCATGCCGAACGCGCCCGCGACGGTCTGCTGGACGGCGTATGCGCCCTGGTTCGAGTCGTAGAGCGTGAGGTCGCCGCCCTCCCACACCGCGATCGTCGCGTGCGGCTCGATCGGGTTGTTGTGAAATGCCGGCGTCGTATACGTCTCGTCCACGGTGACGTCCGCCGATCCGAACGCCGCGTCGAAGTCGCCGGCTGTCGAGTCGGTGTCGAAGTTCGCGTTGATCTTGTCGGGCTTGTACAGCCCTGGATGGTCGTACCTCAGCTCGACGTCGTGCTTCTCCTCCTCGTAGGTGAAGCGGACGAGCCGGGCGGCATCGCGCGCAGCTTCCTCGCTATCGGCGATCACGGCGCCCGCGATCTGGCCGCGATAGGCCACCGCGGGCGACTGCAGGATCGACAGCTCGCCGTCATCGGTCTGGAGCTTCGGCGCATTCTCGTGCGTGAGCATCGCGATCACGCCTGGAAGCGCGAGCGCGTCCGCTGCGTCGATGGAACGGACAGTGCCCCTCGCGATCGTCGACTGGAGGATCGCGGCGTACGCGACACGCTCGACCTCGTACTCGTACGCGTACGTGGCCTCGCCCCTGACCTTGTCGCCGCCTTCGATCCGGTCGACCGGTGCGCCGATCGCAGGGCTCACGACGCCCATCGTCGCTCCGTCAGGTCGAGGAGCGTTCGTGCGATCAGGTTGCGTGCCGGCGACGTGCGCGTGTCGACGTCGAGCTCGTGGCGCTCACCGTTCACCTTGATGCTGAGATGAGCGTCAGCCATGACAGGCGCCTACCCGCCGGTCTAGTGAGCTAACGTCGGGGAGCCGAGCGTGCTCGGCGCAGCAGTGACACGCTCACCGTCAGCGGAGCAGAAGGGGGCCAAACGGGGGAAACTGGTTTCCCCCGTGGAGCGAGCGGAGCGAAGCGTCTAGCCGACGGGCGGGCGGATGTAGATCACGTCTTCGTGCTTCGTCGGCACGAAAGGTGCTCCGATGCTCATGATCACGCTCTCGACGTAGGAGAAGACCTCGTTGCCGGCGTGGTCGTCGCCG
>JAOPYX010000221.1 GCA_025964535.1 Actinomycetes bacterium | reverse complement strand
CGATCACGCGCTTGCGCATCTTGTCGACCATCTCGCGGTCGTGGGTGACCATGAGGATCGTCGTGCCGGCGCGGTTGATCCGGTAGAGCAGCTGCATGATCCCGACCGACGTGTCGGGGTCGAGGTTTCCGGTCGGCTCGTCGCAGACGAGCAGCGGCGGGTGGTTGACGACGGCGCGCGCGATCGAGACGCGCTGCTGCTCGCCGCCGGAGAGCTCGTCAGGCATCGAGTTCATCTTGTGCGCGAGCCCGACCATGTTCAGCACCTCGGGCACCTTGCGGCGGATCGAGGCGCGGCTCTCGCCCTGCACCTTGAGCGCGTACGCGACATTGTCGGCCGCGGTGCGGCTCGGGAGCAGCTTGAAGTCCTGGAAGACGCAGCCGACGTTCCGGCGCAGGAGCGGCACCTTGCTGTGCTTGAGCCGCGTCAGGTCGCGGCCGCCGACGACGATCCGGCCGGCGGTGGCGTCGATCTCCTTGAGCAGCAGCTTGACGAGCGTCGACTTGCCGGAGCCGGAGGCGCCGACGATGAAGACGAACTCGCCCTTCTCGATCACGAACGAGACACCCTTCAGCGCGCCGACGTCCGGGTCGTACACCTTCTCGACGTTCTCGAAGACGATCATCGCGCCTGAGCCCGCGGGCGCCTGCATGGGCTCCGACGGATGGTCTACGAGCGCGGGCTGAGGCTCTGTCTGGAGGTCTGTCACAATCCTGTACCGGTGGCCGAGGGCCGGCGGGCACCACACCCGCGCCGATCAGATGGCGAGGGCCAGTCTAGCTGACCTTTCGGCGCCTTAACCGCCGTTTCCTGCCGCATGCAGGAGATATGCCCGGATGAAGCCGTCCAGGTCGCCGTCCAGGACGCCCTGGGTGTTCCCCACCTCGAAATCCGTCCGGTGGTCCTTCACGAGCTGGTACGGGTGGAGCACGTAGCTGCGGACGGCGTTCCCGCCGAAGCCCATGTTCACGCCGCCACGCTCCTTGGCGAGCTCCGCCTCGCGCTCCTCCACCGCCTTCTCGGCGAGGCGGGAGCGCAGGATCTTCATCGCCGTCTCCTTGTTCGCGGTCTGGCTCCGCTCGTTCTGCACCGAGACGACGATGTTCGACGGCAGGTGCGTGATGCGCACCGCGGAGTCGGTCTTGTTCACGTGCTGCCCGCCTGCGCCGGATGAGCGGAACGTGTCGATCCGCAGGTCGTCGTCGTCGATCTCCACGCCTGCGACCTCGTCGAGCAGCGGGGCGACGATCACCTGGCCGAAGCTCGTATGGCGGCGATGCGCCTGGTCGAACGGGCTCTGCCGCACGAGGCGATGCTTGCCGCGCTCGGCCTTGAGGATCCCGTACGCGTTGTCGCCCTTGATCGTGAACGTCGCCGACTTGATCCCGTACTCCTCACCGGGGCTCGTGTCGAGGATCTCGGTCTTGAAGCCGCGATCGGCCGCCCAGCGGAGATACATGCGCAACAGGATCTCGGCCCAGTCCTGCGCGTCGGTGCCGCCCGCATCGGCCTGGATCGTGACCACGGCGTCGCCGGCGTCGTACTCGCCGCTGAAGAGGGCGTCCTCCTGCAACCGCTCGAGCTCGCGGCGCAACGGCACGATCGAGGTGGCGACCTCGCCGGCGAGGCTCTCGTCCATCGCGAGCAGCTCCCGTGCGTCGTTGTACTCGCGCGTCAGGCGGTCGTAGCGCTCGAGCCGCTTCGCCAGCCGGGCGTGCTCGGCGGAGACGGCCGCCGCGTGTTCCGGCTCATTCCAGAAGCCGGGCTGTCCGAGCTCTTCCTCGAGCTCGGCGATCCGCGTCGTCAGCGAAGCGGGGTCAAAGGTAACCACGGACCCAGTCGAGCTGGGCCCCGATCTCCTTCAGTTGGTCCTCGAGCGAGAGGTCTGGTTGATCCGCCATCGCCCGGCGGATGGTACCGGCGGCTGTGGCTAGACGAGCTCGAGCAGCTCGGCGGCGCTGTTGACGAGCGCCCGGTAGTCGGGCGGCACCGGCACGTGGAGCGCCGCGCCCGCCTCGCGGGCGGCCGCCGCGTCGCCGCCGATCACGATGACCGGAACCCCGCAGCTCTCGCGCGCGTCGCTGAGGCGCCGGACGAGCTCGAGCGGCTCGAGACCTCGGACTTGCCGGCCGACGACGACGAGCTGCGGCGGCAGGCGGCGGATCCGGTCGACGGCCGCGACGCCGTTCGACTCCTGGTGGGGGTCGAACTGGAGCTGTGCGAGCGCCACCCGTGCCTTGTCGATCTCGTCGTCGTCGCCGACGAGCACGACCACGGCGTCCTCGACCGAGGCAGGAGACGCGATCCACCGGCGCAGGCGGTCGGCCTGGCGCGCCGGCAACGCGAGGTCCTCCACCTCCTTCCGATACCCGAACTCCCCCTCCTCGGCGAGCTCCTCGGCGGGCACGGCGATGACGAAGCTGTCCCCGCCCAAGCGCGGCCGGACGAACTCGACGAGCGTCCGGCGATCCTCGTTCACGAGCCTGCCGCCGGGGCCGTATGGGTCGCCGCCGTAGACGAAGCGCGCGACGTACTCGACGCCCTCGCGGGAGACGAGGCGGAGCTGCGGATTCATCCCCACGTTTTCGGCTGCCGCGGCTCGATCCTTAGCGGTCGCGCGCGCCGCCGAGCACACAGGCCCCTCACATCCACACACCCGATTCATAGCCACGATTCATGTGCTCATTAGGCCCGGCGTCTGGAATGAGCCCATGAGCGCCATCGAGATTCCCCCCAAGAGCATCGCCCGGCTGAACGCCCTCGGCACCACGGCCGAGTTGATCACGGATCCCGCAGCGCTTGGGGATGCCCTCACCTGCCTCGTCGACGAGCTGCAGGCGATCGACCAGGCCTGTAGCCGTTTCCGCCCGGACTCCGAGGTGACGCGGTTGCGGGAAGCCGGCGGTCGCTGGACGGGGGCGAGCCCGCTGCTGCGCGAAGCGCTTCATGCGGCGATTCGTTCGGCGGCAGCCACCGGCGGCGACGTCGACCCCACCGTCGGCGCCTCTCTGGACGCCCTCGGCTGGGACCGGGACTTCGCGATCGTCGTCTCTCGCACCGCCGGCACGAAGATGGAGGCGGTGCCCGCCGGCGGCTGGCGGCGCATCGAGATCGACGACGACCGCAAGCGCGTGCGCGTGCCCGCCGGAATGACCCTCGATCTCGGCGCGACCGCCAAAGCGCTCGCCGCCGACCGGGCTGCCCGCGCCGCATTTCGGGCGACCGGCGCGGGCGTCCTCGTCAATCTGGGAGGCGACGTCGCGGTTGCCGGCCCTGCGCCGGCAGGCGGCTGGCCGATCCTCGTCGCAGACGACCACCGCACTCCTCTCGACGCAGAAGGCGAAATCGTCGCGATCAGCTCGGGCGGCCTCGCAACGTCGAGCACGACCGTGCGCCGCTGGCCTGGGCCAACCGGCGACGTCCACCACATCGTCGATCCGCGCAGCGGCGTTCCCGCGGTCGAGGTATGGCGAACCGTCAGCGTCTGCGCGGCCTCGTGTGTCGATGCGAACACGGCGTCGACTGCCTCGATCGTGGGCGGCGCCGCTGCGCCCGGGTGGCTGCGGAGCCTCGGGCTGCCGGCGCGTCTCGTTCACGTCGATGGAAGCGTCGTGCTCACGGGCGCCTGGCCCGGCGCCGACGAGCTGGCATGGGCAGCCTGACCACCGGTCCGGCGTGGTACCTGATGCGTGGCAGCGGCGTCATGACGCTGATCCTGCTCACCGGCGTCGTCGTGCTCGGCATAGCCACGTCGAACCATGCTCAGATCCAACGGCTCCCGCGCTTCGCCACGCTCGCCTTGCATCGCAGCGTCTCGCTGCTCGCCGTCGTCTTTCTCGCGATCCATGTCGTGACCGCAATCGTCGATCCATACGCAGCAGTACGAGTCGTGCAAGTCATGCTGCCGCTGCCGTCAGGCGCCTACGCGTTCTGGCTGGGCCTCGGTGCACTGTCGCTCGACGTCCTCGCCGCCGTGATCGTCACGAGCCTCCTTCGCCAGCACATGAGCCGGCGCGTGTGGAGGAACGTGCATTGGCTCGCGTACGCCTCCTGGCCGCTCGCGTTTGGGCACAGCGTCGGCATCGGAACCGATTCGAGCTCGGCGTGGTTCATCGGCGTGGCGGTCACCTGCAGCGCCGCGATCGTCGGGACGGTGCTGTGGCGACTCAGCTGGGTCGATCGAGCGCTGCCGAAGTCCCTCGGCTCGCCGCTCCGTTCCACCGAGAAGCGGGCGGCATGAACGCGTTGGCGCTCAGCGAGACAAGCTCTGCCGTCCAGCCGCAGCTCCTCAGCGGACGGCGATACGACGCGCCGTTGCCGGTGCTCTCGCGCACCGGCGACCGCGAGCGTCTGCTCGCGGAGATCGAAGCGAGCGGGCTGACCGGGCGGGGCGGCGCCGGCTTTCCGACCGCGATCAAAATACGCGCTGTCGCACGCGATCGTTCACCGGTCGTCGTCGCGAACGGCACGGAAGGCGAGCCCGCAAGCGCGAAGGACAAGGTGCTGCTCGTCGCCAACCCTCACCTCGTCATCGACGGCGCGGTCGTCGCGGCCCGGCTCGTCGGCGCGCGGGAGATCGTGCTCGCAGTCGGGCGCGGCGACGCCGCCGCCATCGCCGCGCTCGAACGCGCGGTCGCAGAACGGCGCGACAAGGGCGTCGCTCTCCGCATTGCCGCCGCACCGACCCGCTTCCTGGCCGGCGAGGAGAGCGCGCTCGTCAACTGGCTCAACGGCGGCCCCGCCAAGCCGACGATCGAGCGTCCGTTCGAGCGGGGCGTGTACGGACGCCGGACGCTCGTCCAGAACGTCGAGACGCTCGCGAACGTGGCGCTGATCGCCCGTCACGGCGCCGACTGGTTCCGCCGGCTCGGGACGGCGAAGGAACCTGGCGCTGCGCTCGTCACGGTGCTCGGCGCGGTGCGCGCCCCCGGTGTCGGCGAGATCGAGCTGGGCATGACGCTGCGCGAGGTGATCGCGCTCTTCGGCGGCATGACCGCCATCCCTCAGGCGTTCCTCCTCGGTGGCTATTTCGGCACGTGGGTCACCGCTCACGACACGCTCGATCTCCCGTTCACGAACGAATCGCTTCGTCCGCTCGGTGCTTCACTCGGGGCACGCCTGCTCATCGTGCTGCCGCAGGACGCATGCGGCCTCGCGGAGACTGCGCGCGTCGTTCGGTACCTGGAGCGCCAGAGCGCCGGCCAGTGCGGCTCGTGCTTCTTCGGACTGGCCGCGATCGCAGGGGTGTTCGAGAGGCTCGCCTCCGGCGGCGTGGCCGCGCCGCAAGCCGTCGAACGCCTTTCGCGTCTCGTGGCGCAGGTCGAGGGCCGCGGTGCGTGCGCGCTTCCGACCGGCGCCGCAGGGCTCGTGACCTCCGCGCTTCGCGTCTTTGCCCGCGAGATCGACGCTCACGCCGCAGGCGGCTGTTGCGGCCCGCATCGTTCGCGCGTCCTGCCGGTGCCCGACGCCAACGACAACGAATGGAATTGAGGCCCATGTCCAGACATATCCGCGTCGACCCGATCCTCTGCGACGGGTTCGGCCAGTGCGCGGAGCTCCTGCCCGAGCTGGTCGAGCTCGACGAATGGGGCTATCCGATCGTCTCCGACGCACCGATTCCCGCTTCGCTCGGGGCGGAGGCGCGTCGAGCGGTCGCAATGTGCCCACGGCTCGCGCTCGCCCTCGAAGAGCGCCGCGCCAGAGAGCCCGCAGGCGCGGCGCCATGAGCCACGAGACCGATGCGCGGATCCGCCAGCGCGAGCTCGGACTGCGACGCCTGCAGCGCGTCACACGCACCGTCGTCGCGGTTGCTGCCGCCGGCTGCGCGGCATTCGCCGGACTTGCAGCGACGTCGAAGGCGACGTCGACCCTGGGCCCGGCAACCACTCAGGGCACGGCGGTGAACAACGTCACAGTCACGCCTACGACGCCGAGCATCGCCGCACCGTCGACGCCACCGGCTCCGACGCCCTCAGCGCCGATCACGAGCTCCGGCGGGTCGTAGTCCGAGGTGAAGAGCGAAGCGCGGCGCCGCTCAGGCGCCGTGGCACTTCTTGAACTTCTTGCCCGACCCGCACCAGCACGGATCGTTGCGGCCGACCTTCTGCGGAAGGGCCTGAACCGTCTGCAGCCCGACCGCTGACGGCAGTCCGGCCGCGACGGCCTCCCCCGCGCCGGCCTCGGCGATCGCCTGCGCGCCGGCCGACGTCTCGTGCTCGTACTGCAGCTGCTCGCCGTTCTGCTGCTGGCCCTGCTGCACGAGCTCAGCGGCCTCCTGCGGCGCGAGCTCCGCGTGGAAGAGGTGCAGCACGACCTCGCCGCGAATCGCACGGCCGAGCTCGGTGAACATCCGCTCGCCCTCCGAGGTGTACTCCACCAGCGGGTCCTTCTGCGCCATCGAGCGCAGGTGCACGCCCTCGCGCAGGTAGTCCATGTTCTCGAGGTGCTCGCGCCAGCGGACGTCGACGACCTGGAGGATCACGAACCGCTCGAGCTCGCGCATCAGCTCCGG
>JAOPYX010000196.1 GCA_025964535.1 Actinomycetes bacterium | reverse complement strand
GTCACGAAGATGCCGCTGATCACGGCGTCGCACTTCTTCGCGTTCAGAGCCGGGATCAAACCCGGGAACGCCGTCTTCAGCGGCTTCGCGGAAGCGCCCCACGTCGCCGCGAGCTTCGCTGCCATCTCGACGTCGAAGCCGGTGATCGTGCCGCTCGTCGTCGAGAGCTCCATCGGGGGAAAGGTCGGATCGGTGCAGTACGTGAACGTGCCGGCGTGCCGACTCGCTCCCGCCGTCCCGACCGCGGCGAGTGCCGCGGCGACGAGAGCCAGTAGAACGATGGTCTTTCGCATTGCTCCTCCTTGATGACGGTGCGAGGAGCCTAGACCGAAAGCGCCGAGCTCACCACCTGGCGGAGCTCGGGTAGCACCGACGGATCGATCCAATGCTCGATCGGGAGCTCACGATAGAACGGCTTCGCGCCGGCCGCCTCGAGCACGGTGCGGGCGCGTCGCGCGAACTCCACGGGAATCACCGGGTCGTACTCGCCGTGCACGATCGCGATCGGCGGGAAGGGCGGCTCGAGGTCGGGCTCCCAGCCCTCGACCGTCGGGATGAAGCCGCTGAGCGCGAGCATGGCCGCCGGGCGCGGCCGTCCCTTGCCGAGGCCGAGCGCGTACGTCATCACCGCGCCCTGCGAGAAGCCGCCGAGCACGATCTGCTCGGGCGGGAACGGCAGCGCATCGAGCCACTCCGCTGCCGCGGAGTAGCCGAGGCGGAACGACTCCGGGTCGGGATAGCCGACCCGAGGCACGACGTACCAGTGCGCACCGCCGGGCGGAAGCGCGAGCGGACCGCGAGGCGTGTAGCCGTGCAGCCGCCGGTCGGGATCGAGCGCGTCGAGCAGCGGAAAGAGATCCTGCTCGTCGGCGCCGCGGCCGTGGAAGAGGACGAGCGCGCCGTCGGCCTCGCCGGCCGGCGGCCGCTCGAGCGCGCGAAGGCTCACGCGCGCGTCCAGTTCTCCCGTGGGTTCGGCAGCTTCGTGAGCAGCGGCTCGACCTCGCTGCGGAGGTGCTCGAAGTCGGGCGGCAGGATGAGCGCCTCACCCAGGTGCGCGGGATCTTCGTCCGTGGAGAAGCCGGGGCCGAGTGTCGCGATCTCGAAGAGCACGCCGCTCGGCTCGCGGAAGTAGATCGAGTGGAACCAGAAGCGGTCGATCACCGGTGTCGGCCGTCCGCCCGCCTCGGCGACGCGGCGCTGCCACGCCTCGTGCTCCTCCATCGTCGACGCCCACGCGACATGGTGCACCGTCCCGGCGCCGGGGATGCCCGGCTCCTCGGGCGCGGTCTCGTACTCGATCCAGCCTCCGCGTGACTCGCCGCGCGCCTCCCAGGTGGCGCCGTCCTTGCGCTCGAAGTCGAGCGCGTCGAGGAACGGGCCTGTGCGCGACTCGGGGTCTCGCGCGTAGGCGCGCACGCCTTCGAAGCCCTGCAGCGCGAGCGCCGCGGGGATCTCCGGGTGCTCGGCGATCAGCGGTTCGTCGGGCACGTGCGCGACGACGAGCTCGTGCTGGAGCCCTTCCGGGTCGGCAAAGCGAACGGTGTCGCCTTCCCGCTCGACGCCGAGTCGCGATGCCCAGAAGTCGAGGGCCTCGCCGGATGCGACCCGCCATACGACCGTGTGGACGAAGCCCGCACCTGCGCGGCCGCGGCCGGCGCCCGGGTACTCGAAGAACGTGATGTCCGCGCCGGGGCTCCCCTTCTCGTCGGCATAGAAGAGGTGGTAGACGGTCGGATCGTCCTGGTTGACGCTTTTCTTCACGAGCCGCAGCCCGAGCACACCCGTGTAGAAGTCCACGTTGGCCGGCGCGTCGCCCGTGATGCACGTGACGTGGTGAATGCCTTCGAGCTTCATCGTTCCTCCTGGAGAGATACTTGCGTGCTCAAATATTAGCAGGACGGGCGCGACCGGCGCACGAGCGGGCGAGCGCACGCAGCGGATCGCGCACCATCTGAAGCACGTAGCCCATCACGACGACGTCAAACTCACCGTCCACCGCCAGGTCGAGGCAGCGCTTACCGGCGACATCGGGCCACGGCAGCTTCTCCGAGGTCGGGCGCAGGCCCCAGCCGCCGGACGATGACGGGCGATCTTTGTAATCGTGTCGTCCATGCCGACCGATCAGTACCACGAACCGCCCGACGAGCTCAGCCCCGAGATCCGAACGTTCGCACGGATGATCGCTTCGCTCCAAGAGGAGGCCGAGGCGATCGGCTGGTACGAGCAGCGGATCTCGGTCGAGCCGAACGAGCAGGCGCGCGCGATCATGGAGAACGCCCAGCAGGAGGAGTTCAAGCACTTCGCGATGAGCCTCGAGTGGCTCGCGCGTCACAACGAGAAGTGGCGCGTAGCGCTCCAGAACGTGCTCTTCAAGGCGGGCGACATCGTCGAGCATGGCGAGGAAGCCGAAGAGGCCGAGGGCAAGGTCGACGACTAGGGCTCAGCCGACGCCGGCGAGCAGGAACGCGCGCGACTCTTTGAGCATCTCGCGTGCGATCACGAGCCGCTGTACTTCCTGGGTTCCTTCGTAGATCTGTGTGATCTTCGCGTCGCGCATGAAGCGCTCGGCCGGGTACTCCTTGATGTATCCGTAGCCGCCGAGGATCTGCACCGCGTCGGTGGTGACGGCCATCGCGACGTCGCCGCACTTCAGCTTCGCCATCGCGGAGGCCTTCGTCAGCTCTGCGTCGTCGGCGCCGTCGTCGACCATCTGGCCGAAGCGATAGAGCAGCCCCCGCGCGGCCTCGCACTC
>JAOPYX010000108.1 GCA_025964535.1 Actinomycetes bacterium | reverse complement strand
CGAAGGAGGACTCTCTCGTATGTCTGTCGTCAGGCATCGTGATTCTCATAGATCAGCACGGTCGGGTGCATTCCCGCAACCGATCAGCGCTCCCTCCGATGCTGCAGCACCTCGAGCGCGCGACGATGGCGATATGGCTACGAAGCCACATATCGTCGAGCTCGCAGGTCTGAGGCGGAGCGGGCGGATCCTGATCGTCGACGACGATGACGGGATGCGCTTGATGCTCGCGGTCACACTCGAGGAGGTCGGCCACGAAATCGTCGGTGAAGCAGCCGATGGCGCCGCGGCTGTGCGGCTCGCCGAGGCACTCCGTCCCGACCTGATCACGATGGACGTGGATATGCCTGTGCTCGACGGACTTTCAGCGACGAGGCGGATTGTCGGTTCGGGTATTGCGCCGGTGATCATCGTCAGCGGCTCGGAGGCAGACGACACCGCCGCAGCCGCCGTCGCTGCCGGCGCGCAGGAATACGTTTCGAAGATCGAACTCGCTTCTGCGTTGCCGCCGGCGGTTGAAGCCGTGCTGCACTGCGAACGAAGACGTGAAGCGTCCGGCTGACGTCGGGCCTCATGGACCTGCCAGTGCGCTCTCGAGAGCGTCGGCAGCGCGCACGAGCGCATCCCCGTCCATCCCGAGGGGACGCCGACCGAGCGTACCGAGCTCGTCGCACACGACGAGTGCCGAGCGCGTGTCGTATGCCCTGAGGTCGCGCAACGCTTGCGCCCACCGGGCGATGACATCTGCGCCGCTCTCACACGGGACGCGCGCGGCGAGGAGCGGCTCCTCGACCTTGAAGATCCAGCGGCCGCTCATTGCAAACAACGCCGTTTCTCGCGCTGCCGTCGACGGGCTGATGACGCAGAGATCCGGTGATGCCGGAGTCATCGATACGGCGTGCTCGGCAGCCTCGGGGTCGAACGAAGAGACGAAGAGATAGGTCAGCATGAGATGGGGGTTACCTCCCGCTCGTTGGTTTGACGTCTGGACTGTCGCCGTCCGCGACATCCGCGGGAATCGGCGAGCTGCCTGAACGCATGCGGAAACCCCGCAACCGTCGTAGCGCCTTCGGAGGAGACGTACGCGATGCCGGCGGCCGGAAGCGGCAGCCACTACGCAACGAGGCGACGTCGATCCGGACGAGCCGACGTCGGGCACGACCGACTGACCCGAGACCGGCTCCCGTGCTGCACACCGTGCGCGCAATGCGGGAAAGCCGCAGCGATGCAGGCGCATCACGGAAGCCACAGAACGGCGTCGTTCGTACGCTCGGCGCACATCCCTCGACAGAAAGGAACGTCATGGCCACATCGCGCGCCGTCGCCGAGCAAATCGCAGGGGCCAATGCGTCCGAACGTGTTCCGGTGGTGTTCATCCATGGTCTTTGGCTGCTCTCGAGCAGCTGGAACCGGTGGGTCGAGCGATTCGAGCATGCGGGGTACGCCGCGGTGAGCCCCGGCTGGCCGGGCGACCCGGAAACCGTCAAGGAAGCGAACGCCCGTCCCGAGGTATTCGCGGGCAAGGGCGTCGGTCAGGTCGCCGACCACCTCGCCGCGGCGATCGGCGAGCTCGAGCGGAAGCCCGTGGTGATCGGGCATTCGTTCGGGGGCCTGCTCACCCAGATGATCGCGGGGCGCGGCCTCTCCTCGGCATCGGTGGCCATCGACCCCGCACCATTCCGCGGCGTTCTGCCGCTGCCCACCTCGGCACTGAAGTCGGCTTGGCCCGTTCTCCGGAACCCGGCGAACCGCAACCGCGCCGTGTCGCTCACGTACGAGCAGTTTCGCTTCGCATTCGCGAACGCCGTGGACGAAGGTGAAGCGAGAGAGCTGTACGAGACCTTCGCTGTGCCAACGCCGGGACGGCCCGTCTTCCAAGCGGCTGCCGCCAACCTGAACCCTTGGACCGAGGCGAAAGTCGATCGCAAGAACCCCGCCCGCGGACCTCTCCTGATCATCTCCGGCCAGAACGACCACACCGTTCCGTGGGCTGTCGCGAACGCCTCGTACAAGCGGCAGAAGCGGAACGCAAACGTGACCGAGATCACCGAGATCCCGAACCGCGGACATGCGCTCACGATCGACGCCGGCTGGCATGACGTTGCCGACACCGCCCTCGACTTCGTCCAGCGCTTCGTCTCACCGGGGTCGGGGCAGCCCTCTCTCGCCCCTGCGTCGACCGAGCCGCTGCGAAAAAGCACGAACTAGCGGAACCCTCCGCTCGTCGCACATCGCCGGACGCGCCGACCTCTGCACGGATTCCGCAGGAGATCGCGCGATCTGCGGAGGCGCGGCGTCCGACCGTCGGCGAGTCTCTATCGATGCACGTCGTTCGACGAGATCTTCGCTGTCGTGTGTGCGGTTGCGGGATCATCCTCGCCGGGCCTCCTCCGCCTTGCCCTCTGTGCCAATCGAGGAACTGGGCGCCGGTTCGGCGCCGCCGCCATTGACGAGTCGGTTCCGGTCCGTCCCGCTCGCCGGCATCTCCGCGGCCGCTCGAGCGGCTTCATGACGGGAATCTTCTACGGTGCCCGGCCCTGCGATGTTTGTGCGTCGCTTCTTCCGGCGGATCCTCGCCTCGCCGCCACGAGAGCAGCTCGCGGGAGACGACCTTCAGTGCGCCGGCCACGGGGATTCCCAGGAGCGCGCCCACGATGCCGCCAATTTCGGCGCCGGCGGCGACGCTGACGGCGACGGCGAGCGCCGAGACTTGCACGGTGCGGCGGTAGACGAGGGGCTGCAATGCGTTGTTCTCGATCTGTTGATAGACGATCATTCCCGCGACGACGATCAGCGTTGTCGGAACGCCCTTCGTCAATGCGACTGCGCCAACGATGATCGTTGCAAGGGTCGCGCCGACGAGCGGAAGCAGGTCGAGCACGGCGACGATTAGACCGAGCGGGACCGGGTACGGAACGTGCGTCGCGACCAGGATGACCGTTGTCACGGTGCCGGCGATGACACTGATCAACAGGTTGCCGGCGACATAGCCGCCGACGGCGTTCGAGACGCCTCGGCCCGACCGACGCCAACGCTCGCGGCTCCCGTCCGGCACGACCTGGAGGAACGCCTCGAACCAGGCGCGGCCGCCGAGCGCAACGAACAGCGTGAGGAACGCGACCGTCACTGCGGCCGCTCCGGTGCTCAGCAACCCGGCCGCGGCGTGTAGGGCAGGCCTTGCAAACAGCGTCGCGCCGCCGTGCTGCGCGATTGATGCGCGCGCATGCTCGACGACGTTGAAGCGGCGCTCGAGGAACCCGAGCTTGCCGTGGCCCTGCGTCAGCCTCTGCAGCAGCTCGGGTGCGTGACGGCTGAAGCTCGTCACCTCGTCGACGAGCGGCGGAATCAGCAGATAGCCGAACGCAGCAACGGCGAGTGCGGCGAGCGCGAACGTGATGCCGACGGCGTAGCCGCGCCCGATGCCCCGCCGTTGGAGCTGCTGGACGGCGGGCTCGAGCGCCATTGCGAGTACGACTGCGACGACCAGCCGAGTCAGGATT
Source organism: Actinomycetes bacterium (assembly GCA_025964535.1). Lineage (GTDB taxonomy): Bacteria > Actinomycetota > Thermoleophilia > Gaiellales > Gaiellaceae > Palsa-739. The sequence goes on along the minus strand of JAOPYX010000108.1, from coordinate 3,522 downwards.
CCGCGGCCCGCGTATGTGAGGACCAGGAGGAGGACGGCCCCGAGCACGACGACGACGAACGTGACGATCGTCCTCAGCGCGACTGTCACCTGCGGTGCCGTGTCGGTCGCCGGGGTCCGCGGCACGGACGGCATCGCCTCAGGCCGGTGCGCGCAGGAGGCCGACGTCGTCCCCAGGGATTCCGTCGGAGAGCGGAAGCATTGGGACAGCCTGCGCCGGACCGCTCGCAGCGACATCGGCGAGTTCGCTGACATGCTGCGCGAAGGCGGCAGCGTCGCACCTGTTCGTGCACGAAACGTCGACTGATGCGGAGTCGACCGCGCGATTCATGCTGTCGCACCGGCAGAAGAGGCGCAGCGTGCTCGACGCATGAGCCTCCCTGCCTCGCGTGCTTTCCGCAAATAGACGGCATTCGCACGGATGCCCGCGAGATGACGGGGCCCGCATGATCGATACGGGTCGGTTGATCGTAGGCAAAGCCCCGGCAACCGGCGAAGCCATAGACGAAAGGAAGTCAAGATGTCGGACAAGGATCTGGAGCTCAACGTCAGCGACGAGCTCCTGTGGGACCCAAAGGTCGACAGCGCCGCAATCGCCGTCTCAGCGGACGACGGCGTCGTCGCGCTGCGTGGAACTGTCGGCACGTTCCGGCAGAAGCGCGAGGCGAAGCAGGACGCCGAGCGCGTATACGGCGTCAAGAGCGTCGACAACGAGCTGGAGGTGCGGATCCTGAACGGGAACAGGCGCAATGACGCCGATCTTCGTGGGGGCGTGCTGCAGGCGCTGATGCTGGACAGCCTCGTCCCCTCGACGATCGACGCCAAGGTCAAGGACGGCTGGGTCACGCTGACGGGAACAGCCGAGTGGCAGTACCAGCGCGACGAGGCCGAGTTCGTCGCAGCGAACATCCTTGGTGTTGTCGCCGTCGACAGCGAGATCGAGTTGATGGGGCCGACGCCGAGTGCAGACAACGTCCAGCACTCGATAAAGAAGGCGATGGAGCGCAACGCGAAGCTGGACGCGGACAGCGTGTCGGTCGACAGCTCGAACGGCACGGTTACGCTCCGCGGCACCGTGAGCTCCTTCGCAGATCACGACGAAGCGGTAGCGGCCGCGTGGGCCGCGCCCGGCGTCTCGCGCGTCGAGGACCACGTTCTCGTCTCGTACTGAGATCGGCGAACGGCGGCACGGGTCGCGTGACCCGTGCCGCCGGAACAGCAAGGCCGTTCAATGCGTTCGACCTGCCTAGTTGGGGCCGATCAGGCCGTTGGCGAGCGCATAGAGGACGAGCTCTGCCCGCGTTTCCAGCTGTAGCTTCTGCATGATGTGGGCGCGGTGCGTGTCGACGGTGCGGACAGAGATGTGCAGCAGCGCGGCGATCTCCTGGTTCGTATGGCCGAGCGCGAGCAGGAAGAGGACGTCGCGCTCGCGTTCGGAGATACGCTCGGTGAGCGCGGCGGCGTCGGAGACGACAAGGTCGCCGCCGAGCTCGGGATCGACGTAGCGCGAGCCTGCGGCGACCCGGCGGATGGCATCGAGTAGATCGGTGTCGGAGGCGTGTTTGCCGACGTAGCCGGCGGCGCCGGAGATCAGTGCCTGCCGAATCGAGCTCGAGTGCGTCTGCATCGAGAGCATGATGACGCGCGCCTCGGGAGCGACCTTCTGCAGCTCGGGCAGGACGTCGAGGCCGCTCTTTCGGGGCATGATGACGTCGAGCAGGATCACGTCCGGCTGCAGGGCGCGTGCCTTGATCACCGCCTGCTCGGCCGTTGCTGCGTCCCCGACCGCCGTCATGTGCGCGTCGCGCTCGAGCAGCGCTGCGATGCCCGTCCTGAGGATGGCGTGGTCGTCGGTGACGAGGACGCGGATCATCCGAGACGGAACGCGAACGTCGAGGGCAGCTCGAGCCAGATGTCCCCGCCACGCCGGCGCAAGATCTCGCGGCAAAGCGTCAGTCCGAGGCCCGTGCCGCCGAATTTGCCGGAGTAGACTCCGAAGATCCTGGTCGCCCGCTCGGGCGGGACACCGGGTCCGTTGTCGCTGACGCAGATCGTCCCGTCGGGACGCGCGAAGATCTCGACCGTCGAGGCGCCCACTTCGAGCGCGTTCGCGAGGAGATTGTGGACGACGCACTCGAGCAGTCCCTGCGGTAGAGGCACAGGTGGGAGCTCGCCCACGAGGATCTCGGTCGCGAGGAGCTCCCCGCCCTCTCGGAGATCGTGGAGCACGCGGCGCACGGCCTCGCCCGCGTCTGCCGCCTCACCGCCGTGGCCGCGCGCGAGCTCGAGGAGGGTCTCGACGAGATCCTGCACCGCCCGCGTGTTCTCGAGCGCGGTCTCGAGGCCGTCTTCACCCGCGGATGAGAGCGCCCGCTCGGTGACCGTCAGCCGCGTGCGCAGCTCGTGCGCCAGCAACGAGACGAAGGCCTGCGACTCCTCGTAGGCGCGTGCCAGCCCGGCGAGCTCGTCGACCAGAAGATCCTCTGCGCAGGGCGCAGCGCTCATTGTTCGTCCATGCGCGGCAGTAACGCGGAGAGGGTGAATTTCAGAAACGGCAAAGGAAGACTCCTCTTCTCTTGTGTGCTGGGTACGCCGTGCGGTTCAGTCGCACGGGGAGTAAGCCTGCGGCCACAGGGGCTCCTCTCGCATCTGAGGGGCCCTAGGCGCTTTCCCTAGCCGAGTCCCTGGTTGTGATCGGCAGGCAGCCGGCGCCGGTTACGCGCAGGCGTGGCCGTCGACGATTGCTACTCGCCTCGCTGACCTGCCACAGCCTGCAGGGGCACGTTGTGGCCGGGGAGCACGTGCTGGAGTTCAGTCCGGGAGGCGATCGCGAGCTTGGTGAATACCTTGTGGAGGTGGTATTCGACGGTACGCGGACTGATGAAGAGCTGCGCGCCGATCTCGGGGTTCGAGTGGCCCTCCGCCGCAAGTCCTGCGATCTGTCTCTCTTGGGGGGTGAGCTGGCCGCGCGTGTCTGCGGTGCGTTTGCGCGCGTTCTCGCCCGTGGCGCGAAGTTCGCGTGCTGCACGCTCGGCGAACGCTTCGGCGCCGATGGCGGAGAGCATGTCGTGGGCGGTGCGGAGCTGCTTTCTGGCGTCGAGTCGACGGTTCCCGCGGCGAAGCCACTCGCCGTAGAGGAGGTGGGCGCGGGCGAGCGCCAGGCGGACGCGGGTGCGGCCGAGGCGGTCAAGCGCCTCGAGGTAGAGGAGCTCGGCGGTCTCGTCGTCGCTGAGAAGCGCTCGCGCGCAGGCCTCGATGCCGAGCGCCCAGTCGCTGCCGCTCGCGCGGGTGGTCTCGGAGAGTCGCTCGAGGGCGCCGGCTGCATCCTCGGGCTCCCCGCTCCGGGTCGCTGCCTCGATCAGCTCGACCGCCGCACAAGTTGAGAACACCAAATCTTGCGGGTCCTCGCGAGCCCGCTGTGCCGCCTCCAGCGCCTCTTGATAACGGCCACGGCCGTTGCAGAGCACCGCGATCGCCCAATGAAGGAAGCTCGGCCCAACTCCCTCCCCCGGACGCATGACGT
>JAOPYX010000095.1 GCA_025964535.1 Actinomycetes bacterium | reverse complement strand
TGTGCACGGTGCTCCTCTCGGCGGAGCACGTACCCGCGTGGGGACGACGTGCACCGGTCGAGCGGCGCGACGATCACGTTGCCGAGTTCTTCACGCTCCTGCTCGCGTGCATCGCGGGAATGGCCTTCTTCGTCGGCTCGGCGAACTTGATGACGCTCTTCCTCTCGCTCGAGTGGTTCTCGATCGCGCTCTACGTGATGTGCGCGATCGACTACGACCGCGAAGGGTCGCTCGAGGCCGGCCTGAAGTATCTGATCGTCGGCTCGTTCGGATCGGCCGGCCTGCTCTTCGGCTCGGCGCTCGTCTACGGAGCAACCCGGCGCCTGGGCTTCGAGGAGATCGCCCACGCGGTGGGGCAGCAGAACCTCTCCGGCGATGCACTGCTCGTGCTCGGGCTCGCGATGATCATCGCCGGCATCGGCTTCAAGGCATCGGCCGCGCCGTTCCACATGTGGACGCCGGACGTCTACGAGGGCGCACCAACGCCGGTGACCGCGTTCATGTCGGCGGCGACGAAGGTCGCGGCACTCGTGCTGGGGCTGCGCCTGCTGCAGACTGCGTTCCCGCAGGAGGCGCACCTCTGGACGTGGGCCATTGCCGGGATCGCCGTCGCGTCACTCGCGGTGGGCAACCTCGCAGCGCTCGTGCAGCGCGACGTCAAGCGCATGCTCGCGTATTCGTCCATCTCACACGCCGGCTTCATGCTGATCGGCGTCTCGGTGGGGACGGCACTCGGCGCGCGCGCCCTCATGTACTACCTCGTGCCCTACGCGGCGATGGCGTTTGGCTCGTTCGCGGTGCTCGCCGCGCGCGAGCGGGAGCTGGGCGAGCCGGTGACGCTCGACAACCTCGCCGGCTTCGGCTGGGAGCGTCCGTTCCTCGGCATCTCGATGTGGTTCTTCATGTTCGGCTTTGCCGGCCTGCCGCTCGGCGGCGGGTTCATCGGCAAGTTCTACGTCTTCGCCGCCGCGTACAAGCACGGGTGGACGTGGCTCGTGATCGTGGGCGTCATGGCGACGCTCGTCAGCCTCTACTACTACCTCGGCGTCGTGCGGGCGATGTACATGCGCCCGCCGGCAGAGTTCCAGGTGACGCCTGTCGCCGTCGGTGGCTCACCGGCGAAGGAGATGCTGCTGCACGCGGCCGTCGGCGTCGCGCTGGTCGTGTCGGTCGGCTCGCTCTTCGCGGTGCAGCCGCTGATCGATCTCGCGAAGCACGCCGCTTCCTCGCTTCCGTTCTGACGGGCGCAACACCATCGTCACCGATACGCTGGTGTAGTGGGCCGCGCTTTGGTCGCTGTCGTCTGCGCAGTCGTGCTCGCCGGCTGCGGCGGCGCGAAGCAGGCTTGCCAGAGCCCCAAGGAGCAGCAAGCGATCGCCGGCCTCGACACCGATCTCGCGGCGATCAAGCGGGCGGCGGCGCTCCCGGCGCCTGACAAGCTGAAGGGCAACGCTGCGGTCAACCGCGCCACCGACCGCTTCCTGCGCGATGTTCAGACCGCGCCGATCGACAACCTGAAGCGCAATCGGATGATCGACCACGCCGCGGCGCTCCTGCTCGGGTCGTGCGAGCAGTGCTTCCAGGCGCTCGAGGCGGAGCGGCCGACCGTGAGCGTCGCCCACGGCGACCGTGGCTGTCCGCTCTCCTAGGCGGGGCGGCAGCGAATCGCCCGGGCGCTGGGCGTGAGCCGGGTTGCCGGAAGCGAAATCGCGGCGCGTGTTGCCAAAAGAGTATTTGCAGGAAGAACGCGGGTTTCCCGGCACTTAAGAAAGCAAGAAGATCCCTCGTATTGACTATTTAGATCTCCGCGATTACAAGTAATACTGAGTACGTTACTTCTGACTCGTAAACAGCTCGTCCGCGGCACTGCGGCTTTGGCGGGCTGAACGGCACTGGGAGATCTAGAGAACCGTTGGCGCGCTCGCGAGAGCGTCCGCCGCCGAGGGCTGAAGCGCGCTCTGGAAGGACGCGCTTGTGCCAACACAATGTCTGTTTGGGCCGAAGCCCAAAAGGAGCGAGAAGATCATGTCGAGAATCAAGACCAAACGCTATCTCGTGATGCTCAGTGCGATCGGCTTGATCGCCGTCGGGCTCGGCAGCGCGGGCACGTTCGCAACGTTCAACGCCGAGACGACGAACAACGGCAACTACTTCGCCACCGGCACCCTGCTGCTGCACAACAACGGCGGGACGAATACCTGCACGTCGGAGGCTGCCGCGACCACGAACCTGAACAACGCGACGACGAACAACTGCGACGTTCTCTTCAACTACCCGATCAGCGACACGGCGCCTCACTATGCGCAGCTGACGCTGACGAATGCCGGAACGTTGAACGCGACGAACATCACGTGGTCGGCTCCGGGCGGCTGCGCGACGGCAGATGCGAACGTCAACGCGACGCTGACAACGGCCCTCAGCGGGACGGTCACGGCACTCGCGTTCACTCCTCTCGTTGGCGCCACGATCAGCAACGGCGGCAGCGTCACGGTGACCTACGGAACCAATACCCAGACGTTCACCGCGAGCGCAGCCGCGGCCCTGAACTCGACGTCTGTCACCGTGAGCGGATCTCAGACCGCGAACTTCGCGTATCCCGTCGGCTCGGCCGTGCACGCGACGACAAGCGGCCCCGCCTTCGCCACGGCAAACCTGTGCCCGAACCTCCAGGTGGTCATCATGGAGACGAACGCAGCCGGCACGACGAACTTGAAGTGCGTCTATGGCACGCCCAACGTGAGCGATCCGACGACGTGCGACTTCGATGGCTTGCACACCCTCGTCACCCCGTCGACCGGCAATAACGTGCCGAACAGCCTGACCGCTCTCAACGTCCTGACGGGCGGCGTGAACACCACCAGCCTGGACGCCGGAAAGAGCCGGTACTTCAAGATCGGGGTGCAGCTCGCCTCGACGGCGGACAACACGTTCCAGAACCGTGCCGCGACGTTCGCCCTCCGCTGGCACATCGACACGTAACGTGACCCGCCGGATCGCCAGCTGACTGACTACATGGTCGGTCTGAAGAAGCTCCTGATGGGCCTGATGCTCTTTGGTGCCGCCACCTACTTCGGAGGTGGCGGCACCTTCGCATCGTTCTCGGCAGAGACCTCGAACAGCGGGAGCTCGATCGCGTCCGGCACCTTGACCATGAGCGACACCGTCAACACCAACACAGCCTGTCTGTCTGCGAATGCGACGTCGATCAACAACGCGAACCCCGCGTGCAATGCAGCGCTCACGCTCGCGAACGTCGCGCCCGGCGTCTTTGCCGGGACCGCTCAGATCACCATCCAGAACACCGGCAGCATCGATGCCTCCAAGCTCTTCTTCTGGGCGTCCTCGGTGAACGCGACGCTGAACGCCGGACTGTCGAGCGGCACCGCCGCGACGACGCTGACCGTCACGCCCCTCGAAGGCACCGTCACGAACGGTGACTCGATCGTCGTGAGCTACGGGACGCACACCCAGACGTTCGTCGCGAGCGCCGGAGCGAGTGGCGCAGCGACATCGATCAGCGTGACGTCACAGGTTGCCAACTTCTCGTATCCAGTCGGCAGCAGCGTCACCGACACGAGCAGCAACTCGAGCGTGAACAACACGAATTGCTTCGACGCGAAGACGACTGTGGCGGGTGCGGCCGGCGCGACGAAGGGCACCGACCTGAACTTCAATCCGGCGGCGGGCAATCCCTTCTGCGCAGCGACGCTGATCTTCGTGCAGGAGACGACCGGTGGAAACAACTACTGCTGGCTCGGCAAGGGCTCGAGCCCTGAGGCCGCGAACGGCGCGTGCACCGCTCCCATCTCGGTGAGCATCCGGACCGCCCTGAGCACCGGCGGCGCCATCACCGCGCTCCCCGTGACTGCGCTGAACGGCAACGTGGCGAGCGGCGACTCCATCGTCGTCACGTCGGGCTCCAACACGCAGACCTTCACCACCACCGCGGCGGCCGGCTTCGGCGCGACCAGCCTGGCGATCACGTCGGCGACACCGAACTTCGCGTATCCGATCACCTCGACCGTCGTCGATTCGACAACCCAGGGGACGCTGAACTCCGACACGGCGGACACGATCACGAACTTCGACACGGCGCACGGGAGCATCGGCCGGATCCAGCTCTACCCGGTCACGGCCAACGGTGCGGTCGACACGGCTGCACCGGTGCAGCTGAGCCACTTCGGCTCCGGCACGTACTCGCGCACCTTCCAGGTCGGGCTGTATGTGCCAGCCCCGGCCGGAACGAACCAGAATCAACTGCAAGGCCTCGCGTCCACTTTCGGCATCACATGGCACATCGACCAGTGACCGGCGGCCGCACATATCGCCGCGTCCGCGGGTGCTCCGGCCGGAGCTCGTCGACCTGGCGGGTCAAGCAGATCCTTGCGAGCTTGATCGTCATCGGCGCGCTGAGCTCATTGACGGCGGGGACGACGTTCGCCCTCCTCAACTCGCAGGAGTCGAACGCCAAGGCGTCGATCGCGTCCGGCACCCTGACGCTCAGCAACATCGTGAACACCGGGACCGCCTGCTTCTCCTACGGAGGACCGGCCAGCCCCGGCAACGTGAACACCGCGTGCCAGGCGCTGTTCACCTCGGCGACGCAGAACTACCCGGGCAACCCGGTTACCGCGAAGGTCACGATCCTGAACAACGGCTCGATCGACGCGTCCGACCTCTCGGTGTACATGCCGAGCTGCACGAACGGCGTCACGCCCGGCGCGCCCGCACCTGGCGGCGGGGACCCGTGCGGGCCCGGCGGTGCGCAGTTCTACATCCAGGAAACCGATGCGTCGTGGAATCCCGTCGCGAGCTGCCTCTTCCCAAGCGACACGGGCCCATGCACCTTCGTCGCGCACTCCCTCTACGTCTTCTCCGCCAACGCATCGGCGATCACGAGCGCATTCGATCTCGGCAGCGGGCCTGCGCACGGCCAGGCGCGGTATTTCCTCATCGGTATGCAACTACCGTCCAACGCAAGCAATACATTGCAGGGTCAGGCGGCGCAGTTCGGAGTCACATGGCACATCACGAGCTGACGTCGGTCCAGCCCACTGGCCAGTTCCTGGCCGACGAGAACACTGGGGGCATACCCATGGAACCAGCCGTCCCGCAACAGCCTGGCTCCGAGGTGCCCTCGACCGGGGCCGCGAGCGCACCGACCCAGCAGCGGTGGATCTGGCGAGTGATCTCGCCGCTGATCCTGGCCGTGGGAGCGGTGCTCGTGGTCGGCCTGCTCGCGCTCACGATCGGGCCGCGCGTGCTCCCGTACCAGGCGCTCGTCGTGCGCTCCGGCAGCATGGCGCCGACGATCCCTACGGGCTCGGTCGTCTTCTATCACCGGGTCCCGGCCAACAAGGTCACGGTCGGGCAGATCATCGTCTTCGCGAGGCCAGGCCAGACCGGCGAGCGCGTGACGCACCGTGTCTACAAGATCGGCACCAGCTCGGCCGGACGGTATTTCGAGACGAAGGGCGACGCGAACGCCGCACCGGACGACTGGCGCGTTCCGGCAGTCGGCACGGGTTGGGTGGCCGGCTTCCACGTGCCCGTCGCCGGCTACGTCCTCGCCGACCTCCAGTCGACGACCGCGCGGCTGCTGCTGCTGCTCATCCCGGCCCTCGGGCTCGGAGCGATCACGCTCTATGAAATCTGGCGAGACCGCGGGAAGGGCGCACCGACGTGAGCCCCAAGGCCCTGCGGCGGGCCGCCCTCGCGATCGTCACTCTCAGCGCCGCAGCACTCGCCCTCAGCAGCGGAGTCGTCGGCAACACGACTGCGCTCTTCAACGGTGAGACGCAGAACGCCGCCTCGACGTTTGCCGGTGGGTGGGTCGATGCACCCGCTGCGCTGGTCTCGACGCCGAGCGGCTACGACGTGACCTTCTCCTGGACACCGGGCACGCACGGGCCCGTTACCGGACAGCAGCTCACCGGAGTCGACAACGGCACGAGCTCCGACTGCACGGGCGCCGCCTACACCTTGATCTCGACGCTTCCCGCGGCGACAAACAGCTACACCGACAGCAGCAGCGGCAGCGCCACCAACAACGGCGACTGGTTTTGCTACGAGCTCGTCAGCACCTCCGCCACAGTGTGGACCGCCCAGCTGGACCAGGTCCTGCAGCTGGGGCTCGTCGCGAACGGCCTCTCGACGTCGAATGCCGCCGGACGCTGCGGCGGGGCGCCGGCGACGGCCAGTGGCAAGATCGACTGCAACGACAAGATCGTCATCACGTTCAACCAGAAGCCGATCCTGCCGGCGAGCCCGATCAAGGTCTGCGTCTGGGCGACCGGGACGATCGTGATCGGCGACACACAGGCGACCTGCGCAGCAAGCACCGACGCCTACTCCGTCGGCAAGCTCACCGGGGGAACACTCGGCAGCAACGTCGCGTACACGAGCTCCGCCTTCACGCTTTCGGCCTCGGCGCCGTGGACGATGACCATCACCCTTGGAACGGCCATCGGCACCTCGACCGTCTCGGGCACCTGGACGCTCACGCCGGCCGCGGGCATCTTGTCGACGATCACCACGCACCAGGCGACGATCTGCACCGCGACGAGCACGACCTGCCAGCCGACGAGCTCCACCACGTTCTGAGGCTCGCAGCGTCGTGCCACGTACCCGCGGCCGGACGCCCGAGCCAAGGGCGGAACGCCCGTCTCGTTCCGGCGGGCGGCGCGTGCGCTGGTTCCAGCAGCAGTGGCTCCACCTCGCGCTCGGTCTCCTCGTCGCGGTCCTCGCCATCACGTGGGCCGGCCAGCGCGCAACCGACGGCGTGCGGGCGAACCTCGACACGCGGTTGCGCGACGGCGGCGCCGGAGCTGACGCCGCGCTCGTGACGCTCGAGGCCGAGCACCTATCGGCGCTCCGCGCGATCACCTTCACGACAGGCGTGGGCAACGCTCTAGCCGCACACGACTCCGCGACGCTCAACCGCCTCGTGACGCCGCTCCAGGCCAACTCCAGCGTGCCGATGGTCGACATCGTCCTGCCGGATGGGCGCGTCGAGCTCGCGGTGCGTTCCAAGGGAGCGCCTGCGCCGGTGGCGAGCCGTGCCGGCATGCCGGCCATCGCCCAGGCTCTGCGACAGGCCCGAGGCCACCGCGGAGGTCGCTTCAGCGAGGTCGTGATCTTCCGAAGCGGCCCCACGATCGTGACGGTCGGGCCGATCCGAAGCGGATCGAAGGCCGTGGGCGTCGTTCTGGTGATGACTCCGCTCGCCGACGCGCTGGGCCGACTCTCGCAGCAGGTCGCCGCCGACCTGACGGCGTACGACACCGTCGGCCACGCCATTGCAACAACCGCCTCCTTCACGCCGGGCGCCATCGGCCCCTATGAAGCGCGGGCGCTGATCGGAGGCGCGGCGATCCTGACCCGATACGTCCACGGCCGGGAGCGAGAAGCACTCGGCCGGCTGATCCTCGACCACCAGCCCGTGGCGGTGCTCGGTGTCTCGTTGAAGGACAACAGCTCCTCCACCGGGCGGGCCGTGCGCCTGTACGCGGCCCTCGGGCTCGTCGGGGCAGTGCTCATCTTCGCCGCCTTCTCGGCCCGCGTCGCCAACCGGCGGTGGCCCACGTGAACGGGCGCCGACGTCTCGCGGCCTTCACGACGACGGCATTCGCTGCCGTCCTCTACGGCTCGGCGGCCGGACATGCCGCGGGCGTCCCTGCGATCGCTCGCCCCAACCCCGCCCTCGTCGGGGTTCACCTGGACTACATCGAGCCGATCCGCGGGGCGTCGGGGCAGGCCGCAACGCTCGCGCCGCTCGACCCGGCGGTCATCGCCCAGGCGGTTGCCGACCAGCAGTACCTGGCCACCTCGTTGAGCAGCCTCGGAGGGTTCAACCGCCCGACGATCGGACAACACGCAGCCTCGAGCGCGGGCCGCAACCTCGTCGGGCAGGCCACGGGAGGCAGCCAGATCCCGCAGTTCGCACAGGCGGCAGACGGCACCGTGAGCAGCTTCGCGGCCACCGGCCCGCCGACCGCGCCACCCGACCAGGGCCTCCAGCCGGTGCCGGGGCTCGGCACCCCGCCGCCGATCGTGCCGCCGAGCAACAACAACGCCGTTCCGCCCCCGAATCAGGGCTTCGGCGGCCGCCCGCCGACACCCGCTCCGACGACGACCGAGACGACGACGACTGCACCGCCTCCGACCACCAGGCCCGTCCCGACCACCCCGACCACAACGACGACGCCGACCACCACGACGACGCCCACGACGACCACCACGCCGGCGCCACCCCCAGCTGCTCCGCAGCAGCCGGCGCCTCCGGTCGCGCCTCCGCCTTCCGGCGGGCCGTGCGGCACGAGCGGCCTCACGATCGCGAGCGACCACTCGACCTGCTGGATCCATGCGGCGAACATGGCACCCGGAGCCGCCGCATCCGAGGTGCTGACGCTCCGGAACGACTCCGATCAGCCGTTCACGCTATCTCTACGTGCGCGGGGATCCCAGAATCAGCTGTGGCACGACCTCGACATGGGCGTCTGGGAGGCAGGCACGGCGGCGCCCACTCCGTTGCCGGCATTGCTGTGGTGGACGCAGCAGGACAATGCGCTCGCCACGCTTCGCCCGGGTGAGTCGATCCGGCTCGTGATCGAGCTCTTCCTGCCGGCGACCGCAGGGAATGCCGACCAAGGCCTGGCCGCGTCGATCGACCTCGTCTGGAAGGCCCAGGGATGAGTCCCTCTTCGCGGGGTTTGCAACAAGCCCCGAGGCGACTATCCTTTGTACGGTTCCTGATGCCTGCGGCATGCTTTCCAGGGGCGCGGAGTTCGCGCGCGTTCGTTGTGCCCGCGCTTATAGCGCTGTCGATGCTCGTCCTCATGGTGGGATCGGCCCCCGCGTCGGCCGACGTCGCCAATCCCTTGACGACCACCGTCCTGACCGTGTCTCCCACATCCACCGTGCCGGGCGGATCCGTCACGCTGACGGCAACGGTCACCGGCACCGGCGGCAACCCGCCGGGGAGCGTGAGGTTCGACTCGGTCGGAGGATCCAACTCCGGTCAGATCGGGAGCGCCGTCCTTGCGCCGGTTGCGGGCTCGAGCACGACGTCGCAGGCCACGCTCGTCACCACAGCCTTTGCCGCCGGCTCCTACTCGATCAAGGCGACGTACTCGAGTACCAACTTCTTCAGCTTCTTCACCTCGGCCTCTGCCCTGCGGCCGCTCACCGTGGCAGCGCTCGCCGTCGTCCACAACACGACGGTGACGCTCACCAACAGCCCGACCACCGTCGTGACCGGTCAGCCCGAGACCTTCACCGCCGTCGTCGCAAGGTCCGACGGCACCACGCCGAAACCAACCGGAGAGGTCTCCTTCAACGACAACGGCGTGCTGCTCGACACCGCTCCCGTCGACGCCAATGGAACCGCCACGCTGACCGTCAACGGCTTCACAGCCGGGTCGCACTCGGTGGTGGCGCTCTACAGCGGAGACAGCGTCGACCACTCCTCGAGCAGCTCCAACCTCACATTCCAGCTTGCGCCGGTGGTCACGGCGGTGCAAACGACGACAACCGTGACGGCGTCGCCGAACCGCATCGTCGCGGGCCAGTCGGTAACCGTCGTCGCGCACGTCACACAGACGGGGAGGACGACAACGCCTCCGGCCGGTAACAGAGTGCTCTTCTACGCCGACGGTCAGTTGCTCGGCGACGCGCCCCTCGATGCAAGTGGCAACGCGTCGAAGACGGTCAGCGGCTGGCTGACGAAGACCTATGCACTCACAGCGTCCTACGTCGGCGACGTCAACAACCAGCCGGGGTCGGGCAGCCTCCAGTTCCAGCTCAGCGTCATGCAGGACGCAGCCCCCCTGACGGTCACGGCGTCCTCTGCCACGATCACGTACGGCGACGCGGTCCCCGCTGTGAGCCCGACCTATGCCGGCTTCGTCAACGGCGACACCGCAGCGTCGCTCACCGCTCAGGCGACGTGCACGACGACCGCGGCAGGCGGAAGCCCCGTCGGCGTATATCCGGTCACCTGCTCCGGTGCCGCCCACCCGCTCTATACGGTCAGCTACGTCGCCGGCAAGATCACGATCCTGCCGGCGACCCTGACCGTCACCGCCAACAACACCGCGATCGTGGCGGGACAAGCGATTCCGGCCTTGACCGCGACCATCACCGGGTTCAAGAACGGTCAGACGCTCGCCACCTCGGGTGTGACGGGCAGTCCCGCGTGCACGACGACCGCCACGACTACGAGCCCCGTCGGCACATATCCGATCGTCTGCACGGTCGGCACCCTGTCCGCGACGAACTACGGCTTCAGCTTCGTCGCCGGCACGTTGACGGTCGCCCCCGTCACACCGCCGGTGAGCTGCTTGGACACGAGCCAGTCCGCGACGTCCACGGCACCGGCCGTCGGCGGGCTGAAGTGCGAATCGCTGCTGGCGTTCCCCTTCTCGTTGGGTGGATCGACGAGCTCAGGCCAGACGATGGCGATTCTCTACATCGACGAAGGCCCCATCGGTAGCGGCGCGCTTGCACCCACCGCCCTCATGGGCGACGGGCGATCCCTGCCTGTGACGGTCACGCAAGTGTCCGGCAGCTCGTATGGCGGCTCGTCGAGCGGCTACTACGCGCTGCTGACCTTCACGCTCCCTCCGAACCTCGCTCCCGGGCTCTACACCGTCCTCTTGACGGCGTACGACACGGACGGAGATCTCGACCAGTTCCTCTGGAAGGTGAGCATCAGCCGACCGTCCACGGGCGGACAAACCGAGCAGCAGTGGTACCAGCAGACGGACTTCGGCCAGCTCCCGCGCGGCTCCCTGAACGGCTGGGGCGAGTAAAGCCCGAGCGAGGCCCTCGACCGGTGCGTTTGCAAACCGGAATCCGAGTAGCGAGGATCAGACACGGGCTCACCCCGTCGGGGTGCCCCCTCAGACATGTCGCACCCTCCCGCCGTCTCCAGACTTGCCGTTCAGGTCGACGCGGCTGCGCGCCCGCGGTCGGACGCGTCGCGGCGCCTCGTCGTCGCTGCTGCCACGCTTGCGGTGATCGTCGCCGCCGGTGCGGCTAGGGGCGGCTACTTCCCCGGCTCGTGGGGCTGGCTGGCGCTCGCGTGTTCGTGGCTCGCCGGGATGACGCTCGTGCTGGGCGACGACGCCGCGATCGGCCGTGCCGGCGCCGCCCTCGTGCTCGCGGCGACCGGGCTCGGCGCCTGGACGCTCGTATCGACCGTCTGGAGCGTCAACCCGGCCCAGACGGCGCTCGAGGCGCAGCGCGTCCTCCTCTACGTCGCTGCGCTGCTCGCTCTCGTCGCCGCCGGCCGCCGCGCGGGCAGTGCGATCCTCGTCGGCACCTGGGGGGCCACCGCGCTGTTGGCGGGCTACGGCCTATTGACGCGCCTCTTGCCGGAGCGGCTCGGAGGCAACGACGCGATCTCGGGCTATCGCCTCTCCCAGCCGATCGGCTACTGGAACGCGCTCGGTCTGCTTGCGGCGATGGGGTGCCTCTTGGGCATCGGCCTCGCGGCGCGGGCGCGCGCCCGCGTGCTTCGTGCGCTCGCCGCCGCATCGCTCGTCCCGCTCGCGCTGGCGCTCTACTTCACGTACAGCCGCGGCGCCTGGATCGCGCTCGCCGGCGGCGCGATCGCGCTCCTCCTCGCCGATCGCGCTCGCCTTCAGATGCTCTCCGTGGTCGGCGGCTCGGGCGTGTGGGCGGCGGCGGCCGTCTGGCTCGCGTCACGCGATCGCCCGCTGGTCACGGCCGGCGCTCCGCTCGCCGCCCGTTCGCACGACGGTCACCGGCTGTTGATCGTCGTACTCGTGCTCGCCGTCGGCGGCGCCGTCACCACGCTTGCGCTCGAAGCACTCGAGCGCCGCGTGGCCCTGCCGCGGCCGATGCGTCGGCTCGTGGTCGGCGCCCTGATCAGCGCAGTGGTCGCGACTGGGATCGCTGGAAGCCTCACCTACGGCGCCCCGTGGACGCTCGCCCACCGCGGCTGGCACACGTTCTCCTCGTCGCTCCCCGCCGCGACGACCGACCTCAACTCCCGCCTGTTCCATCTCTCCAGCAACGGCCGCGTGGCCCAGTGGGACGTCGCCTGGAGCGAAGCGCAGGCGCATCCGTGGCTCGGCTCCGGAGCCGGAACCTACGAGCGCTACTGGACCCGCGACCGACACATCCCGAGCAAGGTGCGCGACGTGCACAACCTGTACCTCGAAGTCCTCGCGGAGCTCGGCCCAGTCGGGCTTGGCCTCCTGGTCGCGATGCTGGCGCTGCCACTCGCCATGCTCGTCCGCTCTCGGCGGCGCGCGCTCGGTGGCAGCGCCGCCGGCGCATACGTGGCGTATCTCCTGCACGTGACCGTCGACTGGGACTGGGAGATCGGCGCCGTGACGCTCGTGGCGCTCGCGTGTGCCGCCGCACTCGTGACGGCAGCCGATGTGCGCCCACTCCGGATCAGGCGACGCGGGCCGCTCGCTTTCGCGGTCGTGCTGGCCGGCCTGTCACTCTTCGTGATCGCAGGACGAGCCGAGCTCGGCCGAGAGAGCGCTGCGGTCGCGCGTGGAGATTGGGCCGGGGCCGCCCACGCCGCGCGGCGGACATCGTCGCTGCAGCCCTGGTCGGCGGAACCGTGGCAGCTGCTCGGCGAAGCGGAGCTCTCCGCCGGACGTCTCGCCGCGGCAAGGCACGACCTGGGTCGCGCGCTCGACCGCGATGCCGGTAGCTGGGAGTTGTGGCTCGACGTCGCCCGGGCATCGGACGGCCGGGTGCGCGTCGCGGCGATGAACCGCGTGCGCCGCCTGAACCCGCTGAGCCCCGAGCTTGCCGCGTACGTCGCGAGCCTTCAGTCCCTGAGCCGTATCCAGACAGGCCAGCCGTGAGCGATCCGTTCGCGAACCCCAAGCCGCTGATCGACCGCGTCTACGCCTACATCGCATATGTGGTCGGCGATCCGACGATTGCAGAGGACGTGACGAGCGAGGCGATCGCGCGGGGCCTGCGCTACCGGGCGAGCTACGACCATCGCAAGGGGACACCCGTCGCCTGGCTGATCGGCATCGCCCGGAACTGCCTTCCCGCGGCGGCCCCCCCGTTTGCCGACGAAGCCGCGCTTGCGGACGTCGCGTCCGCCGAAGACGTCGAGCTGGAGGCCCTCGATCGGCTGACGCTTCGGACCGCCGTCGCAAGCCTGCCCGCACGCGACCGGGAGCTGATCGCCCTCCGGTACGGCTCCGACCTGACCGCGAGACAGATCGCCGGTCTGCTCGAGACGACGACGAACGCCGTCGAGGTGGCGCTCCACCGGGCGCTACGGCGGTTGCGCGCCGAGCTCTCGGTCGAACCGGCCGAGGCGCCACGTAAGGGTTTGGACCTTGCGGGCGGTATGTAGGGCGTGAAGATCTTTTCCCGCCGATCCGACGAGCTCTCTCGCCTGCTGCAGGAGACCCGGCCCCACGCGCCGGATGAGTTGGTCGACCGCCTCCTGGCAAGCATCGCATCGGCTCCGCGCCGGCGGCGGCCGCTGCGCCGCCTCGCGCCGGCGCTGGCGCTCACGGGGGCGATGGTCGTTGCGCTTGCCGCTGTCGGGGGCCTCTCGTACGGCGCGACGCTCGCGGCCGACGTGGTCCACAGCGTCTCCCGCCACGCGACGTACCTCGGCTCGCGGATGCCGCTCGCGGCGCAGGTCGCGCAGGTGCACAACGCGGCGCTCGACCAGTACGGCGGGGGCGGCAACTCGGGCGGAGGCAGTTCGGGCGGCGGCGGCAGCTCCGGTGGCGGCGGCAGCTCCGGTGGCGGCGGCTCGAGCGGCGGTGGTGGCGGCGGCGACAACTCCGGCGGCGGTTCGAACGGCGGCGGGAACTCCGGCGGCAACTCGAATCAGACGAGCGGGACGACGACCGCGTCGCCGACAGCGGGCGGCGGTGTCACGGTCCACCCGGCGAGCGACAACTCGACCGGGTCGGCGGGCTCCGACAGCTCTGCCAGCTCGATCGCGGTCGCCTGGAGCGCCGGCACGTTCTCGACCCCGACCGTCGTGACGGTCGATTCCAAGCCGCCGACGGCGGCGCCGATCACCGGCTCCGCGCAGGCGATCGTGAGCATCGTCGTGACGAACCCGAGCACCGGGCAGCCCGTTCACGACCTCGCTTCTCCGATGACCATCACCTTCGAGCCACCGTCCGGCGGCTTTCCACGTGGCTACATCCCGCTCATCTCGAGCGACGGCGTAGCCTGGCGTGCGACGGCGGAGTTGCAGAGCCCGACCCTCCCCAACGGGCAGGCGGACGGCTTCTACCGCTGGACGACCGCCGACGGCGCGGCTCATCCCGCGGGCACGCTGCTGATCCTCACGCGGCACTTGACTCTCTTCGCGGTCCTCTTCAGCAGCAACGCCGGCGTGAGCGAGTCGGGCCGGAAGACGCCGCAGGCCGGATCCGGCCTGTTCGGTGACCCGACCCGCAGTCACACGGGCGCACCCATCCTGAAGCAAGTCGGGACGATGCCGACGGTCATCGCCGCGACCGGCAGCCTGTACGTGCCCGTGTCGTTCAGCGTCGACGAGCAGACCATCCTGCACCTCTCCGTGTTCGGGCCCAAGCAGGAGCCGGAGCTGATCCTTCCGAAGGGCACCGCAATCAGCCGCAGGGCGAGCCCGCTGGCCGGCGTGCCGACACATAGCCTCAAGGTCCTCGTGCTGCGGCCCGGCACGATCACCGCACGCATCAAGCTGCAGCCGCGCCAGATCCTCCCGGGCCGACGCTATCGCCTGCGCCTATGGGCCGTCGACTACGACGGCCACGCCACGGTGCGGTACATCACCTTCAAAGGCTGAGCACCTGCCCGGCGTCCAGTAGGCGCCGCTGCAACACTGCGACGTCGACGTCCTGCACGGCGCACGCCGCCCGCGCCGCCAGCCCGGCCGCGATGCCCGCAGCATGGCCGAGCAGCATGAGCGTCGGCTCCATGCGCACCGAGCCGAACGCGACGTGCGACGCCGAGAGGCAGACCGGCACGAGGAGATCGGTGGAATCCTCACGGCGCGGCGTGAGTGAGCGGTAGGGGATCGCGTACGCGGGTACGGCGACAGAGAGATACCCCTCGTTGAACACTGCCGGCTCGCGCACGTACTCGGGTAGATAGCGCCATGTTCGCTCGATCTCGCGCAGGTCGATGTTGTACGACCCGAGCGCGACGACGTCAGGTTGCGCGCGCCCATCGAGCAGATCGCCCTCACGCAGGACGTACTCCCCGAGCATGCGCCGTCCATCACGTACGTACAGCTGGTGCGGCCAGCCGGCGGTGTCGATGAACTCGTCGGCGCAGCGCCCCCAGCCGGCGACCCCGTCTCGGATGTGCGACGGCACCGAGTCGTCGTGCGAGAGGAAGTAGAGGAAGCTCTGCGTGTAGTGCAGATGGCGCTCACTGATGCGCCGCCGCTCGGCGGCATCGCCCTCGGGATAGCCGCGGTTGCTCCCGTCCAGCAGGTTCAGCGAGAAGGGCCCGATCGAGTTGACGTCGCACTTTCCGTTCGGCAGGAGGCCCGGCACGAGCCCGAGCAGATCGGAGGCGGCGAGACGGTCGCTGCAGGCTGCGAGGTACCGGCGCAGCAACTCGAAGTCGTCGGGCGCATAACCCTCCGGTGCTTCGAAGGGAAGCTGGTTGTCCACTCGGTCGGTGAGACAGACGCGGAATGCGTACGCCTGCAGGCCCCCATCGCCTGCGCCGAGGTCGTCCTTCGGCCAGCCACGCTCGTCGAGCTGCGGCTCGCGCACGAAGGGCAGCAGCGCACCGTCGTCGCCGAACGGTGAGAGCGTGACCGAGAAGTTGTGCTTGCCCGGGCGGGTTGCAGGCTGGCGCCCAGCCCACGTCTCGCCGTGGAGCTCACGCGGCTCGCGCCCCACGGCATACGGGACCCCGCGCGTAGACATGAGATCGCCTTCATACGACGCGTCGACATAGACCGCAGCCTCCGGAACGCTCTCGCCGAGCCGAACGTCCACGCCTGCCCGCTCGAGCTCGTGCACGAGCAACCGCTCCGCCACGTGCGGCTCGGGCCCGCGCACACCCCAGAGCGGCACGTCGTAGTGCTCGGCAACCGCGGCGTAGAATCGGCGCGCAAAGCCGCCGAGCGCGCGGACGTCGCCAACGTCGGTCCAGCCGAGACCGCCGGATACCATCCCGCCCACATGGGTTCCAGGCCCGGCGAGTACCACCTCGGCGCCGGCCTCGCTCGCCCCGACTGCCGCGGCGACACCCGCTGCGGTCGCGCCGAACACCGCGACGTCCGTCACGCGAACGGCTCGAGCAGTGCGAGCCCGGTCGCGGCATCGACACCGGGGGCGAGCGCCTCGACGAGCTGGGCGACGTCTTCGGGCCGTGTGACGTCGGCGGGAGAAGGCGCGAGCGTGCGAAGCGCTTCCACGACTTCCGGGCCGTGCTCGGCGAGCGCGCGCTCGTACGACGCCAGCGGGTCGTAGCCGTCAGGGTCGCGCGCGAAGTCGGCGATCGTCGCGAGCGCCAGCTTCGAAGGGACAGGCTGCACCATGCCGTTGCCGAGGATGCCGGCGAGCGCGCCGCGCGCGAGCCCGGCGTCGCGGCCACGTAACGGCCCGAGGAACAGCCGCTCGTTGTCGAAGTCGTTGACCGGGTAGTTGTCCCAGAGCAAGAGCTCGTGCGCGAACGAGTCGGCTGCACTGTCGAGGTCTGCCCGCGTGATCGCCTGGGAGACCACCTCGGGCCCCGTCCAGTAGACGAGGATCTCCGGATCGAGCAGCCGCGCGAACGTGTCGCGGTACGGCGTGCGCTCGATGCCCGCATAGCCCATCGGGCAGACGACGAGGGGCGCCTCCTGGCGGAACGCCGCGCGAAAGCGGTTGCTCACATCGGCCTGGGCCGCGGCGCTCGGCTTGACCTCGCCGCCGTAACGCTCCTCGTCACCGGGCCCGTGCAGGTCGTGCTCGACGTCGTCCCAGAGCAGGTGCACGGCGTGGATGCCGGCGCTGCGCACCTGCTCGCATTTCGCCACGAGCGTCGCGAGCTCAGCGTCGTCCGAGTAGCGCATCGAGAGACCGGGGCCGACAGACCAGACGAAGTCGACGCCGTGCCGTGTCGCCGCTGCGGCGAGCTCCGCCAACAGCGTGAGCTCGGCATCCGGATAGGGATCCCGCCAGCGTTCACGGTGATACGGATCGTCCTTCGGTGCGTGCACCCACGTATCGAGCTCGTGAGCGCCGCAGAACCCGAGCAGGTCGAGCCGATCGGCGTGTGTCCACGGCGGGCCGTAGAAGCCTTCGATGACGCCGCGGATGCTCAGCGCCACGGGCGCCCCTTCGCGTCGACGAGCTCGACGAGCTCCTGCAACCGCGGCACGGAGCGCTCACGGAGGAGCGGCGCAGGATCGTCGGCATCGAGCACGCTCGTCCAGAGCGCGCGTCCGGCAAGGAATCCCGATGCGCCGGCGGCGCAGGCAGCAGCGACAGCTGCAGGGAAGTCCTCCGGCGCGACGCCGTTCGAGAGCACGACCCACGGCACGTCGACCACGTTGTCGATCGCGGCGCAGCGCGCGCTCAGCTCCGCTTCGTCGCCCTTGCCGTGCGCGGGCACCTCGACCTTGTAGAGCGACGGACCGACCGAGGCAAGCTCTTCGGCGGCCTCGACGATCGCAGCATCGCGGTCGTAGCCCTCGGGACCGCGAACGATGCCCTCGAGCACGGAGAGGAGCCCCGCCTCGCTCGCCGTCTCGACGAATGTCTTCGCAAGAACCAGACGACGCGGGCGCTCGGCGTCGTCGCGCCAGATCACGAGCAGCTTCAGTCCCGCCGCCCCCGCCGACGCCGCGGCGTACGGATCGACAGCCGGATCGAGCGACGTGTCCTCGACCATCCCGCCGCGCTCCTGATCGAGCGCGTCGGCTGCCACGAGCAAGCCGCAGGCCTTCGGCAGGATTCCTCCGCGCACGATCTCGTCGAATGCCGGCCCCTGCTCGATCAGGAAGCCGGAGCCGTACGGCCCGAGCTCACGCGCGACAGCGAGCTTGAAGTCGACGACCGCCTGATCGCCGTCAGGCTTGCCGCGGTCCCGGAGCATCGAGCGCAGCGACTCCCGCTGGTCCATCGCCACCATGCAGAACACACCACTGGGGCGGGCGATCGCGTCCAGTCCGATCACGGCAGAGCCTCCTTGTCGACGAGTATTCGTGAGTCCGTGTGCGCATAGACGAGGCTCGCCGGCCAGGCCGGGTCGAAGTCGTCGAGCGCGAGCAGCCGTCCCACGGCATCGCGCTTGCCGGCGCCGTGCAGGACGAGGCGCAGCCGGCGCGCCGCAAGGATCGTTCCCACGCCGACCGAGACGCCGTGCCGCGGCACCTCCTCGAACGAGCGGAACTCCGGAAAGGTCGCGACGTTGTCGCGACGCGTGCTCTCTGCGAGCTCGATGACAGCCGTCTTGCCGTCGCGCGGAGAATGCGGAGGCAGGAACGCCACGTGGCCGTCGGACGCACCGGACGCAAGCAGGAAGAGATCGACGCCGCCTGCCTCTGCGATACGCGCGTCGTACGCCTCCGGCTCCGCCGGGTCGGGGAGCCAGACGTGCTCGGCAGGCACGCCGAGCGGCCCGGCGATCTCGCGCTGGGCGAAGCCCGCGCAGCTGTAGTGCGCATCGGCGGCCGGCAACGCGCCTTCGACGACGTACTCGTCCATCATCACCACCACCAGATCTCGCAGATCGGCGCCGGAGGCAGCGAGCGCCGCGTAGGTCGTGCGGAGGCTGCGGCCGCCGGGGCAGCCGAGCAAGAATCGGCTTCCGCCCCGCTGTGTGTAGAGCTCGAGGATCTCGGCCGCCAGCGCGGAGCCGATCTCCGCAGAGTCGGCCAAGACCTCAACGCTCACGAACGTCCTCGACACGCATCCCGGCGAAGCGCTCGCGCAGATGCTCGTGCGCCGCGAGCGGGACACCGGCGGCGTCGAGTGCGGCGAGTGCCGACCCGAGCACCGGCCGCGCGGGAGCGAGCACGGGCCGCGTCTGCGGTGCACGCCGCTCGAGACGCGCGACGACCTCGCCGACCAGCACGCCGCATCGCTCGCCGAGCATCCCGCCGCCGAGCACCGTGTCGGACGGCCGCTCGAGGAGACCGAGATCGCGAAGCCCGCGCACGGCGAGCAGCGCGATCTCTTCCGCGAGGCGACCGACGAGCTGGCACGCGACGGTGTCGCCTCGCTCGGCTGCGTCGAGCACGGCGGGGGCGATCTCACCGAGCCGCTCGCTGCGCAGTCGCTTGTAGTGGATGTCCTCGCCGAGCGCGGCGACGTCGATGCCGAAATGAGCTCGTAGGGCGTCGGCGAGGACCGTCGCATCGCCGCGGCCGTCCTCCGCACGCGCAGCGTGGAAGAGCGCGTCACGCCCGAGCATCTCGCTGCCGCCCCAGTCCCCGGTCTCCCAGCCGAGTCCGGGGTAGCGCGCGATGCGCCCATCAGCAGCGCGCCCGACACAGTTGATGCCGGCACCGCAGACGACGGCGACGGCGTCCGCTGCGTCCGAGCCCGCACGCAGGAGTGCGAATGTGTCGTTGTCGACGCGTGCTTCGCCGACCCAGCCTGCGCGTTCGACCGCCTCGGCCAGCTCGGCGATGTCCGACGGGACGTCGGCGCCGCAGAGAAAGAAGACGCCGTGCCCGGGACGCTCCTCGATCCGCGCGTGCTCGAGCATCCGGCCGACCACGACGACGACCCCTTGCACGCCGACGCCGTGGGAGTTCGTCCCCGCGCCGCGTAGATATGCGACGGGCTCGCCGTCCGTCGTGGCCACCAACAACTCCGTCTTCGAGTTGCCGCCGTCGACGCCGAGGATCAGGCCCATGTCAGGTAGTCGCGGTTCGCGTCGAGCATCGCGTCGGTGAGCTTCTCCGCAACGTCGAGCTGCCCTACGAGCGGGTGCGCGAGCAGCGCGCGGAAGACCCGCTCGCGGCCGCCGTGCAGCGCGGCGTCGAGCGCGAGGTCTTCATAGGCCGACACGTGCGAGACAAGCCCGCGGTACTGCGGGTCGAGGGGAGGCAGCGCGGCGGCAGTCACGCCGCTCGGTTCGACGCGCGCGGGCACCTCGATCACGGCGTCGTCGGCGAGGAACGGGAAGGTGCCGCGATTGCGCATGTTGACGACGTGCCGCATGTTCTCACCGCGCCCGAACAGGCTTGCGAGCAGCTCGACTGCGGCCTCCGAGTAGAACGCGCCGCCCCGGCGGCCGAGCAGCTCCGGCTTCTCGGCGACCGACTCGTCGGCGTAGAGCTCGAGCAGCTCGCGCTCGATCGAGGCGACCTCCTCGGCGCGCGACGCATGCGCACGCTGATGCTCGACGACGCGGTCGTGCTCGTAGAAATAGTGGAGGTAATAGGACGGGACGACCCCGAGCCGCTCCACGAGCTCGGGCGGCAGGCCGGTAGCGGGCGCGACGCGCGCGACGTGCTCGTGCGTCAGCTCCCGCAGCACGTCGCGGCCGTCGAGGCGAACGCCGATCTCCCACGTCAGGTGATTCAGACCGGCGTGGTCGAGCTCGAGCCGCTCGGGCGCCACGTCGAGCACCTTCGCGAAGTGGCGCTGGAAGACCATCGCGGCGCTGCACAACCCGATCGCGCGATGGCCCGCGTCGAGGAGTGCCTTCGTCACGATGCCGACGGGGTTGGTGAAATCGACGATCCATGCGTTCGGCGCGCGCTCGCGCACGCGCTCGGCGATGTCGAGCACGACGGGCACCGTGCGCAGGGCCTTCGCAAGACCGCCGTAGCCCGTCGTCTCCTGGCCGAGGCATCCGCAGCCGAGAGGCACCGACTCGTCGACGATCCGGACGGCCTGCCCGCCGACGCGGATCTGGATCAGCACGGCTTCGGCACCTTCGATCGCCTCGTCGAGCGACGTCGTGGCTGCGAGCTCGGCGGGATGACCCCCGCGGTCGAGCATCCGCTGCGTCATTCCGGCGAGGGTGCCGAGCCGGGTCTCGTCGACGTCGTGCAGCGCGAGCGCGTCGAGCGGCAGTAGGTCGCGCATGCGGATCAATCCGTCGACGAGCTCCGGGGTGTACGTCGAGCCGGCGCCGATCACGGCGAGCTTCATTCGTCCTCCAGTCCGTTGGCGCGAGCGACTTGCGCGTAATAGCGCCCGCTGTCCTTCACAGTCCGTGCTTGCGTCTCGTAGTCGACGTGCACGAGGCCGAAGCGTGCGCGATAGCCCATCGCCCACTCGAAGTTGTCCATCAGCGACCAGTGGCAGTAGCCGCGCACGTCGACGCCCTGCTCGATCGCGTCGCGCACCGCGGCAAGGTGACCGCGGATCAGATCGATGCGCCCCTCGTCGTGCACCGCGTCCTCGAAGACGCCGCCGTTCTCGAGAATCAACACCGGCACGTCCCCGTACTCCTGCTTGAGCGTCATGAGCAGGTCGGTGAGGCACTCGGGAACGATCTCCCAGCCGACGTCGGTGACCGGGACACCCGGCCTGGCAGGCTCCACATCCCACGGAAACGGTTCGCGCCCGGGCGCGGCGCGCATCACGCGGCGGGTGTAGTAGTTGACGCCGACGAAGTCGCTCGGCGTTGCGATGGTGTCGAGACCGTCCAGCTGGAGCGGGCCGACGCGCTCCTCGTAGAGCGCGCGCATGTCGTCCGGGTACGACCCCTTCAACACGGGGTCGAGGAACCAGCGGTTGACGTACTCCCCGGAGAGTCGCGCAGCGTCGCGGTCGGCGTCGGTGTCGGTCGCCGGATAGTTCGGGAAGAGGCTGAACGCCGCCCCGACCTTGCCGCCCGTCCCACCGGCCCGCAGCTCCTGGACGGCGCGTCCGTGCGCGAGCAGCACGTTGTGCATCGCCTCGACCGACGCGCGCAAGTCGGTCATCCCGGGAGCGTGGATGCCGAGCTGATAGCCGAGGACGCCGATGATCCACGGCTCGTTCTGCGTCACCCACCAGCGGACGCGGTCGCCGTACGCGGCGAAGCACGTGGCCGTGTACTCCGCGAAAGCCTCGACCGTGTCGCGCGAGAGCCAGCCGCCCTCGTCCTCGAGCGCCTGCGGCAGGTCCCAGTGATACAGCGTCACGACCGGCTCGACGCCGCGCTCGAGCAGGCCGTCGATCAGTCGGTCGTAGTGGTCGAGTCCGCGGCGCTCTACGCGCCCGCGGCCGTCCGGGAAGA
The DNA here is from genome assembly GCA_025964535.1 of Actinomycetes bacterium. Lineage (GTDB taxonomy): Bacteria > Actinomycetota > Thermoleophilia > Gaiellales > Gaiellaceae > Palsa-739. The sequence goes on along the minus strand of JAOPYX010000095.1, from coordinate 33,727 downwards.
GCCGCGGCCAGGCGATGGAAAAGCGATAGGCGTTGACGCCGAGCTCGGGCAGCAGATCGAGATCGCTCTCGAGCCGCTGGTAGTGATCGCACGCGACGTCACCCGTGTCGCCGTTCTCGACCTTCCCCGGCGTGTGCGAGAAGGTGTCCCAGATCGAGCGACCGCGCCCATCGACGTCGACGGCGCCCTCGACCTGGTACGCGGACGTCGAGACGCCCCACAGGAAGCCATCCGGAAAGCGCCTCACAGGCCCAACTCCAATGCGTGCTCGCAGGCGTCGAGCAACACGCCGATGCACCAGGCGTGCGACAGCATGCCGAGCATGCCCTTCGCTTCGATGTAGTCGGTCTGGAAGTAGCGCTCGGCGACCATGCCGCGGTACGCGTTGAAGTCGCCGTCCTCGCGTGCGATGAACTGCCGGAAGCACGCGAGGTTCTCGCGCGTGGTCTCGAGGTAGTGGACGTCGCCCGTCGCCCGTGCGAGACGCACCATCTCAGGCAAGCAGACGAGGCCGAAGTTGTGCAGGTGCTGGTTCACCGGCGACGCCTGGTCGGCGCCGCGCGTTCGGAAGCCGTACGCCCCGAGGAACGTCTGCGGCGAGAACGCGACGTCGTATGTGTAGCGAAACGTGAGCATCCAATCCGCCGCACGGCGCGCGGTCTCCCAGTCCTCGAGCGTGACGAACGCCATTACCGCCGCGTAGCCGTCCTCCGACGTCGGCGCGAGGTCGACGTCCTCCGGCGCGCCGTGCCACGCATCGAAGCGCGTGTAGTACTCGCCTGCGCGGCGGGCTTCCTCGATCCGACCCGCCTCGACGAGCGCCGGGATCCAGGCCATGCCGGCCGTCCCGTCCCATGAGACCGCCTCACCCGTCTCGACGCGATGCGCGTCGGGAAACGCACCGTCCTCGCGCTGTGTCTGGCACGCGACGTCGAGGTTCGAGTCGACCGCGGCCGCCCACTCCGCACGACCAGTCAGACGTGCGGCGCGCAGCAGGAAGAGTGCCGCGTCGGCGAGCGTGCGGGCGTGCAACCGCGTGCGATCCGGGTGCCATCCAGTCGTCCATCCCTTCTCGGATGTCCACTGCGCCCAGAACGTGCCACCCGGCGTGAGATTCGCGGCGATGTGGTCGAGCACCGCCGAGCCCGCGTCGACGTAGGCGTCGTTGCCTACGCGCAGCCCGTGGCGCAGCAACGCGTACGCGTAGGGGGCGCCGCTCACCCACGAGACGTGCATGTTGTCGCGCTCGCCGTGTGCCGCGAGGTCGAACGCCGCGGTCTCCATCAGGCGAGGCGGGTCGGCGCGGTAGTGCCATCGGTACAGGCCCCAGGCCGCGAGCTCGGCCGCCTGCTCGAAGTCCACCCAGCCCGGGTCCTCGAAGGGCCGCAGGACGCCACGCAGGATCGCGACGCGGTCGTCCGACTCGTGGACCGTGAACGCCACCTGGATTCGCTCGCCGGGCGACCACCGGTACGTCCTGACATCCGGCGGCGCAGGCGCCTCGGTGCCGTCGTAGCGCAGCGGCTCCTCGCGGTAGGGGAAGTGCAGCCGCAACAGCGGCCGCCCGTCGACGTACGCGAAGCCGACGCCCGATTGCCCGAGCGGGCTCTCCTCGGTCGTGACGAGCGCGCCGGCGGCGGCGAACACGGCCGGCGTCGCGCACCGGTCGGCCCGGAAGGACCAGGCGTCCGACTCCATCCGCTCGACATCGACGTGACCCGGGGTGAACCGCGGATAGATGCGCGTGCCGGCCTTGACGCGGTTCTCGCCGTAGAAGACGCCGGGGACGAGCCAGCGTGGATCGTCCGTTGGCGCCAGCGCGAGCTCGACGCGAATTCCCGCCTCCAGCGGCTCGGCCGCCGTGCAGGTCGCGGTCGCGCCACCTTCGTTCAGCTCCAGCTCGAAGAAGGGGCACGGCGTGCCGTCGGCGTAGAGCGCGCTGAGCGAGAGCTCATGCGACATGCCTGTCCTCCACGTTCCACCCCTCGACGAGCACCGGGCCCCGCTCGCCGTCGCGCCAGCCGACTGTGAGCTCGCGCGACTCGCCCGGAAGCAGATCGATCACGTTGTCGGAGAGTGTCAGCCAGCCGGGCGTGTCGACTGGGCGCGCGTCCTCGAGCACGAGACCGATCGCGGCGACCGCACCCGTATTGCGCAACGTGAGCGTCGATCCGGAGAGCTCGGCGTCGACGGTCGCGGCCGGCAGATCGAGCAGCGGCGCGAGGTCGGACGTGCGCGTCATCACGTAGCGGTTCACATCGAGGTCGAGGAAGAAGACGTCGGTGCCGATCAGATCGAGCTCGACACTCACCTCGCCGTCGCCGCTCGCAAGGGCCGTCCCGTACAGGTCGACGATTCGCGCGGTGGGTGGCGCGTCTCCCCAGGCATGAACGCGTGCGCGCACGTCGTGCTCGCCACCCCAGGCGCAGGTCGCGAACGCCGCGCACGCATGACTGCCGCGGTACGCGCGCTTGACGCCCCAATAGGCGGGCTTCGGGTCGCCGCGGTGATCGACCGCCGCCGTGCACCACGCATTGGGATACGACTCGTTGAACTGCCAGGGAATCGTTCCGCTCGAGCGGAACGCACGCCGGCGGCCGGCCTCGACGGCGTAGCGCAGGCCGTCGTACTGGAGCTGCTGGCTCGCCCGCCGCAGCGTGTCGAGGTCGGCGATGCGGCCGCCGAAGCACTCCTGCACGAGCGGCGCGTTGTTCCACCAGGCGCCGAGATGCTCGTAGATCGGATTCGAGCGATCGGCGGGCCAGCGGTGCTCCGGCTCGATCAACGCTTCGAGCGCCCGACGGTTCGTCATCCCTTCGACACCGAACTCGCTGTGCAACTGCGCGGTGCCCGCGTCGTAGAGCTCGTAGTGCCGCCGAAGACCCTGGTGCTCCCATGGCCCGTGCACGTCGTGCTGGCCGCGCGGATCCTCTGCAATCACGTCGAGCCGATTGAGGAACCGCGGGCCTGACGGCGACGTCGGCAGCCATGCACGGTCAGGATCGAGCTCGCGCACGACCGATCGGAGCGCACCGAGCACGGGATGCGCGTCGTCGAGTGGAACGTCGTCGCGTGCAGGGTCGCTCCGCGCCAGCTCGTTGCCGCCGCACCAGACCGCGAGTGAGGGATGATGCCTCTTCGCGGGCACGATCGCGCGCGCCTCGTCGATCATCGTGCGGACGAACGCGTCGTCGTCAGCGGGCACGCTGTTCATCCCGGAGCTCGACAGCGAGAACTCCTGCCATACGAGCAGGCCGAGCCGATCACAGTGCTCGTAGAACTCGTCTGTCTCGATCAGGCCGCCGCCCCAGACGCGCAGCAGGTTGACGTTCGCTCGCGCCGTGAGCTCGAGCAGGTGTGCGAGCTTCTCCGGTCGCGGGACGCCGTAGAGCGGATCGATCGGCGTCCAGTTCCAGCCGGTGATGTAGGCGCGCTCGCCGTTGACGACGAGCGTGTACGGCAGCGATCCTTCCGCCGCGCCGTCGTTCTGGATGAGCTCCGCCGTGCGAAAGCCGATGCGTAACTCTTTCCCTGCGGCGCGAAGCGTGTAGAGGTGTTGCCGCCCCAGCCCGTTCGGCCACCAGAGCTCGGGCGACTCGACGCGCAGCTCTCCGGCTCCGGTCGCGACGACACGATCGCCGTCGAGGAGCTCGAGCTCGCCTCCGGCCCGCACCACGCCGATGCCGTCCTCGAGCGTGACCTGCGGCTGGACGTCGCGCGCATCGCGGCTCACGAGCCGCACCGGGCGCCAGATCCCCTGGTGCACGAGGCGCGGGCAGAAATCCCAGCCGTAGCCCATGCGCGGCTTGTGCACGCGCACGCGACTCGTGTCTCCGACCTGTGACTCGCTTGCGGGAGCTGGATGGACGACGACCGCGAGCAGATGCTCGGCCCCGTCCGCGTACTCGCTCACGTCGACCTCGAACGGCCGGAACATGCCCTCGTGCCGCGCGAGCTCCCGTCCGTCGACCAGCACCGTGCACGCGAAGTCGACGCCCCCGAAGCGCAGCAGCGGCGTCTCGGCAGGCACCGCGAAGCGCGTCCGGTAGACCCACGCACGCTCCGGTACCCACTCGGCAAGACGGCTGTTGCGCTGGTGGTACAGATCGGCGACCTCGCCCGCGCGCATCAGGTCGTCGAGAACGCTGCCGGGGACGCGGGCGGGCAGCCATCCGGGAGCGTCCCACGCCTTGTCCGGGCCGGTATGCCACTCCCATTCGCGACCTAGACAGCCGCGCAGCTGCCACTCGCTGCGCTCGAGCACGCTCATCCCCACTCGAGCAGGCTCGTCTCCACGATGGGGCCGCCGTCGCGCGGGACGCGGAACGTCTTGATCTCGGTGGCGCCGAAGTCGGCGTCGATCCTCCGGTCGAGGAACGGGAGCTCGATGGTGGCGCTGGTCGCCCGCCCGGCACTCTCGTACGCGCGCACGACGAGATCGCCGTCATCGTCCTCCGCGCGCTTCAGCACCGTGACGATCACGGAGCCGTCCCCCTCGGAGACGAACGAGGTCGACGGAGGCAGCGGGCCGGCATGGAACGACTCGAGCAACGGGAAGACGGGCTGGTTCAGCTCCGCCGCCAGCCGCACCGTGCCGGCCGCGCGCCAGTCGCCCTCGTGCGGAACGAGCCGCAACGTGAACTCCTGCCGCCCCTGGTCGAGGTAGTCGTAGATGCCGTTCTCGTCGAGCTCCTTCGGCTCGTGCCACGCGTACGCGGGACTGCGCAGCGCAGTGACGCCGATGTCACCGTCCTTGACGTCGTGGCCGTACTTCGCGTCGTTGCACACGGACAAGCCGGCGGTGGGACCGGAGACGTCCACCCACGCCTGCGCGGGCTCCTCGTCGCCGTCCGCCGCCCGCACGACGTTGCCGTACGGAATCTCGAACGTCGCGTCCGGCTCCTCGCATGCGGTCGGAAAGCGCAGCTTCAGCAACTTCAGCTGCTCGCGCCAGTCCACGGTGACACGGACGTCGACGTGACGGGACCCGCTCGACAACACGTACTCCTCGACGAGCGTCGACGAGGCGTACCGGCTCTCGACGCGCACGATCGAGCGCACCGGGCCGCGCTCGACGAGTCTGACGGACGTGCATTCGAACTCGCCGATCGCGTCGTCGTATGCACGCACGCGATGTCCCCACGTATCCGAGGTGTCGCGCACGACGACCGCGTGCGGCCCGTCGCGCAGCACATTCACGTCGTTCACCTCGAGCCGAGTGGGCCGCCCGCTGCGTGCGTCGACCTCGAATGTCACGTGCTCGTTCGCGAGCACCGTGCTCCCCACCGGCTCGAGCGATGCAGCACCGCCGGCACGCAGCCGGTAGGTGCGATATCCGAGCGGCGGCAGGTCTGCGCGAAAGACGACGCGGCCGCGCGCCCCGTTGACCGTGGCGTGCGATCGCGTGCGCTGCACGGGCACATCCCGACCCTCGTCATCGGTGAGTCGCGCCTCGTCGTTGGGGAAACCGACGAACTCGAGCTCGGCATCGGCCTGCACCGGCCATGGATGCGGGTTGAACACGACCACCGGATACGTCGCCTCCTCGAACGGAATGTCGATCCGGCGCGCGACGGACTGGATCGCACGGTTGAACGTCAGCGCCGCAACCGAGGACGCATAGCCGAGCTGGTCGCGGGCGTCCTCGTAGGCGGGCGCGATCGACGTCCCGGCGAGCGTGTCGTGGAACTGGTTGAAGAGCAGCAGCTTCCAGGCATCGGTGAGCTGTGCGAGCGGGTACGGCTGGCCGGCCACGACGTCGGCGACCGCCGCCCATTTCTCCGCACGCTGCAAGAGGTTCTCCGCTCGGCGGTTCCAGCGCTTGATGCCGGAATGCGCCGAGTAGCAGCCGGGGCTGTGGTGGAGCAGCTCGCCTTCCACCACGGACAGCTCGCGACCGTTTGCCCGATCGAAGAACGCACGCGGCGAGCTGCACTCGAGGCGCGGCAGCGTCCCCGTGCCGTTGAGGCGCCTGATGCTGTCGAGGTTGGCGCGAGTAGGCCCGCCGCCGTGGTTGCCGACGCCGTAGAACACCATCAGCTCGGGCTCGTCGGCCGGCAGCTGCGCGAGCGACTTGTCGACCTGATTGCCGAGATCGCCGCCCGGGCTGCAGTACTCGTGGGGAATGCGGTACGCGAGCACACGCGAGCCGTCGGGCGACTGCCACCAGAAGACCGGCCCCGGCAGCGGCCGCTCATGGGGCCCCGGGCGCAGGAACACGTACGAGTCCATGCCGCTCCTGCGGAGCAGCTGCGGGATGGTCGCGTTGTGCCCGAACGAGTCGAAGTTCGCGCCGGTCGTCGACGTGATCCCGAAGCGGTCGTGCAGGTAGCGCTGCCCGTACAGCGCTTGGCGTACGAACGACTCCCCTGAGGGAATGTTGCAATCCGGCTCGAGCCACCAACCTCCGACGACCTGCCAGCGCCCGTCGGCAACGCGCCCGCGGATGCGCTCGAAGAGCTCTGGATCGTGCTCCTCGACCCACGAGAAGAACATCACCGAGTTGGAGGTGAAGACGAACTCCGGGTACTCCTCCATCCGGTCGAGCGCAGACACGAACGTCGCGCGCACCTCCTGATAGCCCTCGGGCCACTGCCACAGCCACACCGGGTCGATGTGGGCGTTGCCGATCATGTGCAGCAAGCGCTCGCTCAAGAGGCCTCCCCTGCCGCCCATGCGTCGACGGGATCGAGCAGCACATGGAGGAGCAGCACGTGCATCTCCTGCACGCGGGCCGTCGACTGGGACGGCACCACGAGTGCGTGATCGGCATGGTCGAGCGCCGGGCGACCATCGCCGCCGGTGAAGAGCACCGTCGTGGCGCCGAGCTCGCGCGCCGCCGCGAGGCCGCGCACGACGTTCGCGGACCGGCCACTCGTGGTGAACCCGACGACCATGTCGCCGGGGCGGACGAGACCACGCACCTGACGCTCGAACACCTCGTCGAAGCTGTAGTCGTTCGCGATGCACGTCAGCACCGACGCGTCTGCGCTGAGCGAGGTCGCGGCAAGGGGGCGCCGCTCACGCCGGTAGCGGGCAACCAGCTCCTCCGCCACGTGCTGCGCATCGCACGAGCTGCCGCCGTTGCCGAAGCTGAAGAGCCGCCCGCCGGCTTCGTAGGTCTCGATCAGGCGCTGCGCAATCTCGCCAACCGTCGGCAGGAGCTGCTCGATCTGCTCGAGCAGCGCGCGATGCTCCGCCAGGGACTGCTGTGCGTCGTCAGCCATGCACGAGCATAAGGCCAGAGGCGACGCGGTCGTACACGATTGCAGCCGCCCCGACGATGCCGACGTGGTCGCCGAGCGCCGACTGGACAATGCGCGCGCCTCCGCCGGCTGGCCGGACCGTCCCGGCAAGGACGAGCTCGCGCACCGGGCCGAGCAACTGCTCGCCCGACCGGCTGACGCCGCCACCGACGACGACGAGCTCCGGCTCGAAGAGATTCACGATCGAGGTCAGCCCGCACGCGAGGGCGAAGACCGTTTCGTCCCACACCAGCTGCGCGAGTGCGTCGCCGTTCCGCGCCGCCGCCGCGACGTCGGCCGCGGTGGGCTCGGCGAGCAACGCTAGCGTCGACATTCCGACCGTCTCCGCGAGCACCTCGCGGGCCCGCTCGGCGATCGACGTGCCCGAAACATACGCCTCGAGGCAACCTCGCCGGCCGCAGCCACGGCAGAGGCGCCCGTTGCAGTCGACCGTCACGTGCCCGAGCTCGCCACCGTTTCCCATCGCTCCCCGGTAGAGCCGTTCGTCGACGATCACGCCGCCGCCGACTCCTGTCGAAACCGTGAGGTAGACCATGTGGCGCGTTCCGACTCCAGCGCCGTAGCGATGCTCCGCCGCCGCAGCCGCGGTGGCGTCGTTCTCGAGCGCCGCCGGGCGGCCGAAGGCCTCCTGCGCCCTGGCGGCGACGGCGACGTCGCGCCAGCCCGGCAGGTGCAGCGGTGCGACCAGCACGCCGTTGGCGCTGTCGAGCGGACCGCCGCAGCCGATGCCGACGGCACCGACGTGGGCCCAGTCGATCCCGGAGTCGGCCACCGCGCGGCGGCCGAGCTCGAAGAGGCGGTCGAGCCCGTCGTCCGGCCCACGCTCCGGCTCGGTTGGGGCGACGACGAAGGAGTGGACGCTCCCGTCGCTGCCGACGACACCGGCAGCGAGCTTGGTGCCCCCGATGTCGAGCGCCAGCACGGGAGCGTCCAGCAGCGCGTTCAAGCCGTCGTCCCCGACGGCTTCCAGAGCACCCGCTCCCACCTCAGCCCTTTCGCCCCTGCGTGCTGATGCCCTCGAGGAAGTAACGCTGGAAGACGGCGAAGATCGCGAGCATCGGGAGCACGGCGATGACGGTCGCGGCGACGATCAGCTGCCAGTCGCCCTGGCCGCCGCCGCTCGTCCCGAAGGAGTCGAGGATCGTCTTCAAGCCGAGGGGCAATGTCAGCAGCGCAGTGTCGCGCAGATAGATGAGCGGCGTCATCAGGTCGAACCATTTCGCCTGCAGTTCGAAGATGAACGTCACGATCAGCGCCGGCTTCGCGAGCGGCACGGCGATCCGCCAGAACATCGTCCAGTAGTTGTCGCCGTCCATGCGTGCGGCTTCGAAGTAGTCGCGCGGGATGCCGAGGAAGAACTGGCGCTGCAGGAAGATGTAGAACGCGCTCCCGAACAGGTTGGGCACCCAGAGCGGGTACTGACCACCGTGGTTGATCACGCCGATGTTCTTCCAGATCAAGTACGTCGGAATCATCGTGACCTCTTGGGGCAGCATCATCGTCGAGAGCAGGACGCCGAAGAGCAGGTTGCGGCCCGGGAAACGGAAGTACGCGAACCCGAATGCGATCATCGCGCTCGAGAACGTGACTGCGAGCGCGCCGAGCGTGCTGATCCAGACGCTGTTCCAGATCCACGTCAGCATCGGCGCGTCCGGGATGTGGAAGACATCGGCGTAGTTGTGCAACGCCCAGTGCTTTGGGATCAACCGGTTGTCGAAGACCTCCGCCTGCGGCTTCAGCGATGCGCTGACGGCCCAGATGAACGGATAGACGAACACGATCGAAAGCCCGACGAGGACGACCGAGAAGACGGCCGCCTTCAGCGTCGAGACCGACCGCCATCGTCGCTGCCGGCGCGCGACGGGTGGGACGGGGGTGAGCTGAAGCGTCTCGAGCCGGCTCATCGCTGGTCACCCTGGTAGAAGACATACCGCTTGCTCACGCGCATCTGGACGAACGTGATGATCATGATCACGACGAAGAGGAGCCACGCGAGCGCCGACGCGTAACCGAAGTGGAAGAATTCGAACGACTGCCGGAAGAGGTACACGGCATACAGGAGCGCTGCCTCCGTTTGATTCGTCTTCGTGCCGGCGCCGAAGAAGGCGGTGTAGACCCTCGTGAACTCCGTGAGGCCGTAGATCGTCTGGATGATGAACGTGAAGAGAAGTGCAGGGCTGATCATCGGAAGCGTCACGTCGCGGAAACGCCGCCACGCGCTCGCGCCGTCCATCGCCGCCGCCTCGTAGAGCTGCTGCGGCACGCCCCGTAGTGCCGCGAGGTAGATCACCATGGTGCCGCCGAGAGCCCATGAGCTCATCAGCGCCAGGCCGGGCTTCACCCACAGCGGGTCGGTGATCCAGAAAGGCCCGGAGATCCCGAACCAACCAAGAACGCGGTTGACGATCCCGGTCGATCCGTTGAAGAGCAGGAGATAGAGGATCGCGACGGCGACCGGCGGGGTCATGCTCGGTAGATAGAAGACCGTGCGGAAGAAGCCGGCCGCGCGCCCGATGCGAAGGAGGATCAGTGCGAGGCAGAGGGCCACGATCATGTGCAGGGGCACGCTCAGGAGCGTGAAGACGAGCGTGTTCTTCATCGCCGTCGCGACATGCGTGTCGTGGATCAGATCGCGATAGTTCTGCGTCCCGACCCAGTTGGTCTTCTGGATCACCGAGTAGTCGGTGAACGAGAGGACCAGGCTCGCGATCATCGGTCCGGCGATGAACACCGAGAAGCCGATGAACCACGGGAAGATGAACCCGTAGGCGACCCAGGTTTCTCTCTCCTTGAAACCGGACGCCCAGCGCCGGACTCTCTCGCGAGAGCCCAGCGCCGGGCTGGTTGTTGCGACGGTGGCCACGTCTTGTCAGACGCCGGCGTGAATCCGTCTTACTTCGCGGCCTTGTCGATTGCCGCCTGTGCTTCCTTCTGCGCCTGATCCAGGGCCTGCTTGGGCGTCTGGGATCCGGCGAGCACACGGTTCACGCCATCCATCCACGCTTGCTGGAACTCGGCGCCGGCGGGCGACGCGGGAATGGTGAACGCGTACTTGCCGACGTTGACGAGCAGCGTGACCGCGTCGTCGAACTGCTTCTTGCCCATCGGCTGGTAGATGTCCTGGAAGATCTTGACATCGGCCTTCGAGTTGGCGGTGTAGACGCCGGTGAACGGCCGCCCCTTCGCCTTCTGCGCGTCGAGACGCACCTTCGCGGCCTTCACCCAGGTCGGCGAGTCGGTGATCGTCTTCATCCACGTGCAGGCGAGGTCGGGGTTCTTCGCGCCCTTCGGGATCGCCCAGCCCTGGCCGCTGAAGTACGTAATCGGGCCGCCCTTGCGGTTGTGGAATGCCATCGCCGTGATGCTGACGTTCGGCGAGACCTGCGCGAGCGTGTTGTAGTAGAAGTTCTCCATCGGCCAAGCGCCTACCTGGTCCTTCGCGACCTGGTTACCCGCGCCGAAGAAGTCCCACGTGTCGCGGAACGCCTTGAACGGGCCCCAGCCGCCGTGTGCCTGGATGAGCGAGTAGGCGAAGTTGAGCGCCGCAACGGCCTTCGGCGTGTTCAGCTGCGCGTGCAGGCCGTCCTTGCTCAGGATGTCGGCGCCGTTCGCCTTCACCCACAGGGGGAAGAACTCGGGCAGCTTCGGGTCGAAGCCGATCCGCGTGACCTGCCCGCCCGACTTCTGGAGCATCTTCCGGTTCGCGTTCGCGAGCTTGCCCCAGTTCTTCGTGTCCAGGTCGGACACCTTGAGGCCGGCAGCGGCAACGACGTTGTTGTCGACGATCACGGTTCGCTGGTTGCTGAACTCTGGCAGCGCATAGAGCTTGCCCTTGTAGGTGACCTCGTTGAGCGCGGCCTTGCGGTACTGGGTCAGGTCGACGTTCTGGCTCTTGACGCATGACGTCAGGGGCTGGAAGGCACCCTTGGCCGCGTACTCCGCGATCTTGTAGCGGTCGAGGTAGACGACGTCAGGGACGTCGCCCGAGGCGACCGACGCGAGGAACTGCTGGTCGTTGAACCCGCCGCGCGGGTTGTCGACGCTGCCGCCGACCGCGGCGGTCGCGACGTCGGCACGGGTGTTGGCGATCTCGTCGCCCGGCCCGAAGCCGTAGACCTTGAGCGTCGTCGCCGAGGCGACCACACCCCTCGTGGGCATCGCGTTGGCAAATCCCGACGCGACGACGACTGAAAGAGCTGCGGCTGCTGCTGTGAGCACCGCCATCCGCTTCCACCGAACGAGCATGCCTACCCTCCAAGTGAGACGCCTGAGAGCCGAAAAATCGGAGTTCGTGTGGGAACGTAACCACACCAAGATGGGAACGTAACCACACAGTGATGCGGGAAGTCAAGAGGGCGGAGCCGTGGATCCCCGAATGACGAGCGACGGCTGCAGGCAATCGAGGCGGGGCGGCGACGCCGGGTCGTCGAGCCGGCGAAGCAGCAGGCGGGCGGCGGAGCGGCCGAGCTCTTCGGTGGGCTGCGCGACGACGGTGATCGCGGGATCGACCATCTCCATCCAGGGAACGTCGTCGAAGCCCACGAGGGACACGTCGTCGGGGAGGCGGAGGCCCCGCCGGCGCAGGACGTGCCACGCCTGCTCGGCGAGGAGGTTGTTGGACGCGAAGATCGCCGTCGGCGCGTCCTCCCGCAACAGGCGCTCGATCCGCTCCTTCGCGTGCGGGGCGTGCACCGGGAAGCGGGCGACGAGGCGCTCGTCGAGCTCTACGCCCGCCTCGGCATGCGCCTTGCGAAAGCCCTGCTCGCGGCCGGCGTCGCTCGTCCACTCGGTGTCGACGACGAGAAGCGCGACCTTGCTGTGGCCGAGTGCCAGCAAGTGCGCCGTCGCGTCGTAGGCGCCGCGCTCGTTGTCGATCACGACGGCGTCGCACGGTGACGTCGCGAGCTGGCGATCGACCTCGACGACCGCGACGCCCTGCGCGACGAGCAACGAGGCGGCGTCGCCGGACACCGGCGTCATGATCACGCCGCGCGCGCGCATCGCGAGGAACGCCCGTGCACCCGCGATCTCCTCTGCGCTCTCGCTGTTGTCGCCGAGCAGCATCATCTGGTAGTCGGCCTCTCGCAACGTCTGCTCGATGCCGGCGGCGAGCCGTGCGTAGAACTGGTTGCCGATGTCCGAGACGACCACACCGACGACACGGCTCGTGCGCTGCTTCAACGTGCGCGCCGATGCGTTCGGCACGTACCCGAGGCGATCGGCAGCTGCGACGAGGCGCGCTCGCGCTTCGGCCGACACGTAGCCGCGTCCGCTCAATGCGCGTGACGCGGTGGACGCCGATGTTCCGGCCGCGCGAGCGATATCGGTGAGCGTGACCGGCTGGGCGAGCGGAGCGCGTCCCTCTTCCTCTTCCGGATGCTGCGTTGCGTTCATCGCGCGCTCCACCGCTCCCACGAGCGCCGCAATGCGTCGTAGTCGTCGTCCTCGAGCGGTTCCCCGGTGAGGTCGATGTGTGTCGCGTAATAGAGCGAGGGAACCCCGAGCTCTTCCTTGACGTCCAGATATTCACGCCAGGTCGCCTTGTCGGTCACGCACCAGTCGTCCGTATCGATCAACAGCTCCGGGCAAGCGGCACTCGCGACGGCTGCGCGATAGCGCATCTGCGGCACCACCGCCGGGCGCGGCCCGAGGTCGTCGATGCGCAGCATGTCGTTCAGCCGCACCATGTCCGCGACGTCGCCGAAGCTCGGGTGTGGGGTCTGGGTGATCACGAGTGCATCGGGCTTCACGTCCTTCACTGCGGAATACACCACCGACAGCAGATCGTGCAAGAGCGCGATCCCCCAGCCGGGGCCGTGCGTCGTGAGAGCCGTACCGCTCGGCGTTCGCGCCGTGAAGTCGATCTTCAACCCATCCGCGTCGGCCCCGTCGGGGCCGAGCATCGCCGTCACGGCGTCCCGCAGCGCTTCACGGGTGCGCGGGTTCGTCGGGTCGAGCGCCACCGGAGTGCCGTCCGGCGTCCGGATGCAGAGGTCCGCCGGGAGCCCTTCGAAGTCCCAAGCCTTCCACCACAGCAGCACGTGCCGGCCCTGCGCGTGCTTGTCGGCGATCCAGCCCTTCAGATCGGGCCACTTGCGCGCGTCGGGAAGGTTCGTGCCGTACGCGCCCTGCCACTTGTCGTCGATGACGATCGTCTTCGGCACGACCCCATGCTCTTCGAGCGCGCCGAGAAAGGCGTCGTAGTTCTCTTGCGTCGCAAGCGCCGGCGCGCCGCCCTCACCGGTTGCAGCGAGATGGCATTGGGCGCCCCAACCGCAGAAGATCGGCTCGGTCCACCAGGCCGGTGTCGAGCGCGGCGCTGGCTCGGGCGCGAACCCGCGCTTGCTCAGGTCGGCGCGGTGGCGGCGGATCCCTGCGGCCGGATCCGCGAGGCCGGGGGTCACCACGAGCGCGGGCGCGGAGAGCTCGCCGGCCGCCTGGGTGTGCCCTTCGTACTCGAGTGCGAGATGGAACGCGCGGTCTCCCGGACGGTAGGAGAGCTGGACGAAGCCGAGCTCCTCCACCGGCGCCGCGACGCCGAGGCCCATCCAGTCCGCGCCGCCTGTCGTGAGCGCGAGGAAGAGCGGAGCCGGAGTGAAGAACCAGTGGCCGCGACCCGGCGTGCCGTCGCCGGAGACGCCAATCACTGCGGCCTCGTCGGCTCCGCGCACGAGCTTGCCCGGGTCGCCCGGATTCGGTGAGAACAGCGTGCGGAAGCTCGAGCCGGTGAACATGAACCCCGTGGGGCCGGGCAGCAGGGAGCGCCCGCCGAGTAGGTGCACGTCGGTAAGCGCACCCTTGCCGGTCACCCGATGCCGGAGCTCGATCTCGTCCTCGCCGCAGACGATCGACAGGCCGGCGCCGTCCCACAGCGTCGAGCGGCGGTGGATCTCGATCGTGCGGTCGTCGACGCGTAGCTCCGACACGGACAGCGTCTCATCGACGCCGTCGGTGCGGTCGAACGCGGCAAGGAGCGAGAGTGTCGCCCAGTGCTCGCCTGTCGGAGACGAGAGCGTCGCGCGCAGCCCGTCCGCGGCGATCTCGAGCCGGTACGCGCCCGTCTCGACCACGTGCATGCTCATTCCACGTCCACCAGCGCCTCGGCCTGCTGACCGAACAGGCCGGCGCCGACGGTGAGATCCACGGCGACCCGCGCCCGGCGCGTCGGTGCGACGCCGACCCGCACGCGGAAGACGAGGGTCGCGTCGGCGTGCGGGTCGACGCGTACCTCCTGGGGCGCACATCGCTCCCATCCATCCGGCAGCACGAGCTCGACGACGGCAAGCTCGTCGCGGTCGAAGGGATTGCGCACCGTGACGCACAGCTCGAGCTCGCCGCCCGCTGCGACGGTCGAGCGGTACGGCTCGATACGCGCACCGACGCCTTCCTCGCCGAACCCCTCCTCCGGAAGGAGCTCGTCGTGGAGCTCCGCGAGCCGCTCACCGTCGGCACGCAGTTGCTCGAGGTACGGCTCCGTCACCTCGCGCGGGAACCAGTGTCCGCTCACGATCAGATCGGGGCGAAGCGACGTCAGAAGCTCGGCCGTACGCACGAAGTCGCGGCGCCGGAAGCGGTTGCGGTACTGGTAGTTGAGGATGTCGGGCCCCGCGTCGTTGACCGCGTACTGGTCTCCCGCGGCGACGACGCGCTTCCCGTCCACCTCGAACGCGATCGCGGCCGCATAGAGCGTGTGCCCCGGGAACGCGTGCGCGGTGAGCTCAAGCTCGTGCCACGCCATCGGCTCGCCGAGCGGCAGGACCCGGTCGACCTCGATCGCGTCGTGCCACAGGCACGGCAAGTCGTAGCGGCGCGGCTGCTCGACGATCGGCGCGACGTTCGACGGCGCCCACACCTCGGTTCCCTCGACGTCGCGCAGCAGGTTCAAGCCGGCCACATGGTCGTCGTGGTAGTGCGTCGCGACCGCCGCTTCGATTCGGTCGACGCCGTAGTCACGCCGCAGCGCGTCGAGCGACCAGAGGAGCGTTCGCCGTCCCGCGCGCGTCGTGCTCGGCGTCACGGTCGCGCTGTCGTAGCCGAAGTCGATCAGCAACGCCGCGCCGGACTCGGAAAGCACGACGTAGCTGTTCGAGAACGTCGTGCGGTTGCGCAGCAGGTGCGGGGTGATCGTGTCGAACGGATGCTCGATCCGCTCGGTGAGACCGGACGGGCGTTCGAGCCGCAAGTCGACGAGCTCCCGCAGGCGCGATGCGACAACGTTCAGCGCGTGACCGGCATCGGTGACCGGCTCGCCGTGCGACGGGAGCAGCAGGTCGGGCGCACGCGCGGCGAGCGTGCTGCACGAGACGATCGTCGACTCCTGTCCCTCGACGCCGCTGTACGACCACTGCGTCGCTGCGAGTGACCAGACCTTGCCGTCGCCGTAGAGGAGATCGCCGGTGAACGCCAGCCGCCGACCTTCGACCTCGACGAGGTACGTGACGGAGCCGACCGTGTGACCCGGTGTCGGCAGGGTGAAGACGTCGACGCCGCCGTAGCGGCGCGTCCGGTACTCGTCGGCGGTGCCGTCCACCGGCACGCCGGAGACGAGCGAAAACCGATCCTCGCGGAGGTCGTAGTCGTCCTCGATCTGACGCCTCTGCCAGTGCTCGTCCGCGCCCGAGATCAGGTCGATCTCGACGGGTGGGGCCCAGATCCGCGCGCCGGCGGCGACCGCGCGCTCCAGGCCCTGGAGCTGGTCGCGATGGTGATGCGTGAGCAGCACGTCCGTGACGCGATCGACGCCGAAGTCGGCCAAGCGGTCGAGCACCGCGCCACTCCCGAAGTCGACGAGCACGGCTTCACCCCCCGTGCGGAGGACGTAGACGTTGCACGTGTCGCGGAAGCACCCGACCCCGGGGGCGACCTCCACGGCGGCCGACGAAGCGCTCCGAGCCATAGGTGACGAGTCTATGCCTGAGCCGGGCCGGTGTGGCAACGATTGCATTCCGCCCCGGGGAGGCGGTACATTCCGCCGGGCATGGCTGAGATCTCGCTCGAGAACGTCAGGAAGGAGTTCGCGGCGGGCGTCGTCGCGGTCGACGACGTCAGCATGACGATCGGCGACGGCGAGTTCATGGTCCTCGTGGGCCCTTCCGGCTGCGGGAAGACGACGCTGCTGCGGGCGATCGGCGGTCTCGAGAAGGTGTCCGGAGGCCGCATCCTCCTGGGCGATCGCGACGTGACGAAGCTCGCGCCGGCCGCGCGCGACCTCGCGATGGTGTTCCAGAACTACGCGCTCTACCCGCACATGACGGTCCGGCAGAACCTCGGCTATGCCCTGCGGGTGCGGAAGACGCCGAAGAACGAGATCGCAGCGCGCACCGAGACGGTCGCGAAGCTGCTCGGCCTCGATGACCTGCTCGACCGGCGCCCGGGCGCGCTCTCCGGCGGCCAGCAGCAGCGCGTGGCGATGGGCCGCGCGATCATCCGGGAGCCGGCGGCATTCCTGATGGACGAGCCGCTGTCCAACCTCGATGCGAAGCTCCGGGTCGGCATGCGCACGTCGCTCCAGCAGCTGCACACGCGACTCGGGACGACGACCGTGTACGTGACGCACGATCAGGTCGAGGCGATGACGCTCGGCCAGCGCGTCGCCGTCATGCGCGACGGCCTGCTCCAGCAAGTCGACTCGCCGCAGCGCCTCTACGACGACCCGGCGAACGTCTTCGTCGCGGCGTTCATCGGCTCGCCGTCGATGAACCTCGTCGAGGCGATGCTCACAGACGACGCCGTGGCGATCGGCAGCTTGACCCTTCCCCTCGACCGCGCGAGCCGGCCGGCGGCCGCGACGGACGGCAAGGTCGTGCTCGGCATCCGCCCCGAGGCGTTCGAGGACGCAGCGTTCGCCGACGGCAGCCTGCCGCAGTTCGAGGCGCGCGTCGCCGTGGTCGAGGAGCTCGGCTCCGACGCATTCGTCTTCTTCGAGCTCGATGTCGAGCCGATCGTGATCGAGGCCGCGCAGTCGGACGTTGCCGACGAGGACGGGTCGATGCTCACAGGCAGCGAACGCGGCCTGTTCGTCGCACGCGTGAATCCGAAGACGAAGGCAGCCGTCGGCGAGACGCTCCGGCTCTCGGTCGACCCGACCGGGTTCTACTTCTTCTCACCGGACGGCGGGGAGAGCCTGCGCAATCGCGCGGCCGCCGCCGTCACGGCTGGTTGATCCGGCACACCGAGTACACCCGGGCGCGACTCGCCCGGACGTCCGAGCGCCTGCGAGCGCTCGTCTACGCCGAGACTCGCGCCGCGGACGAGATCCTCGTCAGTCCCGCCGTCGACCGGATCTCGTGGGCGGAGGCGCAGGAGCTCGACTACCGGCCTGCGCTCCTCGGCGAGCGCTTCGGCCCGCTCTGGGCGACGTACTGGTTCCGGATCGGCGCCACGGTGCCGGACGAGTGGCGCGGGCGCCGCGTAGACCTGCTCTGGGTTTCCCTGAGCGAGGGAGCGCTCTGGCGCGACGGGCGCGTCGTGCAGGGCTTGAACACGGGCGGTGCCGGCGAGCGCCCTGACGCGAAGCTCACGGAGCATGCAGAGCCTGGGCCGCTGGAGCTCCAGGTGGAGCTCGCGTGCAACGGGATGTTCGGAGCGAAGGCCACTGCCGCGGAGCTCATCCGCTGCGACCTCGCGGTCTTCGATCCCGATGCCTGGCGGCTGTACTTCGACTTCGAGACCTTGCGCGCGCTCGAGGCGGAGACGGACGACGTCGCGTGGGCGGGGCTCCTGCGCGAGGAGCTCAACCGCTTCTGCAACGAGCGCCACCCCGCGATCCTCGAGAAGCTCTACGAGCACGACACCGCGACCCATGCGCACGCACTCGCCGCGATCGGGCACGCGCACCTCGACACCGCGTGGCTCTGGCCGCTCGCCGAGACCTACCGCAAGGCGGTTCGCAGCTTCAGCACGCAGATCCGTTACATGGACGACTACCCGGAGTACCGTTTCGCGTGCTCGCAGGCGCAGCAGTACGCATGGATCAAGGAGCGCAATCCCGATCTCTGGCAGCGGCTGCGCGCAAAGGTCGATACCGGGCAGTTCGTGCCCGTCGGCGGCAGCTGGGTCGAGCCCGACTGCAATCTTCCGTCGGGTGAGTCGCTCGTCCGCCAGTTCCTGCACGGTCAGCGCTGGTTCGAGCAGGTGCTCGGACGGAGGTGCCGCGAGTTCTGGAGCCCCGACGCGTTCGGCTACGCAGGCCAGCTCCCGCAGATCATGCGCGAGGTCGGCATCACGCGTTTCCTGACGCAGAAGCTCTCCTGGAATCGCTTCAACAAGCCGGAGCACCACACGTTCGTCTGGCAGGGCGACGACGGAAGCGAGGTGCTCGGTCACTTCCCGCCCGCGGACACCTACAACAGCGAGGTGAACGTCGGCGAGCTGCTGAAGGCCGAGCGGCAGTACAAGGACCACGAGCACTCGGGCACGAGCCTGCTCGTCTACGGGTACGGCGACGGGGGCGGCGGCCCGACGAAGGACATGCTCGAGACCCTGCGCCGCGCCCGCGACCTCCAGGGGCTCCCGCGCACGACACAGCAGACGAGCGACGAGTTCTTCGACCGGCTCGAGGCCGAGCCCGGGGAGCGCCCGGTCGTCGCCGGCGAGCTGTACTTCGAGTACCACCGCGGCACCTACACCTCACAGGCCCGCACCAAGCGCGGCAACCGCCGCGGCGAGCGAGCGCTGCACGATGCGGAGTTCCTCGCGGCAGCGCGCGGCGGCGACTACCCGCGCGACGAGCTCGACCGGCTGTGGAAGCTGCTTCTGCTCCAGCAGTTCCACGACATCCTCCCCGGCTCGTCGATCCGGCTCGTCTACGAGGATGCGGAACGCGACCTCGCGGACGTCGAGGCGGGCGCCGATGCGCTTTGCGGCGCCGGCGACACGCCGGTGAACACGATCGGCTTCCCGCGGCGCGAGGTGGTGGGCGAGACGATGATCGAAGCCCCGCCGTACGGCGTGGGCCGCGTCGTCGATGCGGACGACTTGGTGCTCGTAGACGGGCTGACGCTCGAGAACGCCCACCTGCGTGCGACGCTCGGCGAGGACGGGACGCTGCTCTCCCTCGTCGACAAGGCAACCGGTCGCGAGACGCTTGCCGCGGCGGGCAACCGGCTCGAGCTCTACGACGACGACCCGGTCGACTTCGACGCGTGGGACATCGACCCTTCGCATCTCGAGACGCGGCGCGACGCGCCGCGCGCGACGTCGCATGCGATCGCAGCATCGCCGCTCCGTGCGGAGATCACGTTCGAGCGTACGAACTTGACCCAGGTGGTGCGACTCGACGCAGGCGCGCGCCGGCTCGAGTTCCACACGAGCGTCGACTGGCACGAGAGCCACACGATGCTCAAAGTCTGCTTCCCGCTCGCGGTCAGGTCGACGACCGCGACGTACGAGATGCCGTTCGGCTACGCCGAGCGGCCGACGCACTACTCGACGAGTTGGGACCGCGCGCGCTACGAGGTTCCCGGCCACCGCTTCGCCGACCTGTCGGAGCACGGCTTCGGCGTGGCATTGCTCAGCGACTCGAAGTACGGCTGGAGCTGCCACGGCAGCGAGCTCCGTCTCAGCCTGCTGCGATCGTCGAAGAGCCCTGACCCCGAGGCCGACATGGGCCGGCACGAGTTCGCGTACGCGCTGATGCCGCACGGCGGCGGCTGGCGCAAGGCCGGCGTCGTCGCGGAGGCCGCGCGCTTCAACGCACCCTTTCGCTGGACCGACGCACCGCTCATGCCATGGGTTGCAGCCGTCGACGACCCGAATCTCGTGCTGGACACGATCAAGAGGGCGGAGGATTCGGACGCCGTCGTGCTGCGGCTGTACGAGGCACACGGCGCACGCGGCACCGCGCGGCTGCGCCTCGGCCTGCCGTTCGCCGCCGCGCGGCGCGCGAACGCGCTCGAGGACGACGGCGACCCGCTCGTCGTCGAGGGCGACACGATCGTCATTCCCTATCGGCCGCACGAGATCATCACGGTGAAGGCGTATTGACACACGTCGTCTGCGTCGGGCTCGCCACGCGCGACACGATCTTTGCCCTGCCGCGGTATCCGCAGCCGGATGACGTGGTGGTGGCACGGGAGCTCATCGTGGCGGGCGGCGGCCCGGCCGCGACCGCTGCGGTCGCACTCGCGCGCCTTGGCGTGGAAACGTACTTCGTTGGCGCGGTCGGCGACGACCAGGTGGGCGCATTCACCCGCGAGAGCCTCGAATCGGAGGGCGTCGACGTGTCCGAGCTTGCGGTCCGGCCAGGTGCGCGCTCGGCCCAGAGCAGCGTGCTCATCAGCGGCCCGAACCGCGCGATCGCCGCGTACCGCGGCACGGCGATCATCGAGCTCAGCCCCCGCGCACAGCAGCTCTGCCGTGAGGCGGAGTGGGTCCACGTCGACCAGACCGGCTACGGGACCGTGCCGCAGGACGTCCGGCTCTCGATCGACGGCGGCAACCTCATCGACGACCTCGAGCTCGACGGTGTTGCGCTCTACTCGCCGACGGAGGCCCGCGACGACGGCCGCCGCGCAGAGCTGACGGTCGTGACGCGCGGGTCCGACGGCTGCGTTGCCTATCGGGGTGACGAGACGATCGAGGCGCCGGGCTTTCCGGTCGAAGCGGTGAGCACGCTCGGAGCGGGCGACGTCTTCCACGGCGCGCTGCTTGCGGCGTTCGTGCACGATCTGTCTCTGGCCGACGCGCTCGCGCGCGCGAACGCCTGCGCATCGCTCTCGTGTCGCGCGCTCGACGGACGGTCGGAGATACCGACGCGCGACGAACTTGAAAGGAGCACGACGTGACCCACCGCATCGCCGTGATCGCCGGAGACGGCGCCGGCCCGGAAGTCGTCGCCGAGGCGCGGAAAGCGGTCGACGCGCTGGCGCTCGACCTGACGTGGAACGAGCTCCCGTGGGGCACCGAGCACTATCACGAGCATGGAACGCTGATGCCCGACGACGCGCTCCACGTCGTCCGCGCGCACGACGCCGTGCTGCTCGGCGCGGTGGGACATCCGTCGGTGCCCGACCACGTCACGCTGTGGGGCCTGCTGTTGCCGCTGCGCCAGGGACTCGACCTCTGGGCGAATCTGCGGCCCGCACGGCTGCTCGAAGGTGTGCCGTCGCCGCTCGCCGGCTCACCGGCGGTCGACATGCTCTTCGTGCGCGAGAACACCGAGGGCGAGTATTCCGGCATCGGCGGCCGCGCCCATCGCGGCCTCGAGCTCGAGGTTGGGATCGAGACGGCGGTCTTCACACGCCCCGGCGTCCATCGCGTGATCCGGTACGCGTTCGAGCTCGCGCAGTCGCGACGGGGCGTCGTCACGAGCGCGACGAAGTCGAACGCGTCGCGCTACGGCTACGTGCTCTGGGACGAGGTCGCGGAGGAGGTTGCCGCCGAGTTCCCCGACGTGCGGCTCGAGCGCGTGCTCGTCGACGCACTCGCCGCGCGCATGGTGAGCAATCCGCTGAGCCTCGACGTGGTGGTGGCGTCGAATCTCTTCGGCGACGTGCTCACCGACATCGCCGCGGTGCTTCAAGGCGGGATGGGCATGGCGGCCAGCGCGAGCCTCGCGCCCGGATCCGGCACCACGCCCGTCTTCGAGCCTGTGCACGGCTCGGCACCCGACATCGCCGGGCAGGGGATCGCCAATCCGCTCGGAGCGATCTGGAGCGCGGCACTGATGCTCGAGCACATCGGGGAGCCGGACGCAGGCGCCCGCGTGCTTGCCGCCGTCGAGTCGGTGTGCCGGGACGGGATGGTCACGCGCGACATCGGCGGGAGCGCCTCGACGTCCGAGGTAGGAGATGCCGTGGCCGAGCGGGTCGCCGGTGGCTGAGTGGTGGGATGAGGCCGTCTTCTACGAGGTCTACGTGCGCAGCTTCGCCGACGCGAGCGGTGACGGCGTCGGCGACCTACCCGGGATTCGCGCGCACCTGCCGTACATCGCCGAGCTGGGCGTCGACGCGCTCTGGCTGACGCCGTTCTATCCGTCGCCGGGCGCCGACCACGGCTACGACGTCGCCGACTACTGCGACGTCGACCCCGCATTCGGAACGCTCGACGACTTCGACGGCCTGGTGGCGGACGCTCACGAGCTGGGCCTCCGCGTCATCGTCGACGTCGTCCCGAATCACACCTCGATCGAGCACCCGTGGTTCCGCGAGCATCGAGAGCGCTACGTCTGGGCCGAAGGCCGGAACGGCGGACCGCCGAACAACTGGCTCGCCGTCTTCGGCGGCCCGGCATGGACGCACGACCCCGCGAGCGGCGAGTGGTACCTGCACCTCTTCGCGCCGGAGCAGCCGGATCTCGACTGGCATCAGGCCGACGTGCAACACGAGTTCGAGTCGATCCTGCGCTTTTGGATCGAGCGCGGCGTCGACGGCTTCCGCATCGACGTCGCACACGGGCTCTTCAAGGATCCTGAGCTGCGCGACGAGGACGAGCCGGTGCCGGGCTCCGAGCCGGGCTCGTTCGACCGGCGCCGCGCG
Source organism: Actinomycetes bacterium (assembly GCA_025964535.1). Lineage (GTDB taxonomy): Bacteria > Actinomycetota > Thermoleophilia > Gaiellales > Gaiellaceae > Palsa-739. Next base: position 10,986 of record JAOPYX010000095.1, on the reverse strand, counting down.
ATCGACCAGCCTCAGCTCCACCCGCTCTACCGGCACTGGCGCACGCTCGCCGGCGACAGGGTGCTGGTCGGCGAGGTGTTTCTCTCCGACCCGGTGCGCGTCGCCGACTACGTGCGACCTGACGAGCTGCAGCTCGCGTTCAACTTCACGCTGCTGTGGGAGCCCTGGGACGCAGCCGCCCTACGCGATGCGATCGACGCGACGCTTGGTGCGCTGGCCGCCGTCGGCGCGACACCGACGTGGGTGCTCGAGAACCACGACGTGCCTCGCCTCGTGACGCGCTACGGCAGCGCGAGCAGGGCACGAGCCGCAGCGCTGCTGTTGCTCGCCCTGCCGGGGACAGCGTTTCTCTACGCAGGGCAGGAGCTCGGCCTCGAGGAGGTCGCCCTGCCGGACGAGGCGCGGCAGGATCCCGTCTTCTTTCGGACCGGTGGCGCGCGGGCCGGCCGCGACGGTTGCCGCATTCCGATCCCGTGGTCCCCGGACGAGCCCGGCTTCGGCTTCACCGATGCCATGCCGTGGCTACCGGTGCCGGCCGACTGGGGATCGCTCAGTGTCGCAACGCAGCGCGACGATCCGGCGTCGATGCTGTCCCTCTATCGCGACGCGCTGCGGCTGCGGCCACGCGGCGGAGGGCTCACCTGGCACGAGAGCCCGCCGGGAACGCTCGTCTTCGAACGCGGCGGAACCGTGTGCGCGGTGAACGTCGACGCATCGGCTCTCGCCGTCCCGCAGGGCGAGCTGCTGCTTGCAAGCGACTCCGCAAACCGCGGCGAGCTTCCCTCGGGCACGGCGGCATGGGTCCGTGCGTGACCGGCGTACGACAAGATCCCACGATCGAGCACGGAGGAGCAGCATGAAGACATCACTCGGCATCTGGGCGTTCGGCAACATGGCGACGCGCTTCAACGCCGCCGGCTACAAGCCCGAGCTCACCGGCGTCTCGACCGCGCAGAAGGTGCGCACCGCGGTCGAAGGGCTCGGCGACCTGATGGACGACTACGAGTTCCACTATCCGCAGGAGCTCTCGCCGGAGAACCTCGACGACGTGCGCGATGCGCTCGAAGGGCACGGCATCTACTGCATTGCGAGCGGGCTGCACCTCGATCCGCGCTTCGCGAAGGGCGGCTTCTGCTCACCGGATGACGCGACGCGGGCCGAGGCACTGCGCCTCACCTTCGAGGGCATCGGCCTCGCGGCCGAGGTCGGTGCTCACTTCATCATCTGGCCGGGAATCGAGGGCTACAACTATCCCTTCCAGACGCCGTACGCCTCCTCGTGGGAGCGCTTCATCGACGGCGTAGGGCAGTCGGCGCGACACGCACGGGAGCGTGGCGTGACCGTGTTCCTCGAGCACAAGAACTCCGAGCCGGCGATGAAGATCCTGATGCGCAACATCGGCATGACGTTGCACGTCATTCACACGCTGCGCGCGCAGGGCGTCGACAACGTCAAGGTCAACATGGACTGGCAGCACCTGATCATGAACGGCGAGAATCTCGCCGAGTACGCGGCTCTCCTTGCGTCGGAAGGGCTGCTCGGCCACCAGCACGCGAACTCCGGATGGGGCACCTTCGACGACGACAACATGGTCGGCGCGACCGCGTTCATGGAGACGATCGAGCTCGCTGTCGAGCTGCGCCGCGCAGGCTACGGCGACAACGGCGAACGCCTCGGCTTCGATCTCTATCCGTATACGGAGGACGCGGTCGGCGCGGTGCGCCGCTCGGTGCTTGCGTGGCGGTTCATCGACGGCATCGCGCAGCGCCTCGACGGCGACGAGCTGCGCGAGGCGCAGCAGGCGAAGGACGCCGTCCGTGCGCACGAGCTCGTGTTCGCGGCGCTCGGCGCGTAGATGTCCGTGCTCGTCGGCATCGACGTCGGCACGACCGGCGTGAAGGCGCTCGCGATCTCGCCGGAGGGGGAGGTGCTCGAGCGCGCCGAGGTCGGGTATCCGCTCTCGACGCCGCAGGCCGGCTGGAGCGAGCAGGATCCGAACGACTGGGTAGACGCTGCGGGGGCGGCGCTCGCCCAACTCGGCGTCGAGCCTGTGGGGATCGGGCTGAGTGGGCAGATGCACGGCCTCGTCTGTCTCGACGAGGCCGACCGTGTGCTGCGTCCCGCAATCCTCTGGAACGACCAGCGCACCGGCGAGCAGTGCACGGAGATCGAGGAGCGCATCGGGCGTGAGCGGCTCGTGACCCTGACCGGCAATCGAGCGCTTCCCGGTTTCACCGCACCGAAGCTTCTCTGGCTCCGCGAGCACGAGCCCGAGACGTACGCGCGCATCGCGCACGTGATGCTGCCGAAGGACTACGTGCGGTGGCGGCTCACCGGCGAGCGTGCCACCGACGTGGCCGACGCCTCGGGCACGCTCCTGCTCGATGTCGCCGGGCGCCGGTGGAGCAGTGAGATGCTCGCGGAGCTCGAGCTCGATCCATCGTGGCTGCCGCCGGTCGTCGAGTCGCAGGCCGTCACCGGCGCGACCGCTGCCGGCGTGCCCGTCGCGGCCGGAGCGGGCGACCAGGCTGCGGGGGCGCTCGGTGTGGGCGTCGACCGTCCGGGCCCGCTCTCGGTCGTGCTCGGGACGTCGGGCGTCGTCTTCGCGGCGCTGCCGGGTTATACGCACGATCCGGAAGGCCGTGCGCATGTCTTCTGCCACGCCGTCCCGGAGAGCTGGCATGCGATGGGCGTGATGCTCTCGGCGGCTGCGTCGCTTGCCTGGCTGCAGGGATTGCTCGACGCGCCGTACGACGTCCTACTCGGGGACGCTGAAGCGGTCCCGGCCGGCGCGGAGGGCGCGCTCTTCGCGCCGTATCTCGCGGGCGAGCGCACCCCCCACGCCGACCCGAACGCACGCGCCGCACTTGTCGGCCTGACGCTCCGGCACGGGCGGGGCCACGTCGTCCGCAGCGTGCTCGAAGGCGTCGCATACGGGCTGCGCGATTCGCTCGAGCTGTTACGCAGCCTTGGCATCTCAGCCGACCTGGGCCGGATCTCGGGCGGCGGCGCGCGCAGCGAGCTGTGGGCACGGATCGTGGCGTCGGTACTCGAGTTGCCACTGGAACGAACCGCAGTAGAGGAGGGAGCCGCCTTCGGTGCAGCCCTGCTCGGCGGGGTGGCCGCCGGCGTCTTCCGCGACACGCACGAGGCTGTCGCCGCGTGCGTCCACGTGCGCGAGACGATCGAGCCCGAGCCCGCCTGGACGACGATCTACCGCGACGGCTACGAGCGCTTCCGGGGTCTCTACCCCGCGCTCGCCTCTGGCTAGGCAGCTTCCGCGCGGGGCTTGTTACGCAGCTTCCGCGCTGGGCTTGTTACGCAGCTTTCGCGCGGCGCGCAGGAGCGGCGGCGGCGCGAACACGCTGCGGCTCACGGCGGCGGGGCGCGAGCGGCTCGAAGAGCCAGCCGACGAGCGGCAGGGCATAGACGAGCACTGCGGCAACGGCGGCGGACAACGCGATGTGCGGAACGGCTGCGCCGGCCGCGGCGCCCGCGCGGGCGGCCGAGCCGATCAGGAGCAGCACGAGCGCGAGCGAGGCCGAGATTCCGCGCGTCCAGGCGGCTTTGCCTTCGAGCACGTCGGCAACGCCGACGAACGCGGCCGCGCCTGCGGCGACGACGGCCAGGAGCACGAGGTACGAGGCGCCACGGTGGAGGCCGACCCCGTCGGCGAGAAGTGCGCCGGCGGCGAGCGCCAGCGGGAGCAGCCTCGATCCCATGCACCGAAAATGTTCGACCCCGCGCCGGACGGTCCTTCTCGTTACGCTCGAAGGCACCCCAGGCCTGAAAGGAAACGGATGGCTGACACGACGCTCACATGGCTCGGCCACGCAACATTCCGGATCGACACGGCCGCCGGCAAGCGGATCTACGTCGACCCGTTCCTGAACGGGAACCCGACGTGCCCGGCGGGCGAGCAGGAGCCCGAGAGGGCCGACATCGTTGCCGTCACGCACGGTCACGCCGACCATGTCGGCGACACCGTGGCGATCGCGCAGAAGCACGGCTCGACCGTCGTCGCACAGGTCGAGCTCGCCGGTTGGCTCGGTAACCAAGGCGTTCCCGGCGACAAGCTCATCGGCTTCAACAAGGGCGGCACGATCGACGTGGACGGCGTGAAGTTCACGCTCACGAACGCCTTTCACTCGAGCTCCGCGCCCGACGGCTCGTACGGCGGCGAGGCCGCCGGCTTCGTGATCGAGCTGGAGGACGGCAAGAAGCTCTACTTCGCCGGCGACACATGCGTGTTCGGTGACATGCAGCTGATCGGTCGCATCTACAGCCCCGACCTGGCGATCATCCCGATCGGCGACTTCTACACGATGGGCCCGCGCGAGGCGGCCGTCGCGCTCGAGCTGCTCGGCGTGCAGCGTTGCGTGCCCTGCCACTGGGGCACGTTCCCGGTCCTGACAGGAACGCCCCAGGCGCTCCAGGAGCTCGCCTCCGGGGTGAAGGTGGAGCAACTCGAGCCCGGCGATGCGGTGACGGTGTGAGGGAGCGTTGGTTCGGGGCGACGGGACGGCGTGTGCCGGAGCTCGCGCTCGTAGGCGACGTGGAGCTCGACGGCGCGCTCGTACTCGACGCGATCGACGACGTCGTGCAGTTGCGCGCAGCGTTCGATGCCGGCACGCCGGTCGTCGTGCGTGCCGGCTCCGCGGAGCAGATCAAGGCGGCGCTTGCGCGCCCGGAGGTGTCGTGCGTCGTCGTCCCCGACGACCGGCCGGAGCTGCTCGACCTCGATCTGACGGAGTTGACCTACGGGTGATCATCGCGACGTACTCGATCGCCGCGTGCGATCTCGACGCCGCACAGTGGGGCGTCGCGGTCCAGTCGAAGTTCCTCGCGGTCGGCTCGGTCGTGCCGTGGGCCGAGCCCGGCGTCGGCGCGATCGCCACGCAGGCGCACGCGAACCCGCGCTACGGGCGGGACGGACTGGCGCTGTTGCGCGACGGCTTGAACGCCGAGGAGGTCGTACAGCGTCTGGTCGCGGCCGACGACGGTCGCAACGAGCGACAGGTCGGTGTGGTCGACGCGACCGGCGGCTCCGCAAGCTGGACCGGGCCCGGCTGCAACGCGTGGGCGGGACATCGCACCGGGCCGTCGTATGCGGCCCAGGGCAACATCCTCGTCGGCGCAGAGACGGTGGACGCGCTCGCGGCGACATTCGAAGCGACGACGCACCTCGGGCTCGCGCAACGGTTGCTCGACTGCCTCACCGCGGCGCAGGTCGCGGGAGGCGACCGGCGGGGGCAGCAATCGGCGTCGCTACTCGTCGTGCAGCGAAACGGCGGGTACGCGCAGCTCTCCGACATCGTCATCGACCTTCGCGTCGACGACCATCCGAATCCGATCGAGGAGCTGCGCCGGATCTACGCGCTCCACGACCGGTTGTTCGGCGTTACACCGCGCGAGGACTGGCTGCCGCTCGACGGCGCGCTCGGCGACGAGGTGCGCGAGCGGCTGGCACGGCTCGGCTACGAGGGCGAGCTCCAGGCCACCCTGCCGAGCTGGGCCGGCGTCGAGAACCTCGAAGAGCGGATCGACGGCGCGGAGTCGATCGACCCGGTGGTCCTCGAAGCGCTCCGGGAGGTCTCTCGATGAAGCGGCTCTCGCTCGACGAGGTGGAAGGCATCCCGGTCTTCGGCTCGCTCGTCTGGAAGCCCGTGCGGAAGACGCTCGGCGTGACCGCGTTCGGCATCAACGCGTACACGGCGGCGAACGCAGGCGACGAGGTCGTCGAGGATCACACCGAGTCGCAGCTGGGCCACGAGGAGGTCTACGCAGTCGTCACCGGGCACGCGACGTTCACCGTCGACGGCGAGGAGGTCGACGCGCCTGCGGGGACGCTCGTGTATCTCGACGATCCCGCGCAGCAGCGGTCTGCAGTTGCGAAGGAGCCGAATACGACGGTGCTCGCGATCGGTGGGCGACCGGGGCAGCACGAGATCTCCGCCTGGGAGTACTTCTTCCCTGCCCTGCCGTCCATGGCCGCGGGCGACTACGACACCGCGCGGCGCCTGCTCGAGAAGGCGCTCCGAGAACACGATGCCGGGGCCGTGCGCTACCAACTCGCCTGCGTCGAGGCACTCTCGGGCAACACGGAGCGCGCCCTCGTCGAACTGAAGGCCGCGATCGACGCCGAGGCCCGCTTCCGCGAGCACGCCGCGAAGGACGAGGACTTCGCCTCGATTCGCGACGATCCGCGCTTCGCCGAGCTAACGGTCGCCGGGTAGGCGCACGCCTTCGGCCTGCGCGCGAAGCGCGGGCACGGGATCGCCGTCCGGTCGCGCGACGAGCAGCACCGCTCCGAAAGCGTGCTCGCGGACGAGCGCCTGGACGAGCAACTGCAGTCCGAGGCCGAGGGCGAACGCCTTGTGGGCGTGCTCGCCGCCGAAAGGGACGAGCTCGTCCGGTCGCGCATGCCCGGCGAGCACATCGCCATGCGTCACCTGCCCCATCGACACGTCGCTGACGACCGGGTCGCCGTCGGTGCTCGGGATGCCGATCGCGAGCGGTGTCGTCCCGATCAGCGCCGGCCCGCCGTCGGGATGCGCGAGTCGCGCGGGCGACGTCGCAGTGAGTGCCGCGACGAGGCCTCCGTCTGCGAGCCGGCGCACCCAGCCGCCGAGCATCCCGGTCGGAAACGTGTCCTCGCAGACGACGACCCGTGCCGTGGCCGGCGGATCGGCCAGCTGTGCCCGCACGACGGCGTCGAGCACGAGGTAGCCGAGCGCGCCGCGACCGTGCCAGCGCTCGAAGCCGGGCTCTGCCTGGATGCGCTCGGGTCGCGCCGCCGTGTCGAGCTCGAGCGTCGCGAGCCACTCGATGCGCGAGAAGCCGTGGCCACGCTTGCCGCGCGCCTCGGCGTCGGAGAAGTGCGCGAAGAGGCGTTGGCTGTCGTCCTCGTCGAAGCCGAGGGCGCGCAGCCGGGCGTGCGCCTCCTCAGCCTCCACGGCGCCTGCTCACGGCCAGCCCGGCGCCGAACAGCCCGGCGGCGGCCCAGAGCACCGGCGGTACGCGGCGGCGCGCGTGCGGGTACGCCTGCGCACCGAACTCGAGGATCGGCCAGCCGCGCTCGCGTGCGATGCGGCGCAGCTCGCGGTCGGGGTTGACGACGACGGGATGGCCGACGGCCTCGAGGAACGGCAGGTCGGTGTGGCTGTCGGAGTACGCGGTGGACTCCGCGAGGTCGAAGCCGCGGTGCTCTGCGAGCTCTCGTACGCACTCCGCCTTGTTCTGCGCGTGAAGCGCGCGGACGGCATGCCCGGTGTAGACGCCGTCGACGACCTCGCAGGTCGTGCCGAGCGCGCCGTCGAAGCCGAGCTCGTCGGCGATTCCCTCGACGATCTCCTGCAGCGTGGCCGAGACGATGAACACGGGCTCGCCACGCTCGCGGTGCTGCTCGACGAGGTGCAGCGGCTCGGCGTAGACGAGCGGGCGGAGCACCGGCTCCATCGCGTCGGCCACGAGCGCGCGCATCTTGTCGGGCGTGAACCCGCGCAGCAGGATGAGCCCGTCCTCGGCCGCGCGACGCACCATCTCGTGGTTCGCGCCGCGCAGGACGAACAGGAGCTGCCAGGCCGCCGCGTTTGCCAGCTGCCGGCGAGAGATGAGGCCGCGCTGGCGGAACGTTCCCGCGAGCGCGAGCGCCGAGGATCGGCGCAGCAAGGTGCGGTCGAGGTCGAAGAATGCGGCGGCGGCCACGGCCTCCTATGCCCTCAGCCCGGCGGCCGCAAGCGCGTCCTCGCGGCGCGCGTAATCGCGAATGCTCGCGACCTTTCCCTCACGCACGACGATCACCTGGAAGAGGCGCGGGATGAACCCTTTGGCACCGAGCCGTTCGAGCCGCTTGCCGCGTAGCTGCACGAGCACACGGTCACCGACGTTGATCATCTCGCCGGGACGCATCCGGTTCGCGTCGGCGCGCCAGAGCAGCGTGCGCACGACCTCCTCGGCGTTGGCACAGGGCTTCCAGGCGCCCTCGCGTGCAGGCTGCCAGGTGATGTCCTCGTGCAGGCGCGTCCGCAGCTCGGCGTGCTTGGCGCGGCGGGCGAGCTCGTAGACCTCTCGAACCGCGGCGACATTGTCGGCCATCAGCTGACGAGTGGAAGCGACTTGACGATGCTGCCCGTCGTGCGGGCGGCGATCGCCTCCGCGATCCCGACGATCGTCTGCGCGCTCTCCGAATCGGGGTGCGACGCGACGATCGGCTCGCCGAGATCGCCCTGCTCGCGAAGGAGCGGATCGAGCGGCACCTGGCCGAGGAGCGGGACGTCGAGCTGTCCGGCGAGCGACTCGCCGCCGCCCGTGCCGAAGACCTCGCCGGTCATGTTCTCGATCACGCCGAGGAGCCGCATGTTCGTCTTGCGGGCCATGCTCGCGGCGCGCGACGCGACGTCTTGCGCGAGCTTCTGCGGTGTCGTGACGACCACGACCTCTGCGCGTGGCAGGAGCTGGCCGAGCGAGATCGAGATGTCGCCGGTTCCGGGCGGCATGTCGATGACCAGCACGTCGAGGTCGCCCCAGTGCACGTCGGTGAGGAACTGCTCGAGCGCGCGGTGCAGCATCGGCCCGCGCCACATCACGGGCTCGTTGTCGTCGAGGAAGAAGCCGATCGACATCAGCTTCAGCCCGTCCTTCACCGGCGGCACGATCATCTCGTCGACTGCGACGGGCTTCTGGTGGATGCCGAGGATGTGCGGGATCGAGTGGCCGTAGATGTCGGCGTCGAGGATGCCGACGCGCTTTCCCATCTGCGAGAACGCGACCGCGAGGTTGGCGGTGAGCGACGACTTGCCGACGCCGCCCTTGCCGCTTGCGACCGCGATCACGCGGCAGTCGCGCGGAAGCCGGATCACGGTGTCGCGCTCGGTTGCCCCGCCGCGCAGCTTGGTCGTGAGCGCCTGGCGCTCCTCCGGCGTCATGACGCCGAACGAGAGCTCGAAGCCGCGGACGCCGGGGACGTCGGCGAGCACCTTGTCGATCTGCTGCTGGAACGACTCGCGGAGCGGACAGCCGGCGATCGTGAGCACGATCGTCAGCGAGACGATGCCGTCCGCGCTCGAGACGTCGCGAACCATGTCGAGCTCCGTAACGGGCCGCTGGAGCTCCGGGTCGATCACTCCGTCGAGGGCGCGGAGAATGGCGTCGCGGTCGGGTTCCATCTCGTTTTGAGCCTAGCGAAGGCCCTCCAGCTTCCGCGCCGCGGCGCCGAGCGGGCGCGGATCCTCGAGGACGGGGGCGAAGAGGTCTCCGTGCCGCTCGACCCGCTCGAGCGCAACCTCCATGGTGAAGTCGCGGGGCCGTACCTCAGGGGTCAACTCGTCCCAGTGGAGCGGTGTCGACACCGGTGCGCGCGGCTTGGGCCGCACCGAGTAGACCGAGGCGATCGTCTTGCCCCAGCCATTCTGGCGGTGGTCGACGAGCACCCCGCTCCGCTTCTTCTTCAGCCACTCCGTCGTAACCTTGCCGGGGTGGCGGGCCTCGAGCAGCCGCGACACGGCTTCGGCGAAGGCGTACGTCTCGTCGAAGGTCGCACGGCGCTGGATCGGAGCGAGGACGTGGATGCCGTCGGCTCCGCTCGTCTTCACGTACCCGGGCAGCTCGAGCTCGTCGAGCAGCTCGCGCACGAGGTGCGCAACCTCGATCGCAAGAGCGAAGCCGCCTGGCTCGTCAGGTGGATCGAGATCGAACACGACGTAGTCCGGGCGATCGGGCTTGTCGACCCGTGAGTACCACGCGTTCATGTCGATGCAGTGCATCTGCACCATCCACAGGAGCGCGTCGACGGAGTTGACGAGCGGGAAGTCGACGAGCCGCGAGCCACCCTCGCGCGGGTGCGTCTCGAACCGCCGGGTCGGGATCCACGACGGCATGCCCTTCGGCGCCTGCTTCTGGAAGAACCCGTCGCCGGCAATGCCCTCGCGGTAACGCTTCATCGTGAACGGGCGGTCGCGCAGGTGCGGGACGATCGTCGGGCCGACGCGCTCGTAGTACTCGAACAGGTCGCCCTTCGTGATCCCGTCCTCCGCGAAGAGGACGCGGTCGGCGCTCGACAGCTTTACCTGGTCGTTCATCGGGCGAGCAGCCGCTGGACGGTCTCGATCAGCTCCTCGTGCGCAAACGGCTTGCGGAGGACGGGCAGCCCGGAGGCGGCGGCGAACGAGCTGTCGGCGCCGGTCATGAGGACGACGGGCAAGCCGGGGGCGATCAGCCGCAGCCGCTCCGCGACGGCGTCGCCGCTCATCTCCGGCATCAGCACGTCGAGCACGGCGAGCGCAACCTCGTTGTTCCCGATTGCCGCGACGGCGGCGAGCCCGGAATACGCGGTGACGACGTCGTAGCCCGCATCCTCGAGCGAGGCCCGCAGGACCTCGGCCATCTGGCGATTGTCATCGGCAACCAGCACACAGGTCATGTGGCGAGCAGCTCCTTCAGGCGGAGGGCGTTACGGACGGCGAAGGCTTCCCAGTCGTTGTTGAAGTACGCGAGCACCTCGACTTCACGGCTCCAGTCTTCCAGACGGCGCGCCCACTCACGCAGCTCGGTCTCGCTGTAGTTCCCGCGACGGCCGCGCGAGCCGTAGTGGAAGCGGACGAGCGTCCACGACGTGGTGAGCACGAGCGCCTGGAACGCCTTCACTTCCGGGCGGTCACCGATCACGAGCGCGGCGCCGTGGGCGCGCAGCAACTCGTAGGTCTCGTCCACGAACCAACTCGGGTGGCGGAACTCGAAGGCGTGGTGCTGCTCAGGCGGGAGCCGGGCGAGCGCGTTCGCGAGCCGCTCGTGGTCCCGCTTGAAGGTCGGCGGCAGCTGCCAGAGGATCGGCCCCATCTTCGGGGTGTGCAGGAGCGGCTCGAGCCGCTCCGTGAAGCGCTCGAGCCCAGGCCCGAGATCCTGCAGGCGCTTGACGTGCGTCAGGTAGCGCGATGCCTTGATCGTGAAGAGGAAGCCCTCCGGCACGGTGCGCTCCCAGTTGGCGAC
>JAOPYX010000079.1 GCA_025964535.1 Actinomycetes bacterium | reverse complement strand
GTCGCGACCTCGTTGTTGCCCGAGAACTGCAACTCGGGGTTGATCATCCGCGACTGCCCGAAGTTGTTCGTACCGGAGTCGAGCGTCGAGCCGATTCCGACGCCGAGCAGCTTGCCGCGCGATTCCGCGTCCTTCCGCTTCGCCTCGATGCCGCTCCAGCCGATGAGGTCGGTGGCGACGTCGAGCATCTGCGCGTAGTCGCCGGAGTCGTAGACGCAGCCGTTCGGCGTCTCGTACGGCATGTCCTCGGCGCGGATGTAGTTCTTCTTCCGCACCTCGATCGGGTCGAGCCCGAGCTCGTGGGCGACGATGTCGATGATCCGCTCCGTGAACCAGAGGTGCTGCATGCGCGAGTAGCCGCGGTTCGGCGAGACGGGTGCCTTGTTCGTCGCGACCTGCGTGAACTCGAGGCGGATGTGCCGCCACCGGTACATGCCCGGTGTGACCTGCGCCCAGATGACGCCGCCGAGCGGCTCGTAGCGCAGCCAGGCTCCCGCGTCGTCCAGCGCCTTCGTCCGGAAGCCGAGCAGCGTGCCGTCGCTCTTGACGGCGACCTCGGTGTCATGGAACCAGCGCTCGTTGCCGTGCGACATCGACATGTGAAAGTCGGTCCGCCATTCGGTCCATTGCACGGGACGGTTGAGCTTCCGCGCGAGCAGGCAGCACGCGACGAGCTGAGGATGCGTCGTGATCTTGTTGCCGAAGCCGCCGCCGATGTCCTGCGTGACGAAGCGGAGCCTGTCGATGCCCGTGCGCATCGCCGGGCCCATCATGATCGCGGCGAATCCCGGGAACTGGTTGTTCGTGTGAATCGTCCACTGCCCGATGCCGCGGTTGAACTCGACGAGTGCGCCGTCGGTCTCGAGCGGCGTCGAGTTGAAGCGGTGGAAGTGCAGCTCGTCGATCTTCACGATCTTGTCCGCCTCGGCGAACGCCTGGTCGAGGTCGCCCCACTCGTAGACGCCGCTCCACATGAGGTTGCCGCCGGCGTCTTCGTGGAGGACCGGCTTCGACTCGTCCAGCGCGTGGCGCGCATCGGTGACGGCGTCGAGCGGCTCGTACTCGATCTCGACGAGCTCGGATGCGTCGCGCGCGAGCTCGCGCGTCTCTGCAACGACCGCGACGACTGCCTCGCCGACGTAGCGCACCTTGCCGACGGCGAGCGCGTAGTCCTTGATGTTGCCGCCCGGCACGGACGAGATCTGGAAGAAGGGATCGGTAAGCGACGCGACTTCCTCGCCGGTGAGCGTCCCGTAGACGCCGCTCATCGACTCGGCCTTCGAGACGTCGATAGACGTGATGTGCGCGTGCGCGTACGGAGCGCGGACGAAGTGGATGTAGCCCATCTCGTGGCGCTTGATGTCGTCGACGAAGGTGCCCTCGCCCTGTACGAGGCGCTTGTCCTCCTTGCGCGGCACGCTCTGGCCCTTGTACTGCTCCTTCGGCGGCTGGATCTCGACCGTCTCGGGAGCGATCGTGGTCGTGCTCACTCGCTCATCCGTTCCGCCGCGGCGCTGACCGCCTCGAAGATGTTCCAGTAGCCCGTGCAGCGGCAGATGTTGCCCTGCAAGCCCTTCTTGATCTCGTCCTCGCTCGGCTTCGGATTCATGCGCAGCAACGCGGTCGCGCTCATCAACATGCCGGGCGTGCAGTACCCGCACTGCAGCGCATGGTGATCGCTGAACGCCTGCTGGAGCACGGGGAGCTCGTCACCGTTGGCAAGACCCTCGACCGTCTCGATCGACGAGCCGTCGGCCTGGACAGCGAGCATCATGCAGCTCTTGACCAGCGTGCCGTCGACGATCACGGAGCAGGCGCCGCAATTGCCCGTGTCGCAGCCGATGTGGCTGCCGGTCAGATCGACGTCGTCACGGATGAAGTGGATGAGCAGCTTGCGCGCCTCCACCTCTCGTTCATAGACCGTGCCGTTGATCGTCACGGCGATCTGCCGCGACGACGACACCGTTGCAGCGTGCTCTGACAACTCAGTTCCTCTCTGACGCCTGCCGCGCTGCGCGCACGGCGAGAACTTCCACAAGATGCATTCGGTACTCGCTCGAGGCGTGCACGTCTGCCGGCGGGTCGATCCCGGCTGCGCGCACGGCCTCGCGCACCGCGCCTTCGTCGGCCGACGCCGGCTGCAGCAGCACCGGTGTCGCGTCGACGCAGCCGAGTGCGATGCGCAGCGAGCCGTTGACGCTTGCCGCGGCGCTCGCGATGCACGTGCCGTCGACGCCGAGCGTGACGGCTGCGAAGGCGTCACGCTTGCCGGCGGGAATGGTGATCTTCGTCAGCAGCTCGCCCGGGCCGACCGCAGTGAGGTAGACGCCGAGGAAGAACTCGTCCGCCGTGACGACGCGCTCCCCGCCCTGGCCCGCGATCGTCATCTGCGCCCCGATCGACACCATCAGCGGCGGCAGGTGGTTCGTCGGGTCGTTCGAGCAGAGGTTCCCGCCGATCGTGCCGCGGTTGCGCACCTGGACATCCGCGATCTGGGCGCACACCTCGCCGAGGATCGGCCGCGCCTTGGCCTCGGCCGACACCACGAGGTCGGTATAGGTCGTCATCGGGCCGATCGAGAGCGTCCCGTCGCCGGCGAGCTCGATCCCCTTCAGCCCCTCGAGGGCTGCGAGGTCGACGAGCGCGTCCGGCGAGGCGGCGCGCGCCTTCATGACGTTGATCATCGTCTGGCCGCCGGCGAGGGCGCGGGCGCCGTCGTTCTCCGACAGGATCGCCAGGGCCTGGGCGACCGACGTCGGCTTCGCGTACTCGACTTCTCTCAGCAGCACGGGAGCGATCCTACGCAGGCCGCGAAAGCCGTTGCAAGTGGCATTTTATTTTTTACCTGCGAACGAGCCCGCGTGAATACGGGTCTTGGCGTCGCGGAGAGGCCCGCCTGACCGGCCTGCGCGGGTCGCGAGCATCTCGGCGAGCATCGACAGCGCCGTCTCCGCAGAGGAGGCGGCGCCGATATCGAGGCCCGACGGCCCGGCGATCCGGTCGAACGCCGATTCGGGGACGCCCGCCTCGAGCAGCCGCTCGCGGCGGCGCTCCTGGTTCCGGCGCGAGCCGAGGGCGCCGATGTAGAACGCCTCGCTCTCGAGCGCCGCTTTCAGCGCCGGCAGGTCGAACTTGTCGTCGTGCGTGAGGACGACGACGGCGGTGCCGGCGTCGGGCTGGACCTGGGCGAAGGCCTCCTCGGGCCAGGCGACGAGGATCTCGTCGGCGCTCGGCAGCCGTTCGGGCGTCGCAAAGCGGGCCCGCGCGTCGGCGACGACCGAGGTCCAGCCGACGAGCTTGACGGCCCGGCAGAGCGACTCCGCGGTGTCGACGGCGCCGTAGACGAACAGCCGCGGGGGCGGTGCGAAGACGTCGGCGAAGATCGTCACCCCGTCGTGCTCGATCACGTGGCTGCGGCCGCGGCGCAGCGCGGCCGGCGCAAGCGCCGCAAGGTCCGACGGCCCCCTTCCCACCGTCGTCCCGTCGGCTCGCACGAGCAGCTTCACCCCGACGTTCTCGCCCGAGACGACCGTGAGGACCACCGCGCGCCCTCCTGTGTCGAGGACGCCGCGCAGCTCCTCGAAGATGCTCACTCGAGCGACTCGACGAAGACGTCGATCTCGCCGCCGCACGACAGCCCGATCCCGAGCGCCATGTCGTCGGTGATGCCGTACGTGATCAGCCGCGGCGCGCCGCCGGCGAGCACGTCCTGGGCCGCGAGGTACACGTCGCCTTCGACGCAGCCGCCCGATACCGAGCCTGCGAGCTCGCCGCTCTCCGAGACGGCGAGCTTCGATCCGACGGGGCGCGGCGAGGTGCGGCGTGTAGCCACGACCGTCGCGATGGCGACCCGGTCGCCGTTCGCCCGCCAGCGGTCGATCTCCGGCAGCAGCTCCTTCACGCCTCCAAATCTACCCCTACCGGCCGAGGTAGGCCTTGCGCAGATCCTCGTCCTCGCGCAGATCGGCGGCCGGGCCCTCGAGCACGAGGCGGCCCGTCGAGAGGACGTAGCCACGGTCGGCGATCGAGAGCGAGACGTTCGCGTTCTGCTCGACGATCAGCATCGCCACGCCCGACTCGTGCACCTGCTTGATGATCTCGAAGCTCCGCTCGACGAGGATCGGGGCGAGCCCCATCGACGGCTCGTCCATCAGGAGCAGCTTCGGCTTCGCCATCAGGGCACGGCCCATCGCGACCATCTGCTGCTCACCGCCGGAGAGGGTGCCGGCGAGCTGGCCTCGGCGCTCGTAGAGGAGCGGGAAGAGCTCGTAGACGCGCTCGAAGTCCTCCTTCTTGCCCCCGTTGTGGAGGTACGCGCCCATCTCGAGGTTCTCCAGCACCGTCATCGGCGCAAAGAGGCGCCGGTTCTCCGGGACGATCGCCATGCCCTTCTTGATGCGATGGCTCGTCGAGCGATTCGTCACGTCCTCCCCGTCGAAGCGCACGGTGCCGTTCCGCGGCTTGACGATCCCGAGGATCGTCTTGAGCGTCGTCGACTTGCCCGATGCGTTGCCGCCGAGCAGGCAGACGAGCTCGCCCGCGCTGACCTGGAGGGTCAGCCCCTGCAGGATGCGAATCGGTCCGTAGTTCGTGTCGATCCCGTCGAGCGAGAGGAGCGGCGCGGTCATTTCGTCGCGGTCGCCTTCGTGCCGAGGTACGCCTCGACGACGCGCGGGTCGGTCGCGACGTGCTCGAACGAGCCCTCGGAGATCTTCACGCCGTGGTCGAGGGCGACCACCCGGTCGGAGATGCCCTCGTCGACGTGCATGTCGTGCTCGATCACGAGGATCGTGTAGCCGCCTTCCTCGCGCAGGCGTCCGATCAGCTCGCTGATCTCGTGCGTCTCGACCGGGTTCATGCCGGCGGCGGGCTCGTCGAGCAGCAGCAGGGACGGCTTCGTCGCCGTGGCGCGCGCGATCTCGAGCCGGCGGCGGTTCGCGTACGAGAGGCTGTACGCCGGCTGATTCCAGCGATAGCCCATCAGCCGCTCCCCGAAGAAGGAGAGCCGCTCCTCGGCGAGGCGTTCGATCTCCTTCTCCTCGCGGCGCATGCCCGGCGTGCGCAGCATCGAACGGAAGACGCCCGCGTGCGTGTGCCCGTAGGCGGCGGCCATCACGTTCTCCTTCACCGACATGTTGAGGAACAGCCGCAGGGTCTGGAACGTGCGCGAGACGCCGCGCCGGCTGATCTGGTGCGGCAGCAGGCCGACGATGCTCTGGCCGTCGAGCAGGATGTCGCCGTTGTCGGGCGCGTAGATGCCGGTGATCAGGTTGAAGAGCGTCGTCTTGCCGGCGCCGTTCGGGCCGATCACGCTGACGATCTCACCCTCCTCGACGCGGAGGTCGAGCTCGGTGAGGACACTGAGACCGCCGAATGCGAGCGAGACGCTCTGCAGCTCGAGCATGGTCTTCGCCATCAGACGATCTCCACGCGTCGCTCGCCCAGGAGACCGTTCGGCCGGAGGATCATCAGGACGATGAGCATGAGGCCGAGGATGATGTACCGGGCCGGCTCCGGGTTCGTGAGCATCACGTTCTCCCAGACGAACGCGGCGAGGTACAGCGTCGGAACGAGGAGAACGATGCGGACGCGGCTGTGGACGAGCGTCAGCACGAGCGCCATCCCGATCAGGCCGATGTAGGCGACGGGCGGGATCCACCGCGCGAGATGCGCCGGAACGACGACCCAGTGCGCAATCGCCCCACTCACGCCGGGGCCGTGCTCGCCGGCCACCCACTTCGAATCGATCGCGCCCGCGATCGCGTGCATCGCAAAGCCGAACGCGACCGTCGAGGCAGCAATGACGCCGAGCTTGCGGGAGACGCGGAATGCGACGAGAGCGCCGCCGAGGAGCGCGACGTAGAACAGGATGCGCCCCTTCGCCGGGTCGCGGAGCAGCTCGAGCATGGGGCTCACGATCAGCGCGCCCAGCACGACCCCCGGCTGGCTGCCGGAGCCCCCGAGGATCACCATCGTGTAGACGATGATGAGGAGCACGAAGTAGAACGTCAGCGGGAATACGCTCGCGTTGAGAGCCGCGAACACGGTTCCCGTGAGGGCGGCGACGGCGGCGCCGAACGAGAAGCTCAGCAGCTTCAGCCAGCTGACGGGCATGCCCATCGCCTCGGCTGCGAGAGGATCCTCGCGCAGCGATCTCCATGCGCGCCCGGTGCGAGAGCGGTTCACGAGCCACAGCGCCACGAACACGACGGCGAAGATCGCGATCGCGACGTAGTAGTACGAGACCGCGAACACGCCCTGGTGCTGCACCGCCAGCGAGTGGCCGAAGGCGTGGAATGGATCGACGCGCAAGATCCCGTTCGGGCCGCCGGTCAGGTTGTGGCCGAACGCCTGGTCGCCGTTCGTCGTCACGGTCTGGAAGAGCTGCAGGAAGAAGAGCGTGACGATGGCCAGGTAGTCGCCGGTCAGTCGCCGTGACGGCAGGCCGAGGAGCAGTCCGAGGATCGCGCCGAGGATCACGACGCTCGGGATCGAGACGAGCGTCGGCAGATGGATGCCGAACTTGTCCGAGTCGAGCATTGCGTACGCGTAGGCGCCGAAGCCGTAGAACGCGACGTAGCCGAGGTCGAGCAGGCCGCCCCAGCCGACGACGACGTTCAGGCCGAGCGCGAGCAGCATGTAGAGGACGGTGTCGAAGGCGACGCGGCGCACGTACCCGCTGCCGGAGACCGCGGGCACGAGCGCGAGCAGGGCGACGAAGAGCACGAGCCACGCCCACCACGGCACGCGGCGCAGCCGTTGCTCGAGGGGCCCGAGAATGGGGCCGCGGGCCAGCCGGCGCTCGTCGTGGCGCGCGACCCATTCGTCCTGGCCGACTGCGGGGCCGCCCGCCGACAGGTCAGAGGAATGCGGTGTCGAGTCGCTCAATGGGTCACACCTTGCGAATGTCGGCCCGGCCGAGCAGCCCCTGCGGCCGGAAGATCATGAAGGCGATGAGGATCGAGAAGACGATGAGATCGGACCACTTCGTCGAGATGTAGCCCTGAGCGTACGACTCGGCAAAGCCGAGGAGCAGGCCGCCGGCCATCGCGCCGGGAATCGAGCCGATGCCGCCGATGACGGCCGCAGTGAAGCCCTTCAGCCCGGCGACGAATCCGATCGAGACCTGCGTCGGGACGCGGAGCGCGAACATCACGCCGGCGGCGCCGGCGAGCGCCGAGCCGAGTATGAAGGTGAAGACGATGACGCGGTCGATGTTGACGCCCATCATGGTGGCCGCTTCCTGGTCGAACGACGTCGCGCGCATCGCCTTGCCCATGCGCGTCTTGTTGACGAGGAACCAGAGGACGACCATCAGCGCGAACGCGACGCAGACGGTGATGATCCGCAGGAGGGGCACCCGCACGTTTCCGATGTCGATGCCCTTCAGGTAGAGCGCACCGTTCGAGAGCGCGAACGTGTCGTAGTTGCGCGGGGTCGCGCCGAAGAGGAGCTGCATCGAGTTGGCGAGGAAGAACGACACGCCAAGCGCGCTGATCAGCGGTGCGATCCGCGGCGCGTTGCGAAGAGGCCGGTACGCGAAGCGCTCGATCACGATTCCAAGCGCAGCGCAACCCGCCATCGCGGCGAGCGTGACGAGGAGTAGCAATGCCCAGATCGGCACGACCGGGTTCGCCGTGCCGCCCAGCAGCTGAAGCGCACCGAAGCCGATGAACGACCCGACCATGAAGACGTCGCCGTGGGCGAAGTTGAGCAGCTTCAGCACGCCGTAGACCAGCGTGTAGCCGAGCGCGATCAGCGCGTAGACGCTCCCGAGCGTCAGCGCGTCGATCGTGAGCTGAATGAAGGTGTCCACGCCGAGGGGGAGACTAATTGCCGCAAATGGATGGGCGGCCCGGCCGAAGCCGAGCCGCCCACGTCATTCCCTGCAGTTCTAGCCGACGAGCTTGTACGAGCCGTTCGGCTG
>JAOPYX010000073.1 GCA_025964535.1 Actinomycetes bacterium | reverse complement strand
CTTCCAACCCGGATCGCGCGCGAGATTCGACTTGCCCGCCTTGTCGAAGTACGTCGCACCGATCAGCGGACCGTACGTTCCGACTCCCGCTCCGCCGTGGTAGAAGAGCGCGTTCGGGTCGTACCCGAGCACCTTGTACGTGCCGTCGGCATTCTTCTTCGTCAGCTTCTTCGCGTCGGCCACGAGCTCCGAGAACGTCTTGGGCGGAGCCTTGATGCCTGCCTGCTTGAAGAGCGTTTTGTTGTAGTAGAGGCCGTACGTGTCCGCGAGCAGCGGCAGGGCGCAGCGAATGCCCTTGTACGCCGTGTAGTACCGCGGCCCGGCCGGCAACTGGTTGACGTCGATGTGGTCGCGCTTCAGATACGGGCCGAGGTCGATCCAGCCTCCGGAGGGGCAGTAGACGCCGACGTTGTTGGACTGGAACGAGCTGACGACGTCGGGCGCATTTCCTGCGCGCAGGGCAGCGATGATCTTGTCGTCGTTGATCCCGCCGACGACGTCGATGCTCACGGTCGGATGCTTCTTCGCGTACTCGGCGATCAGCTTCTTGAAGGAGATGAGCTCGGTACCGGCGCTCCAGCCGACCCAGATCGTGAGCTTGGTCGGTCCGACGCTCTTGCTCGCCTGCGTCGGGCTCGCCGACGCGAACCCGGCGCTGACCGCGAGCGCTGCGACCAGTCCGGCTGCCGCTGCCACACGTTTCATCACGGCCCTCCTAGGGTGAGAGGTCGATGGCAGAACTGTTAATGATCTTAACGAGAAGGACTGTACGATTCGCCACGCCGAAAAGTCAAGCCGTTTTGTGCAAGAAACCGGTAAGGTTGCTTACGAGATGGCCAAAGCTGCCCTTCCGCCGCTTCTGAAGGACATCAACCAGCGCACGGTGCTGGAGGCGATCCGGGCAGGAGCGCCGATCTCCAGGGCGGAGATCTCGCGCCGCGCCGGCATCTCGAAGCCGACGGTCTCGCTCGCCCTCCAGGTGCTGCTCGACGCCGGGCTCGTCCGGGAGACGACACAGGACCCGGGACGGCCGACCTACGGCGCGGTCTTCTTCGACGTCGTGGCCGAAGCCGGGCTCGTGCTCGGGCTCGACGTCGGCGCACGCTTCCTTCGCGGTGCGATCTGCGATCTGCGCGGCGACGTGCGAGCGCGCCAGGACGTCGAGGTCACCGGATTCGATCCCGCAACCCTCGTCGCTTCGATCGCCGACCTGCGCGGGGCGCTGTTGGAGGCAACGGGGCTTCCGTCCGAGTTGCTCGATGGCGCCGTCGTCGGCGTGCCTGGCGTCGTGGACGCCGAGACCGGACGTGTGCGGCTCACGCACCTCAGGCAGCTCGAGGGAGCCGTGCTCCGCGACGAGCTCGAGCAGGCGCTCGGGTTGCGCGTGACGCTCGAGAACGACATCAACCTCGCGGCCGTCGGTGAGCAGTGGCTCGGTATCGCGCGTGGCGTCGACGACTTTGCGTTCCTCTCGATCGGCACCGGGCTCGGCGCGGGCCTCGTGCTCCGCAGGGAGCTGCACCGTGGCCGAAACGGCGCGGCGGGAGAGGTCGACCTGGTATCCGCGGGACTGCCCGAGGATCTCGATCCGTGCGCGGCGGCCGTCTCGGCGCTCGCGGCGCGGCTCGCAGCCGAGTCGCAGGTGCCCACGTCGCTGGTCGCGCCCTACGACGCGCGCGCGGTGTTCACTGCGGCGCGCAGCGGTGACGCGGTTGCACGCCGCGTCGTCGAGGAGGAGGCGCGGCGCATCGCGCTGCACATCACGCCGATCGCCGCCGTCACCGATGTTGCCCTCGTCGTCATCGGCGGCGGCATCGGCACGAACAGCGACCTCATGCTCGATCCGATTCGCAACTTGCTCGGTGAATGGCTGCCGTTCCCGCCGCGCGTCGAAGTCTCGACGCTCGGCGAGGCGGCCGTGCTGAGCGGCGCGCTCGCCGTCGGCCTCCGCTCGGCGGCCGACAACGTCTTCGCGAACCGCCGCGGCGCGGGCTAGCGCACGAGTCCGCGCGCTGCGGTGCGGAGCGTCTCGACGATCTCGCCGCCGCGGTGCAGCACGACCTCGTCATGGAGGTTCGCGGTGGTGCACGCATGGTTCGGGACGACCGTGACGCGGTCGCCGACTTCCGGGGGCCGCGCGCAACGGCGCACGTCGACGATGCCGTGCTCCTCGTTCAGCTTGTAGACCTCCGCCTCCGGATGCTCGACGAGCAGTCCGTGACCCGTCGCGCCGACGGCGAGATCCGAGGTGAGCGTCTTCGAGCCTGCATCGAGGATGGCGCGACTCGATGTCGGCCGGCTGACGACGGTTGCAATCACGCGCAGCGCGCAGTCCTCGAGCGGCACCGAGCCGTTGGCGATGCACGCGCGGTCGCCGTAGACGTAGGTGCCAGGACGGAGCTCGGTCACCTCGCCGACGAGGTGGGTTCGTCGCGCCGTCGGAGTGCCACCGCCGCTGATCTGTTCGACGGTGAGCCCTGCCCGTTCGATCAGCTCCCGCGCGGCGCGCAGCCAGGGCCCGCTCTCGGGCAGCGTCGGATACGTCATCAGCCCGGCGAAGCGCAGGCCGTCGAGGGTCGCGACGAGCGACGCGAGCTCGGCGGCGTCCTCCGGCGCCTGCACGCCGGTGCGCCCGTTGCCCGTGTCGCACTCGACGAGGAAGGCGACCTCGAGCCCGTGTCGCGCGAGCACGGTGGAGAGGCCGGTCGCCACGGTCGCAGAGTCGCCGACGACGCTGACCGTGATGCGCCGTGCAAGCGCGGCGAGCCGCTCGGCCTTCGTATCGCCGACGAGCGGGAAGCTGATCAGGATGTCGTCGATCCCCGCTTCGGCCATCACCTCGGCCTCGCCGAGCTTCTGACAGGTGATGCCGCACGCGCCCGCGTCGAGTTGCAGGCGCGCGAGCTCCGGGAGCTTGTGCGTCTTGATGTGCGGCCGGAGCGCGAGCCCGTGCTCGTCGCAGTACGCCTGCATGCGGGCGATGTTGCGTTCCACCGCGTCGAGGTCGGCCGTCAGCACGGGCGTATCGAGATCGGAGAGCTCCATCGCCGTAGGGTATGCCGGTGCGTACACAGCGCGTCATCACTGTCGTTGGCTGCCACGCGGGCGGCGAGGTCGGCAACGTCGTCGTCGGCGGTGTGCTGCCGCCGCCGGGCGCGACGGTGTTCGAGCAGATGCAGGCGTTGCGGGCCGACGACTCGCTGCGTCGTCTGCTGCTTCGCGAGCCGCGTGGGAGCGTCGCCGTGCACGCGAACCTGATCGTTCCGTCGCAGCGGCCGGACTGCGACGCGGGCTACATCATCATGGAGCCGACCGAGTACCCCGCGATGTCGGGGTCGACCACGATGTGCGTCGCGACGGTGCTGCTCGAGACCGGCATGGTCGAGATGCATGAGCCGGAGACGACGCTTCGGCTGGAAGCACCCGCCGGCGTCGTCGAGGTGCGAGCCGTCTGTCGCGATGGCCGCTGCGAAAGCGTCGAGATCACGAACGTCCCTTGCTTCGCCGACCGGATCGATGCTGCGCTCGAGGTCGAGGGGCTCGGCACGCTCACCGTCGACGTCGCCTTCGGCGGCATGTGGTACGCGATCGCCGGCGCGTCCGCGCTCGGCTTCGCGCTCGAGCCGTCGGAGGCCCGCGACCTCTGCATCGCCGGTGAGCGCATCCGCCTGGCCGCGCGCGAGCAGCTTCCATGCGTGCATCCGGAGAACGCCGACATCGCGGGCGTGAGCATCGTCCAGATCGCCGAGCCGTGGCAGGGAGTGGGGGCAGTGTCGAAGAACGCGGTCGTCATCGCACCCGGCCGGCTCGACCGCTCGGCGACGGGCACGGGCTTGTCCGCACGGATGGCCGCCCTCCACGTGCGCGGGTCGCTGCGCGTCGGCGACACGATGACCCATGCGTCCGTCATCGGCACCCGCTTCGACGGCCGAGTCGTTGCCGAGGCAACCATCGGCGGCCGCCCCGCGATCATCCCGGCAATCCGCGGCAGCGCGTGGATCACCGCCATCACACAGGTCTTCGTCGACCCGGCCGATCCGTTCCCGGAGGGCTACCTGCTCTCCGATACGTGGCCCGGCACCGACACGCACACCTAGCCGGGCCGCGACGGGTTACGCCGCGT
>JAOPYX010000026.1 GCA_025964535.1 Actinomycetes bacterium | reverse complement strand
AGGGCGAAGCGCCCGACGCCGCCGTTGCGGAGCGCGTCCTTCACCTTTTCGACGATGTGGTAGCGCGTCTCGAGGAAGCCCAACCTGCCCCTCCCCTGCGTCAACTGCGTGACGTAGTCCGGGACCTTGTTCGCGAAGTTGTTCACCTGGTCGACGAGCGTCGGGATGAAGGCCGCGGCGATGCCGCCGACGGCTGCGAGTGCGAGCAGGAAGACGACACCCGTCGCGATCCCACGATTCGGCAGGCCGTGCGCCAGGAGCCAGTCCACCGCCGGGTTGAGCGCGAGCGCGAGGAAGAGGGAGATGACGACCCAGCTCAGCACGTGGCGCGCGACCCACAGCACGTACAGCACGACGCCGACGAGGATCATGATCCCGAGCACCGCGAAGATGGTCCGCGGCCTGAAGTGGACGATCCGATCGATTACCACGTACCCGAGTTCCGGGTTCAGGCGCCGCTTCCTCTCGTCCCGTTCGCTAGATTGCGCCTCACATGAGCGACGCCACCCTGCACACGAACCACGGCGCCATCGCTGTCGAGCTCTTCGACGACGACGCGCCGAAGACCGTCGAGAATTTCACAAAGCTCGCACGGGACGGCTTCTACGACGGCGTCATCTTCCACCGTGTGATCCCCGATTTCATGATCCAGGGCGGCGACCCGACGGGCACCGGCTCGGGCGGCCCCGGGTACACGTTCGAGGACGAGTTCAACGACAACAAGGTCGTGCGCGGTGCGCTCGCGATGGCGAACGCGGGTCCGAACACGAACGGCAGTCAGTTCTTCATCGTCACCACCGAAGCCGCGTCTTGGCTCGACGGCAAGCACACGGTCTTCGGACGCGTCACCGACGGCATGGACGTCGTCGACGAGATCTCCGCGCTCGAGCGAGATGCACGCGACCGTCCGCGCACGGACGTCGTGATCGAGCGCGTCGAGCTGATCTAGCTCTCAACGGTCGCGCAGGCGACTGCGCAGCGCCAGCCCGTACCAGAAGACGACGAAGAAGACGCCGACGCACGCCGTCGTCACGATCGCCCCGGTTCGCGCGAAGATGTAATCGGTCACGAGCAGCACGACCGCCTCGATCGCGACAGCGAGGGCGAAGAGCCCGGCGATCATCAGCCTGTTCGACGTCTCGACGATCTGCTGCTTGTCCTCCACGCGCCAGAGCAGCCGGTGGTACGAGCTCGGCGCGATCATCAACGCAGAGCTGAGCGCCGTCGCGATGAACGCGACGAAGAAGACGTCCTTCTGGAATGCGGTCACGCGCTTCCAGCCCTGCGCGAACGGCACGGCGAGCAGGAACGCGAACAGCACCTGCACGCCGGGTAGCGCGACGCGCAGCTCGTTCAGGAGCTCGATCAGCTCCCGGTCGTGCCGCGCTTTGGGACTCTCGCCGGGCTCCGGGCCACGATCCTCGTCACCGCTCACGCGCGGCAACTTACACGGCTAATCTGCGCGAGGCCATGCGTCGGCTCGTCGTCACCGCCGCCCTCCTTGCCGTGCTCGCGACGGCTCCGCTCGCATCGGCGAACGTCATCCTCGGCGTCCACGGCAACGCGGCGCGCTTCGCGGGCCAGACGGGGCAGGACAACCAGATCCGCCACACGTTCATGAGCTTCGACCAGGGCGGCAACCTCGCGCAGATCGTCTCGACGATGGGACCCATCCCGATGCTCGCGCTCAACGCCGGCGCGTACGGCGCACACGAGTCGGCCACGCCGCAGGGCCTCGCGATGGGCCGCAACGACCGGTTCCTCTACCAGCTGAATGCGCAGATCAGCGCGTGGACCGGAGACCGCTTCTACGTACGCCCCTTCCCGGAGATGAACGGGCACTGGGAATCCACGTGTGCGTTCAACAAGAACGGCACACACCGCGACGCCGCACACTCCACGCTCTGGAACCGGAAGGCGCTCGCGCGAATTGCCGTCGTGCTGCGCGGCGGTACGCAGGCAGAGATCAACGGCACGCTCGCGACGCTCGGCCTGCCCGGCATCGACCGAGATCTCCCCGTCACGACGCCGAAGCTCCGCATCGTCTGGAACCCGCAAGGGTTCGGCTCGCCCGACGTGCCCGGCAACTCCGCGCAGGCGTACTACCCGGGCGACGCGTACATCGACGTGATCGGCGACGACCTGTACGACATCGCCGGCCACGGCGCGACGTGGGCCGCGGCGGAGAAGCTCTACAAGGCGCATCCGTCGAAGCCGTTCTCGTTCCCCGAGTGGGGCCTGTGGGGCTTTGACGACGCGACGTTCATCCGCGACATGGCGAAGTGGCTCCGGTCGCACAAGCGAGTCGAGTTCGCCGCGTACTTCTCCGGCAAGCCGGGCTCGGTCTGGGATCTGGCCTCGAAGCCGGCTTCCCGCTCCGCCTACCGCGCGCTGATCACGCCGCTCGGATGATCCTGTAGCGGCGCGAGCTGTGTCGTAATCCTGAGCTTCCAGACCCTCCCATGTGGGAGAATGCGTCGTTCGATGACAGACGCACGAAGCTATCCGGCCCGCAGGACAGGCAGCACCAAGCCGCTCCCGCCTTCGCCGCTCCTGCGCCCGGAGAAGCAACTGGATGCCGCGCTGCTCGCACTCGTCAGGAGCACGAAGCTCGCAGACAACATCCTCCCCGGCGTGCCCTTCCACTAGGAGGCCCGGCCGCAAGCGGGTGGCGGGAATCGAACCCGCGTAGCCAGCTTGGAAGGCTGGAGCTCTACCATTGAGCTACACCCGCGCGGGGCTAGCCTAGCGGCATGCATCTGTCCGCGGAGGCCGTCGGGCTCGTGCCCGCACTGGCGCTCGCGTACCTCTTCTCGACGCGGCGCAACCGCCCGGATCGGGTGCAGACGGCGGCGGCGATCGCGGGGCTCGGACTCGTGTTCCTTGCGTTCTTCACGGAGCTCCAGCAGCTCGCGCTGCACACGTTCCTCTGGGCGCACCTGCTACAGAACGTCGTCCTCGCGGAGTGGGCGCCGGCCCTACTCGTGCTCGCGGTCCCCGCAACGCTCGCGGCTCGCGCGCGCGGCTTCGCACTCTCTCGACCGTTCGTCGCATTACCCGTGTGGATCGTGACGTATCTGGTCTGGCATCTCCCGTGGCTGTACGACTACGCGTTGCGCCATCCGCATTCGTTGCTGCACGTCGAGCACGTGACGTATCTCGCCGCCGGAATCGTCGTGTGGTGGCCCGTGATCCACGGCACGTTCTCGACGGGCGCGAAGGCTGCATACCTGTTCGTCGCATTCGTGCTCGCCTCGCCCCTCGGACTGCTGCTCGCGTTGATTCCCCGGCCGGTCTACTCGTTCTATGCACACGCGCCACGCACGTGGGGGCCGGGGCCGCTCGTCGATCAACAGATCGCCGGCGTGACGATGGCGGTCGAGCAGGCGATCGTCTTCTTCGCCTTGTTCGCGTATTACCTCCTGCGATTCCTCCGCGACGAGCAAGCGCAGAGCGCGCTCGACGACATGCCGCCTGCATCACTCACACGACACTCTTAACGCGCCCGCACGTTCCTTTCATCTCCGGCCGCGATGCTCGATGAATACACGCGAAGCGGAAGGAGGTGACAGAGATGAACACGACGACGGTCACAAGCCTGAGCACGCCGATTGCGGCGCCGAGCGGCACGTTCAGCTCGAACAAGGACGCAACGCACGAGGATGCGACGCGCCAGGATGCAACGCACGAGGCAGGCGAGAGCGCCGCACGCGACGGGGAAGAGAACGCCGGACGGACGCCGACGGCCCCATAGCGACGCACGACGCGACTGGTGGGCCGGAGCGGCGGCCCGGCCCGCTTGTCGCGCCTCGGCTACAAGCTCAGGACTCGGCGGGCGCGGGTGCGCCGCCGCGCAGCTCGCGACTGCGTTCGATCTCCGCGTTCACCTCGGCGCCGAAGAGCAGCGCCATCGACGAGAGCCACAACCACGTGAGCGTCACGATCACCGCCGAGAGCGCGCCCCATGTCTTGTTGTACGAGCCGAACATCGACGTGTACACCGCGAACAACGCCGAGATCCCGAGCCAAAGCACAGCGGCGACGAGCGAGCCCGGCGTGAGGAACTGCCACCGTCGGTGTTCCACATCGGGCCCGAGATACAGCAGCGTGGCGAACGCCGCGAGCAGGCCGACAAGCAGGATCGGCACCTGCGCGATCCACCAGACGACGTTCAAGACGCCGGCCCCACCGCCCAGGTGCGACGCGAGCGACTTCTCGATCTGCGGCCCGAAGATGAGCAGCACCGCAACGAGCACGAGCGCGAATCCGATAGCGGCAACCATCTCGAGCGCGACGATGCGCTTGCGAATGAATGAGCGGGTGTCCTTCCGGTTGTACGCGAGGTTGATCGCGAGCATGTAGGCGTTCATCGCGCCGGTCGTCGACCAGAGTGCGAGCACGAAGCCGACCACGGTCATCACGACGCCCGACGCCGGGTGCGCACTGAGATTCTTCAACGAGTTTCCGAGCAACTCCGTCGCTTGATGCGGCATCACGGTGCTGAGATGCGCCAGCAGGTTCGTGATCGTCTGCGGGCCGGCAACGAGCGTGAAGACACCGACGATCACGAGCAGGACGGACGGGATCGCGAAGAAGCTGCTGTACGCGAGCGCCGACGCGAGCATCATCCCGTTGTCGGCCATGAACCCCTTCGCGGCGCGGATGAAGACAGCTTTCCAGTCGGCGAAGGTGAGGTCGCGCAGCCGCGGGTCGGCGAGCTTCGGCTCGCGCAGCTCCGGCCTCGGCGACGGCGCGACGGCCTCGGCTGTCTGCGTCTGCGGACGGTTGCCCCGCTCCGGTCTGCTCGAGCGAGGGCGTGTCTCCTTCTCCCTCAAAGTGAGCCGCATCAGCCTTCCAACGGCGCGCGGGTCGAATCGGATGCGGCATTGGTGGTATGACCTGCGCCATGGAGACGCACGACGTGGTCATCGTCGGCGCGGGCTCGGCAGGCCTCGCCACCGGGGCGCTGCTGCGTCGCGCGGGCTTCGAGCCGCTGCTCGTCGAAGCAGGCCCCGAGCCGGGCGCCGCCTGGCGCGCGCGCTATGACCGGTTGCGCCTGCACACGCCCCGACTTCTCTCCGGCCTTCCGGGGCAGCGGATCCCGCGCCACCACGGCCGCTGGGTCGCGCGCGACGGCGTCGTCGCCTACCTCCGGAGCTACGCGGACCAGGAACGGCTCGACGTACGCACCGGGACGCGCATCGAGCGGATCGCGCCCGACGGCGATGCCTGGCGCCTCGACACCGCGGACGGCGCAATCCGCGCGCAGGACGTGATCGTGGCCACCGGCTACAACGGCCGGCCTTTCATCCCCGACTGGCCGGGACGCGAGAGCTTCGCCGGCGAGCTCGTTCACTCCTCCGACTACCGCAATCCCCGGCCGTACCGCGAACGGGACGTGCTCGTCGTGGGGGTCGGCAACTCCGGCGCCGAGATCGCGACGGACGTGGCCGAGGGCGGCGCTTCACGGGCCCGCCTGTCGGTGCGCACGCCCCCGCAGATCCTGCGCCGCGCGACGGCCGGCATACCGGCTCAGCTGATCGGCATCGCGATCCGCAAGGTGCCGCCGTCCTGGGTCGATCCGATCTCGAAGGCGCAGCGGCGGCTCTCGATCCCCGATCTCGCGCCGCAGGGCCTGCCGCGCCCGGAGGTCGGCGTGCGCACGTCGTTCATCACGACGGGCACGACCCCGGTGCTCGACGTCGGCATCGTCGACGCGGTACGGCACGGCCGCGTGGAGATCGTGGCGGCCGTGGAGGGCTTCGAAGGCCGCGACGTCCTGCTCGCCGACGGCTCGCGCATCGATCCCGACGCGGTGATCGCATCGACCGGGTTCCGTGCCGGCCTCGACGAGCTCGTCGGGCACCTCGACGTCCTCAACGGCCGCGGGCTGCCGCTCGCGACGGACGGCGAGCCGGTCCTACCCGGGCTCTGGTTCGTGGGCTTCACGCCGACACTCGGCGGCCAGCTGCGTGAGGGCAGCATCGCCGCGCGCAAGGTCGCGGCCGCCGTGACCCAAGCGCGATCGGGACGACAGGATTCGAACCTGCGACTTCCGCCTCCCAAAGGCGGCGCTCTACCAGGCTGAGCTACGTCCCGTGGGCGCAGTGTAGGCAGCGGGAGCGGCGCCCACTGCGCC
>JAOPYX010000356.1 GCA_025964535.1 Actinomycetes bacterium | reverse complement strand
CACAGGCGTCAGGGCGAACACGGCGCCGGCGAGCAAGCCGGCGGCCGCGCCGAAGCGTCGGCGGACGGTGAGATAGAGCAGTCCGACCGCGGCGACGCCTTCGAGCGCTTGCGGCACGAGGATGCTCCACGAGCTGACACCGAACAGGCGTGCAGAGATCTCCATCACCCAGAGCGACGCCGGAGGCTTGTCGACGGTGATGAAGTTCGACGAGTCGAATGACCCGAAGAGGAAGGCCTTCCAGCTCTTGGTTCCGGCCTGGACGGCGGCGGCGTAGAAGCCGTTCCCCCAGCCGCTGGCCGAGAGCCCGACGATGTAGAGCAGTGCAGTCGCGCCGAGGAGCCCGAGCAACGCGGGGCGTACCCACGGCGCGTCGTTCGTCTGCCCACGGAGCAGGCTGTACGCCTTGGCCCGCAAGCGCGACTCCCTTGCGACGCCGGCCGCCCGCTCGCCCGTTGCTGCACTCATTCGGTCTGATCTCCTTGCTCGAGGATTGGTGCGGCGCGTCGAGCCCGGAAGACCCAGCCGCGGAGGAGGATGAATCGGAGGACGGTTGCCGCGAGATTGGCGCCGACCAGCACGGTGAGCTCGGCGACGCGCGACGCATGCGGATCGAGCGCACGCAGTAACGCGAGGCAACCCGCGGTCAGGGCGAGCGCCAGCGCGAAGACGACGAGGCCCTGTGCCTGGTGACGCGCAGCTCGTACGCGGCCCCGCACCGCAAAGGTGAAGCGGCGGTTGGCCGCGGTGTTCGCCACCGCCGTCGCGAGCAGCGCGGCTGCGTTCGCCGTCTGCGCCGTCACGACACTCCGAAAGGCGATGAAGAGTGCGATGTACGCGAGCGTCGAGACGACGCCGATTGCGCCGAATCGGAGCGCTTGCACCCCGAAGGAGGGCGGCTGCTCGCTGGACAGCGCCGCGGCGATCGGCGCCCGGTCCCGACCGAGGTCGCGGACGAGTCGCGCGACACCGCGGAGGTCGGCCAGCGCGGTCGCGACGATGTCGACGCGCGAATCCGGATCGTCGACCCAGTCCACGGGCACTTCATGGATGCGCATGCCCATTCGCTCTGCGCGCACGAGCAACTCGGTGTCGAAGAACCAGCCGCGATCCTCCACGAGCGGCAGCAGTTGCCGCGCACGGTCCGCGCGGATCGCCTTGAATCCGCATTGCGCGTCGGAGAACCGCGCCCTGAGCACGGCGTGAAGCAGGACGTTGTAACAGCGAGAGATCAGCTCGCGCTTCGGGCCGCGAACAACGCGTGCATCGCGCTTCAGCCTGCTCCCGATCGCGAGATCGCTGTGGCCCGAGAGGAGAGGTGCGACGAGCGGGAGCAGCGCGGACAGATCCGTCGACAGATCGACGTCCATGTAGCTGAGCACGGCCGCGTCGCTCTCCGACCAGACCTTCCGTAGCGCGCCGCCGCGCCCGCGAACGCCCAATCGAACCGCGTGCACGTGGGGAAGCTCGGCGGCGAGCGCCTGGGCTTCCTCCCAGGTCCCGTCAGAGCTGCCGTTGTCGGCGATGGTGATGCGGAACGTGAAGGGAAACGATCCGAGAAGATATGCGTGCAGCCGCCGCACGCTCGCGGCCAGCACGCCGATCTCGTCGAGGACCGGAACGACGACCTCGACAGCGGGCGCGGCGGTCGACTGTGGCTGCGCGCTCCAGGCTCGTTCGGCGATTGCCATGCTGCTCAGTCTGGAATTGGCCGGTAAGAGCCATCTGAGCCGAACCTGTGAATCTGTCGTGAACGAACCGAGCGGTCCAACGGAGCGGCGTGGGAGTCGAACCCATCCACCGCCGGGTCACGACGGCTGACCGGTTTTGAAGTTATGCACGGTGCCTAACGCGATACCGTGCGGCTGCTGCAGTTGCGCGGGTACTTCGGAGGGCGCATGCCACGAGTTGCGCCGGTCCGTCGTTGCCGGTGCTAATGCTCGTGCTCGTCCTCCGTCGAGTGGTGGCGTACGGTGTTCCACGAGTCCCAGGTGATCTTGAGGATGACGAGTGTGATCACGAGGCCGATGATCGGGTCGCCGATCGGCGCTCCCAGCGCGACGACGATTGCGCTGGCGATCACACCGAGGGAGACGAAGCCGTCGACGCGCGCATGATTGCCGTCCGCGATCAGTGCGGGGCTGTCGAGTCGCCGACCTCCACGTAGCCGAAAACGGGCGGCGAGCTCGTTGCCGATAAACCCGACGACGCCGGCCGCTGCGAGGACCCACAGGTGGGTCAAGTGCTGGGGATGGATCAGGCGGAGGATCGTCTCGACCAGAGCCACACACGCCGAGACGAAGATCGTTAAGACGACGAATAGTCCGGCGAGCTTCTCGCCTCGCGCACTGCGAAGAAGGAAGGCGATCGCGAGCGGAATGGCGGTCAGCGCATCGCCAAAGTTGTGGATCAGATCCGCGAGGAGCGCGACCGATCCCGACACGACAAAGATCGCGACTTGCACGAGAGCGGCGGCGAGCAGCACCGCGAGTGAGATCGACACAGTCCTGACGCCCTCGCGCGAACGGA
>JAOPYX010000120.1 GCA_025964535.1 Actinomycetes bacterium | reverse complement strand
ACTGCGATGGCCAGCAGGATGCCGAGGATGATGATGACGACCAGGAGCTCGATCAGGGTGAAGCCCTGCTCTGAGTCGAGGCGCGTCTTGAGGCGATTAATCATGGTGGTGCGGCTCCTTCCAACGGAGGTGGATGGCGGATGGCTCGCCGTGTATCGGCCGCTCGCACTCGATCGAGTTAGCCTCGTTTGGGGGATTCGCATCCCACGCGTCGAGGGGTTGGACGGGGCGCTCAAGGCCTCGCGACGACGTGCCGATAGCCCGCTCGAGGGACTATGCCGCAGCTCACTTCTATCGACGACCTGCTGGAGCAGATGGTCGCGCACGGTGCTTCAGACCTGCACGTCACGGTCGGGAGCCCGCCCGCGTTCCGTGTGCGCGGTCGCATCGTGCGCGCGGAGGGCTTCGAGCCGCTCACGGCCGACGACACGCGCACGCTCCTCTACCGCATTCTCTCGAGCGAGCTGCAGAAGCAGTTCGAGCTCAAGCGCCAGCTCGACTTTGCGTACGCGATGCCGGGCCTGGCCCGCTTCCGCGTCAACGTCTACTTCCAGCGCGAAGCCATCAGCGCTGCGTTCCGCCTGATCCCGCAGGAGATCAAGACCCTCGAGGAGCTCTCGCTGCCGCCGGTGTTGCACAGCCTCGCGAGCTACCCGCGCGGGCTCGTGCTGGTCACCGGCCCGACCGGCTCCGGTAAGTCGACGACGCTCGCCGCGATCATCGACGAGATCAATCGCACACGCGCCGAGCACATCCTGACGGTCGAGGATCCGATCGAGTTCGTGCACCGCCACAAGAAGTGCATCGTCAACCAGCGCGAGATCGGCCCCGATGCATCGAGCTTCGCCGAGGCCCTGAAGGCCGCGCTGCGCCAGGACCCCGACGTGATCCTCGTCGGCGAGATGCGCGACCTCGAGACAATCTCGACCGCGCTCACCGCTGCAGAGACGGGCCACCTCGTCTTCGGCACGCTGCACACGCAGAGCGCGCCTTCCACGATCGACCGCATCATCGACGTCTTCGCGCCTGAGCAACAGGAGCAGGTGCGCATCATGATCGCCAACTCGCTGCAGGCGGTCGTGACGCAGGCGTTGCTGCCGACGGCCGACGGCGCCAGCCGCGTCGCGGCGCTCGAGATCCTGTTGCCCGACGACGCTGTGCGCAACCTGATCCGTCAGGCGAAGATCGAGCAGGTCTACTCGGTGATGCAGACCAAGACGGCGGGCGGGATGCAGACGATGGAGCAGGCGCTCGCCGACCTCGCCATTCGCCGTGTGGTGAACGTCGACGTTGCGCTCTCGTGCTCGAGCCGGCCGGAACAGCTCACGGGCATCCTCGAGCGGTCGGGCTTCGACGTCGCAGGCGCTCTGGCCGGCCTCGAGATGTCGAAGTCGCAGCCGCAGCAGGCCGCGCCTGCCCTCCGCATGGTCGGAAGCTGACGATGAGCGACTCCATCTGGAAGAAGGAGATCTCGCTCAAGCGCAAGCCGAAGGACGACGGTCAGCCGAAGGCCGCCGCACCCGTTTCGCGCGCCGCGCCGAAGGAGTCGTTCTGGAAGAAGGAGATCTCGCTTTCGCGCAAGCCGAAGCAGCAGCAGCAGCAGAAGAAGGCCGCTCCGCCGTCGGAGTCGTTCCTGAAGAAGGAGATCTCGTTCTCGCGCAAGAAGCGGGACAAGGAGATCGAGCGGCTCGTAGCCGCGGCGGAGCAGACGGTGTCGCCGACGTTCACGCCGCCCGAGACGGTCGCGACGGCGGAGACGCTGCCGACGACGCTGGCGGAGGCCGCGGTCGCCGCCATGGCGCAGGCAGCCGAGGCCGAGCCGCCATTCGTCGAGTACGAGCCCGTGGCGCCGGAGCCCGTCGGGCTCGTCGTCGTCCCGGATCCCGAGCCGGTGGAGCTCCATGCCGTCCCATGGCCGGAGCCTGCCTCCCCGCAGGAGGCCGCCGAACCGTGGCTCTCCGCGCCCGAAGTTCCTCCGGCCCCCGATGCGACGACTGCCGTGCTCGTGCATCCGCCGGTGTCGGCGTCCGAGCTTCCGCCGCTTCTCGACACCGTGGCCTCGACGACGCCGTTCTGGAAGAAGGAGCTCTCGTTCTCGCGCAAGCCGAAGGCGAAGAAACCGACGGTCGCGAAGGCGGAGCGTCGCCCGAAGCAGGTCTCGTTCCCGAAGCCGTCACTCGCTCTCCCGCAGCGTTCCTCAGGCGGTGGCCGCAAGAACGGGCACGCGGTCAAGAAGCTCGTCGGTCTCAAGATCGGTGCCTCGCAGCTCGCCGCAGCGCGCGTTTCGAACAACGGCGTCGCCGAGCTCCAGCAGGTCGCGCGCGACGTGCTCGCCCCCGGCATCGTCGTCGGCGGCGAGCTGCGAGATCCGGAGGCGCTCGGCGAGGCGCTGAAGGTCTTCTTCGCGCGCCACAAGCTGCCGCGCAAGGGCGTCCGCCTCGGCATCGCGAGCAACCGCATCGGCGTCCGCATCTTCGACATCGTCGGCGTCGATCAGGAGAAGCAACTCGCGAACGCCGTTCAGTTCCGCGCGCAGGAAGCGCTGCCGATCCCGCTCGACGAGGCTGTCCTCGATTACCACGTGCTCAACGAGTCGGTGAACGACGACGGCCAGTCTGTGAAGCGCATCCTGCTCGTGGTCGCCTACCGCGAGCTCATCGAGCGCTATGTCAGTGCATGTCGCATGGCGGGGATCACCCTCGCCGGCATCGACCTCGAGGCGTTCGCGCTTCTTCGTGCGCTCGCCGCTCCGGTCGAGCCGGGCACTGCAGCGCTCGTCGCCGTTGCGATCGGACACGACCGCTCGACCTTTGCGGTGTCCGACGGAAAGGTCTGCGAGTTCACCCGTGTGCTCGAGTGGGGCGGCTGGTCGTTGAACGTCGCGCTCGCGCGCGTGTTCGACAGCACGCCGTCGGAGGTCGAGGCAATCAAGCGAAGTCTCGCTCTCGACGGGACGGCGACGCCGGCAGGCCTCACGGAAGACCAAGCCGCGCAGGCGATCGACGCAGTCAGGCGCCAGGTGCAGTCGTTCGCACGCGAGCTCGTCTCCTCGCTTCAGTTCTACCAAAACCAACCGGGCAGCCTGGGCATCGGCGAGATCGTGCTCACGGGCGGCACCACCGGGCTTCCCGGCCTCGCGCAGGAGCTCGAGCGTCTGATCGGCGTGCACGTTCGCGTCGGCGATCCGCTCGCGCGCGTGAAGGTCGCGAAGCGCGGCGCGGACACCGATCAGATCGGCTCGCTCGCCGTCGCGATCGGCTTGGGGATCGAAGACTGATGCGTGCTGTCAACCTCCTTCCGAAGGACGCGAATCAGCGCGGCAAGAGCATCGGCGCCGAGGACCCGGCAGTCGTCGTCGGCTCGGCGCTCGGCGTCGTCGTGCTCATCGCCGTCGTCGCGGGCTTCCTGAACGTGCACTCGAAGGTGGGCGCTGAGCAGAAGAAGCTGACAGCCGCCCACGTCGAGCTCGCTCGTCTCGCCCAGCAGAAGCGCGCGGAGCCGACGCCGTACAAGTCCGCGAATCAGAAGCCGATCGTCCCGATTCCGGCCGTCACGGCCGAGGAACAGCCGCGGCTGGACGCGATCTCGACCGCGCTGTCGACACGCATCGCGTGGGATCGCATCCTGCGCGAGTTCTCGCTCGTGCTGCCCACAGACGTGACGCTCAAGTCGCTTTCGCTCACCACTCCGTCACCGGGAGGAGTGACGGCCACGACCGGCGCGCCGGCGGGAGGTGCACAGAACTTCACGATCAACGGCACGACGTACTCGCACGACGCGGTCGCGCGGCTGCTGTCGCGGCTGATGCTGATCCCCGACCTTACGAACGTCACGCTTACGAACAGCACCGCCGCGACCGATACAGGCGTGGTGGACTTCAACATCACAGCGGGCGTGAAGGGCGCGCCCGCCCCGCCGCCGGCCGCTCCGGCAGCCGGCGCACCCGCGACCACGACGACCGGCGGAGCGACCTCGTGAAAGGCCTGAAGGGCAAGAAGCTCTCGCGCAACGGGGGCATCGCCATGATCGTCGGCGGCGACATCCTGTTGTTGCTGCTCGGTTGGTTCATGCTCATCGCGCCGCAGCGTGC
Organism: Actinomycetes bacterium; assembly: GCA_025964535.1. Taxonomy (GTDB): domain Bacteria; phylum Actinomycetota; class Thermoleophilia; order Gaiellales; family Gaiellaceae; genus Palsa-739. The sequence goes on along the minus strand of JAOPYX010000120.1, from coordinate 8,032 downwards.
GACGGCGCAGAGCATCCGCCTTGCGACGTCGGCGGCCGAGGCTCAGATCATCCAGGCGAAGGCCGTCGCATCGACACCGCCTCCGGCGGCGGTGCAGCAGCCGGAGATCCGGACGGCCGACATCTATTCCCTTGCGAAGGCGATGCCGTCGAGCGTCGACATGCCCGACCTGCTGCTCGAGCTGAATCAGCTTGCGCGCGCATCGGGCGTCACGATCTCGAAGATCTCGCCGGGGCAGTCTTCCGCAGCGAGCGGCTTCAGCGTGCTGCCGATCAGCATCGGCGTGTCGGGCGACTTCTACTCGGTAACCGACATGCTCTATCGGCTGCGGACGCTCGTCGCGGTTCGGCACGGCAACCTCCAGACGTCCGGCCGGCTCTTTTCCGTCGACTCGATCGCTCTTGGCCCGACGAGTGTCGGCGCAGGGCTGAACGCTGACGTGCTGCTGAACGCATACCTGTACGGCGGGGGAACGCCCGCCGTGGCGGGAGCAGCGCCGGCGGCCACCACGACCGGAAGCACCGGCACGACTTCGACCCCCACGACCCCGGCGCCGTCAGCTGACGTCGCGCCCGGACCCTAGTCGGCACGAGAGGAGCAGAACGTGGCACGACAGAAACCTGCCGACGCGGCAAAGGCAAAGGCGGCAAAGCAGAAGAAGATTGCGATCGCGCTGTGCTGCGTGCTCGCGCTGGCCATGGCGTACGCGGTGCACACGATGATGGCGCTCAACGGCAGCGGGGGCTCGAAGCCCGTTGCCGCCCCTCTGTCCACATCGGGCGGCGCCCCGGTCGCGACGCCCACCAACGGCGCTCCGGCGGCGAGCGCGGCAGCGCCCTCGCTCAGTGGCTCACTGGCTGTCGCTCCTGCAGCACCAGCCGCAACAGATACGTCGAAGCTCATCTCTGCGGTCAAGCCCTCGGCCGGCGCGGGTCAGCTCGAGTCGTTCTCCCGCTTCGAGAGCAAGGATCCGTTCGCGGGCGGTGCGCCGGCCGGCTCGAGCAGCGGCGGCAGCTCGCCCGCCTCAGGCAAAGGTTCCTCGGGCACCGGCACCCCGTCGGCGCCGGCCGTTCCCCCGGCACCTCCGTCGCCCCCGCCGAGCTCCGCGGTCATAGCGGTGAACGCCACGCCTGAGTCCGTGTCGAGCGGCGCGAACTTCCCGGCCGCGAATCCGAACGCGAGCGCAAACGGCGTCTTCAACCTGCGGTCGCTCACTGCGACGACGGCGACGATCGCGATCGTCGGAGGCTCGTACGCGAGTGGCTCCCAGACGATCACGCTGCACGTGAACAAGCCGGTCACGCTCGTCAACACGGCCGACGGCACGCGGTACACGCTCATGCTCAATCCGCAGGGCACGGTGGCGCCGGCCGGCGCGAGCGGCTCGTCGAGCAGTGGGTCGAGCACGGTGCCGAGCACGCCGGTCGTCCCGTCCACGCCGGGCGGCTGATCTCGCCCGACAGAGAGACTAGGGCGCGACGTTCGGATCGAAGAGCGACGACTCGCGCGCGAGGCTCCGCGTCGTCAGCCGCGGGTCGCGCACAACGACGGTGACCCGCTTGACGTAGCCGCCGGTGTAACCGGTGCCGCTCGCCTGCAGCAGCACGATGTACGAGAAGACGGGATAGGACTGGCCGTCCGGCCCCGTCACCTTCTGCACGGCCTGCGTCGGATCGATTCCGGTGCTCGTCCTGAACGTGCTCAGCGAGCCGGCCGCGGCCGGGAACGCCGAGGGGCAATACGCGGGGACGGCCCCGGTTGCAGGCGTGTTCTCCGTCACCCACTGCGGTGCGGTCGTCGGGGGGCTCGAGTAGCTGTAGTACGCGGTCTGGCTTGCGCCGTTCACGGTGTTGGCGTACGCCGCGGTGTCGCCTTGGTACGCCGTGTACCACGTCGATGCGCTCGTCGGGATTCCGTCGGGCAGTCCGGCGGTGTCGGTACCGGTGCCGGTGCCGCGCAGATAGATGGCGCAGTTCTTGAGGTCGCGGTACACCTCCATCACCTTGTCGGCGACGACGGTGCCGTTCGCGATCGACGCGGAGCGCGACACTGCGAGCGCACCGGATTGGAACGACGCCATGAGCGCGAAGATGCCGACATTGAGAACGACCAGCGCGAAGAGGAGCTCGATGAGCCCGAAGCCTTCCTCCTGAGCCGCGCGCCGCACGGTCATACGTATCGGCAAGCGCCGCAGGGGCCTCAAGACCTGTACGAGGTCTGCCGATACGAGCATTGATGGCCGCCTTCGCGTACTCGGCGATCAACGCCCAGGGTGTCGAGCTCGCGGGCGAGATCACCGCCGGCGATCTCGCCGCCGCCCGCGAACAGCTGCGGGTAAAGGGCCTGCTCGCCCAGTCGATCAAGGAGCTCGACGGCGGCGCCGGGGTCGGGCAGACGAACATCACGTTCGGCAAGGCCGTCAAGGCCAAATCGCTGCAGATCTTCTCGCGCCAGTTCGCGACGATGATCGAGGCCGGGCTCAACGTCGTCGGCTCGCTCGTGATCCTCGAGGAGCAGACGAGCGACCAAGCGCTCGCCGCGTGCGTGAACGAGTTGCGCAAGGACGTCGAAGGCGGCCTGCTGCTCTCCGAAGCGATGGCGCGGCACCCGAAGGTGTTCTCCCGTCTCTACGTCTCGATGGTCGAAGCCGGCGAGGCGGCGGGCATCCTCGACATCGTCCTCGACCGCGTCGCGTTCCAGATCGAGAAGCAGGAGGCGATCCGCCGCCGCATCAAGGGCGCGATGGTCTACCCGACGATGGTGCTCATCTTCGCGACGCTCGTCCTCATCGGAATGCTCATGTTCCTCGTTCCCGTCTTCGTGAAGATCTTCGGCCAGCTCGGCGGCCAGCTGCCGACGCTGACGCAGTACGTCGTCTCGGCGTCGAATCTCCTGAAGGACAGGCCCTACGTGCTCCTGCTGATCCCGCTCGCGGTGTGGAGCTTCTTCAAGTGGAAGGCCACCGAGACCGGTCGCCAGAACTGGGACAAGTTCAAGTTGAGGCTCCCGATGAAGATCGGCGACACCGTGCTGAAGGTGACGATGGCGCGTTTCTCGCGCACGCTGTCGACGCTCGTCGCCGCAGGCGTCGACATCATCAAGGCGCTCGAGATCACCGGCCAGACCGCCGGCAACTGGGTGATCGAGGACGCGCTCGCCGGCGTGCGGACGAAGGTGCACGAAGGCGTGCCGATCGCACAGCCGCTGATCGAGAACGAGATCTTCCCGCCGATGGTCGCGCAGATGGTGAAGATCGGCGAAGAGACCGGCGAGCTCGAGAAGATGCTCGGGAAGATCGCGGACTTCTACGAGGACGAGGTCGACGCCGCCGTGTCGTCACTCAGCTCGCTCGTCGAGCCGATCATGATGATCGGCGTCGGCATCATGGTCGGCATCGTGATCATTGCGATGTACCTGCCGATGTTCAAGATGCTCACGCTCGTCAAGTAGCGGCGGCGGCACGCACGGCGGGCGTTGGTTAGCATCGCGGCGTGCGCGAAGTCGCCACGGGCATATGGCACTGGCAGGCGCCGCACCCGGAGTGGAAGCCCGGCCAGGAGTGGGACCAGCTGGTGTCGTCGTACGCGATCGACCTGGGCGACGGCGTCCTGCTGTTCGATCCGCTTGCAGTTCCGGACGAGCTCCGCGAGCGCGCGACCGCCGTCGTGCTCACGTGCCCATGGCATCGCCGCGACGCGCCGCAGCTTGGCCTCCCGATCTACGTGCCACCGCCCGACGCGCCGGATCCGGACCCCGTCCGCGGCGAGGTGTTCAGGGCCGGCGACACGCTGCCGGTCGGCGTGCGCGCGTTTGAGGGCTTCGAGCCGAACGATCTCGTCCTGTACGTCGAGAGGCGCCGTGCCGTCGTCGTCGGCGACACGCTGATCGACCGTGGCAACGGGCTCGAGCTGAACCGCGATTGGCCGGGGGAGGGCGTCGGCGTCGAGCAGGTCATCGAAACGCTGCGCCCGCTGCTCGACCTGCCGGTCGAGCTCGTGCTGCCGACGCACGGCGAGCCGACCGAACGTGCCGCACTCGAGCGAGCGCTTTCCTGAGCGAGATCGTCGAGCTCGCGTCGCGGCACGTAGAGAGGGATGCCGATGACCAGCGTCGCGCAGACCTCACTCGTGACGGGACTCGTCGTGCGCGTCGGTGCTGAGATCGTCGTAGAGGGCTCGGAGGCGGTCGAGAACCGCTGCTGCTGTGGCGAGATCTTGGTTGCTGAACTCCGCGAGCGCTGCTTGCCAGCGTTGGCCAAAGTGTGCGTGCCGCTCGGCGAGAAGCTCGCGTCCGCGCGTGGTGAGCGCGCAGTTCACGACTCGACGGTCGCGTTCGGAGCGGGTGCGCTCGACGAGGCCCATCTCGGCGAGGCCGTCGAGCAACTGGGTGACGGTTGCAGGGGAGAGGTCGGCGGCGAGCGCGAGCTCGCCCGCCGACAGCTCGTCGCGCTGGGCGAGGCCAGCAAGCAGGTGGTACTGGGCGAAGCCGAGCTCGCCGTGGCGGTGGGTGTCTCGGCCGCGTAACCGCCGGATCGAGGCCATCGCGCCCTTGAACGCGGAGCCGAGCTGGGCGAGTGACTCGTCGCGAGCGCGTGCACCCTGTTTGGTCGGGGCGCTCACGCGACTGCTTCCGCGAACGTCTGCGCGTCGACGGACGGCGGCTCGCTCCCCGCGGCGGCACGAGCCGCGCGCTCGGCGCGCACCAGAACGATGCAAGGGACGATCGCCAGCGCGGTCAGGCCGAGCGACCACCAGAAGGCCGTTCCGTAGGCGCCTGCGGCGGCGGCGACGCCATGCGTACCGGTGAGTGCGCGCTGGAGCACGACGGCGAGCACGGCAGTCCCGATCGACCCGCCGACGCGCTGGAGCACATTGAGCTGCGGCGTCGCGTCGGCGAGCTCCGACGGGCGCAGCGCGGCAAATGCCGCAGACATCACCGGCATGAACGCGAGACCGACGCCCAGTCCGCGCACGAACATCGCGATCGAGAGACCGAGGATCGAGGTGTGGGCGCCGATGAAGCCGAACGGAATCGTCGCGAGCGTGGTCACGAGAACTCCGGCGAGCCCCAACGACCCTCCGCCGGCTCGGTCTGCCAGACGGCCCGCGAACGGCATGACCAATGCCATCCCGAGTCCCATCGGCGCCATCAGCAGACCGGTCGTGACGACGCTCTCGAAGCGGATCTGCTGCCAGTAGAGCGGCATCAGGATCATCGCGCCGAAGAGGGCTGCCCCCAGGCAGAACATCGTGACCGACGCAGATGCGAAGGTCGCCCGCCGGTAGAGACGGAGATCGAGGAGCGGCTGCGAAACGCGGAGCGCGTGCAGGACGAACGCGGCGACCAGTGCGACGCCTGCGAGCCCCGGCAAGAGCACGCTTGTCGCCGTGAAGCTGCCGGTCGTGCCGATCTCCGCCAATCCGTAGGTGAACAGCGGCAGCCCCGTTGCCATCAGGACGAGGCCGCGTAGGTCGAGGCGGTGGGTTGGCGCCCGCTCGACGCGCGGCAGCGTCCGCAGCGAGAGGAGGAAGGCGATAAGGCCGATCGGGAGGTTGATGTAGAAGATCCAGCGCCAGCTCGCGTTGTCGAGGATCAGGCCGCCGAGTGTTGGACCGAGGATCGGTCCGAGCATGGCCGGTACTGCGACGATGCTCATCACGCGGCCCATTCGCTTCGGGCCGGCGGCGGTCGCCATCATCAGCTGCCCGAGCGGCAAGATCATGCCGCCGCCGATGCCCTGAATGACGCGGAAGACGATCAGCTGATTGAGCGACTGCGCGACGCCGCAGAGTGCCGAGCCCGCGATGAAGAGCACGAGCGAGAGAAGGTAGACGGGCTTCGCGCCGAAGCGTCGCGCGGCCCAGCCGGTGACCGGGATCACCGCAGCGAGCGAGAGCATGTAGCCGGTGATCACCCACTGCGTATTGGCGATGGATTCGTGCAGGTCTGTCCCGAGCTTCTCCAACGCGACGTTGACGATCGTCGTGTCGAGGATGGACATGATCGAGCCGACGATCACGACGAACGCGATCCGCCAGACATGGGCCTCGATCCGATCAGACACAGCCGCGCTCATGCCAAACTCCTTCGGTACCGGATCGTTACGTACCTAAAGAGTAGCCTGGAAAGGCAGGTGTCGCGCCTTAACAGTCGCTCTCGGTTCGGCCCGGAGCGCCTCCGTCGAGCGCCGCGTCGAGGAGAGAGCGCTGGCAAGATGAAAGACCTTGGCCGTTCAGCTGCCGGAATTGATCGTGGACGATGCCGCCGCCTGGAGGGCCTGGCTCGCCGAGCAGCATGAAGAGTCTCCAGGAGTGTTCCTGGTGCTCGCCAAGAAAGGCGTCACCGAGCCGACGAGCCTGACCTACGACCAGGCGCTCGAGGAAGCGCTCTGCTTCGGCTGGATCGACGGCCAAGTCCAGCGCCGCGACGAGACCACCTACCGGCAACGCTTCACCCGCCGGCGGGCACGCAGCTCTTGGTCGAAACGCAACGTCGGCATCGTTGGCCGGCTACTCACGGAAGGGCGGATGCATGCGGCCGGCGTGGCCGAGCAGGAGCGGGCAAAGGCCAACGGCCGCTGGGAGGCCGCCTATGCGGGCTCCGCCGGCATCGAGGTTCCGCCCGACCTCGAGGCTGCGCTTACTGCCGAGCCGAGAGCGCGAGCCATGTTCGAGATCCTCACCGCCCAGAATCGCTACGCGGTGCTGTATCGGATCGATGCCGCGAAACGCCCAGAGACGCGGAGCCGACGTATCGAGCAATTCGTCGCCATGCTCGCCCGAGGCGAAACCGTGCATCCGCAGAAGCGCAGCCTCGGTTGAAGCGGTTGTCTCGGCCGCGGACCGCAGCGCGGCGGACGCCGATACTCCTTGTCGCGTCCGCGGGTGTCGTGTTCGCTCTGGGCGGCGTTGCCGTCGCAGGCAAGGCGCCGCAGTGGAAGGTCACCGATGTCGGGACGCCGCCGCACTCTCCAGGAGCCTTCATGATCGCCTACGACATCAACGAGCGCGGCGAGCTGATCGGCGAGGCGTGGGAGGGGCCGTTGGGTCATCAGCGGTCGCAAGGGTTCGTGTGGCGTAGCGGCAAGATGACCCTGCTCTCCTATCCAGGCAGCAAATGGATCGACGTCGCGGCGATCAACGCTCGCGGAGACGTGGTCGGTGACGCGACGTCCGCCGGCGGGAAATCCCAATCGTCTGTTCTCTGGCGTAATGGCAAATCGCTCGCGCTCGGCACGCTCGGCGGCAAGACCAGCAACGCGGTGGCGCTGAACGAGGACGCTCAAGTTGTCGGCGATAGCCAGACCGCTGACGGCAAGGCACACGCCTTCATCTGGCAGAACGGGACGATGAGTGACCTCGGAACGCTCGGCGGCGACGTGGCGCAGGTGATCGGGATCAACAGCCGTGGTCAGGTGATCGGCACCAGTTCGACTGCAGACGGAATGACCCACGCATTCCTGTGGCAGTCAGGCCGGATGACCGACCTCGGCTCCCTTCCGGGCCTCGACAGCACGCCAAGGGCGATCAACGACAAAGGACAGATCGTCGGTCAGACGCAAACACACCCGTCTGGTGTGCCGGTCGACGCGGTGATGTGGCAGAACGGCAAGCTCGTCACCCTTGGCAGGTTCGGCGCCGATGGAGCAGAGGCCATGGCGATCAACAACCGTGGGCACGTCCTCGTCGCCCTGACCACCCGCGGCGGCGACACGCGGGCAGGCGTGCTGCTCCATGCGGGTCGGGCGATGAACATCGGAACGCTGGGAGGCCCTGCACCAAGCGGCCAGGGCGGGCCTCTCGCTCTCGTCGGCCTCAACGACAACGACCAGGTCGCAGGGTTTGGCTACACGAAGTCGGGCAGACGCCGCACCTTCATCTGGCAGAACGGCCATACGACGATCCTGCCGACCTTCGACGGCGTCCAGCCACCCTGGGGCGCACCGACCGCGCTCAACAACAACGCCGTCCTGATCGGTACCAGCTATGTCAGCCACGGCGGCAGGAACTTCCAACACGTCGTCGTCTGGCGG
>JAOPYX010000318.1 GCA_025964535.1 Actinomycetes bacterium | reverse complement strand
ATGCGCAGCCTCTCCGACGCAGCCGACGAGATCGCCGGTGGATATTTCACGACGCGTTCCATCCCGCCCGGCCCCTACGCCCAGCAACAGCAGCAGTAGCGATGTACCTGCGCGTCGAGCACACGACCGAGTTCGGCTACGACGGACCGATTGCCGAGGCCTACACGGAGCTCCGTCTGCGACCGCTCGAAGGCGGCGGCCAGCACTGTTCCTCATTCCGGCTGGCGACCAACCCGCCCGGCCTGCGCGTGCGCAAGTATCGCGATCACTTCGGGAACGACGTCCACCATTTCGACGAGCTCGAGTCGCACGACCGGCTCTCCGTCACCGCGGTCAGCGAGGTGATGACCCCCGGCTATTTCGGAGGCGACCGCCGGCTGCCGACGCCGCTCGAGCTGCACGACTATCTCAGCCCTACCGGCTACGCGCCGTTCGCCGGAGGCGTGCAGCAGCTGGCCGCCAAGGACGCAGGAGCCGGCGGCGGAGCAGAGCGGGCGCGGGAGCTGATGGACGCGGTCCGCGCCGAGCTCGTCTATGAGCCCGGCGCGACCGATGTCCAGACGCGCGCCGACGAGGTGCTCGTGCTCGGCCGCGGCGTGTGTCAGGACTTCGCACATGTGCTGCTCGCCGTCTGTCGCAGCGTCGGCATTCCGGCTCGCTACGTCAGCGGCTACCTCTACGACCCGACGCTCGAGGGCGACAACGCCGCGTCGCACGCGTGGGTCGACATCTGGGACGAGGGTCGCGGCTGGCTCGCATTCGATCCGACGCACGACCGCGAGCAAAACGAGTCCTACGTCCGCGTCGCGGTCGGGCGGGACTACGCGGACGTGCCGCCGACCCGCGGGGTCTTCAAGGGCGCCGCCAGCGAGACCCTCTCGGTGCGCGTCGGCCTGCAGGCGCTCTAGAAGCGCCGGGCGAAATCAGCCCAGCTCGTCGACGAGATCGGCGATCGAGTCGACGATCCGCGACGGCCGGTACGGGAAGCGCTCGGCCTGGGCTCGCTGGGTCGAGCCCGTCAGTACGAGAACGGTGTGCATGCCGGCTTCCAGGCCCGACACGACGTCGGTGTCCATGCGATCGCCCACCATCGCTGCACTCTCCGAGTGCGCGTCGATCGCGTTGAGAGCCGAGCGCATCATCAACGGGTTCGGCTTTCCCACGAAGTACGGCTCGACGCCGGTCGCCCTGCTGATCAGCGCGGCAACCGAGCCGGTCGCGGGAAGCGGACCGTCGGGTGTCGGCCCCGTCGCGTCGGGGTTCGTCGCGATGAAGCGCGCGCCCTCGAGGATGAGGCGGATCGCCTGCGTGATGCGCTCGAAGCTGTACGTCCGAGTCTCACCGAGCACGACGTAGTCCGGCGCGCGCTCGGTGAGCGTGTAGCCGGCCGAGTGCATGGCGGTCGTCAGCCCCGCTTCGCCGATCACGAACGCCGAGCCGCCGGGGCGCTGGTCTTCGAGGAACCTCGCAGTGGCGAGCGCCGACGTCCAGATTGCCTCCTCCGGAACGTCGAGCCCGCTCGCGCGCAACCGCGCCGAAAGGTCACGGCGCGTATAGATCGAGTTGTTCGTCAGCACGAGGAACGGAATGCTCAGCTCGCGCAAGCGTGTGAGAAACCGGTCGGCGCCCGGGATCGCGCTGTCCTCGTGGACGAGCACACCGTCCATGTCCATCAGCCAGGAACGAATCTCGCGCCGGTTCACAGCCGCGACGCTATCGGATGTTGGATCGAGCCGTTGCCTACCGCCGCAACTCGACGAGGCTCACGGCTCCGCCACCACTTGGGGGTTCTTGCCGGTCGCCAGCACGCAGCCTCCCAGCACGAGCACGAAGCCGATCACCATGCCGGTGGTGATCTTCTCGCTCAGCAGCGTGACGCCGAGCAGCGCCGCGACCGCAGGGTTGATGTACGTGATCACGGTCGCGCGCACCGGCCCCACCTCTGCGATCAAGGCGAAGAAGAGAAGGAACGCGAGCGCTGTGCAGATCGTGGCGAGACCGACGACTGACTCGATCACGTGCGCGGACGGCATCGTCGAAGGCCAGCGGGTCGCCGCGAGCGGTGCGTAGACGAGCGTCGTCAGCACGAGCGAGGCGGCGACGACCGCCAGCGCGGAGAGATCGCCGAGATACCGGGCGAGGACGATCGGGCCGATTGCGTAACCGATGGAGACCAGCCCGATCTCGATCAGCGCGACGGCGTCGACCTGCCCCACGTCGAGGCCGACGAGCGCCGCCACACCGCCGATCCCGACGAGCAGGCCCAGCCAGCGCCGCCCGCCGAGGCGCTCGCGCTCGCCCGTCAGCGTCACGATCAGCGCGCCCACGAGCGGCACGGCCGCGATCAGGAGCCCGGTCAGCGAGCTCGCCAGCTTCGTCTCCGCGCGTGCCAGCAGCACCCACGGAATCGCCACCTCCACCGCGGTGTACGCGAGCAGCGGCTTCCAACGCGCGAGCAAGGGACGGAGCTCGCCACGGAGGACCGCCACCGGCGCGAGCATCAGCGCGGCAATCCCCGTGCGGAGGAAGACGAGCGTGACCGGCGCGAGCTCCCGCACGGCGACGCGGATCATCAAGTACGGAATCCCCCAGATGACGCACATGGCTGCGAAGAGCAGGATGCCCCGACGACTCATGCCGGATGTCTACCGTCTGCAGGCCGCGGACGGCGGCGCTGGTCGCTTCCGGCGGCCGACCCAGCCCGATGCCACGGAGCTACCGTGGAACGGTGCGCTACTCGTTCATCTCCGACCCGCCGCTCGACCACGACGAGCCGCTCGACGCCTACTCGCGCGCCGTGATCCACGTGGCCGAGCGACTGTCGCCGTCGGTCGCCAACTTGCGTCTGTCGCGGCGCGTCGGCGGCGGACGCGTCTACGACTCGGGCGGTAGCGGCGTCGTCATCACCGCCGACGGGTTCGTGCTCACTTCGGCTCACGTGGTCGCCCGCACGGACGGACGCGGCCGCGCCTCGTTCGCCGACGGCCGCGAGCTCGATTTCGAGCTCGTCGGGGCCGACCCGCTCTCCGACCTCGCCGTCGTCCGCGCAAGCGGCGACCTCATTCCGGCCGAGCTCGGCGACGCCGAGCGCCTGCGCGTGGGCCAGCTCGTCGTCGCCATCGGCAATCCGCACGGCTTCGCCGGGTCGGTCACCGCCGGCGTCGTCTCGGCGCTGGGACGTGCACTGCCAACCCGGTCCGGGGCGGCGGCGCGCGTGATCGAGAACGTGATCCAGACAGATGCCGCGTTGAACCCCGGCAACTCCGGCGGCGCGCTCGCCGATGCGCGCGGCCTGGTCGTCGGCATCAACACCGCCGTCGCCGGCGTCGGCCTCGGGCTCGCCGTGCCGATCAACGCGGCGACGCGCCAGGTGATCGCGGCCTTGATGACCGAGGGCCGCTTCCGCCGCGCCTACTGGGGCGTCGCGCTCGGCACCCGGCCGCTTCCGCCGCGCCTGGCGCGCGAGCTCGACCGGCAGGGTTGCGTCGAGGTCGTCGAGGTGGTCGAAGACGGGCCGGCAGCGCGCGCAGGCCTGCGTGCCGGCGACCTCATCGTCGCCCTCGACGGAACACCGGTCGAGGACGTCCCGACGCTGCAGCGGCTGATGGTCGGCGAGCTCATCGACGCCCGAGCAACGGTCACTGTCGCCCGCCACGGCACGCTCGTCGAGTTCGCGCTCGTCGCGACAGAGCTCGCCGGCTGAGCGCGGAGTCGGCCACACCACGATTCTCAGCTTTCTCCCAGGTTGTTCTCACATAATGAGGGTGTGACGACTGCCGGGAACAACCGCCGAGTACTCGTCGTCGACGACGAGGCAAACATCGCCGAGCTCATCGCGACTGCTCTCCGCTACGAGGGCTTCGACGTTCGAACTGCGGCGGACGGCGCGAGTGCGCTTGCTGCGGTGCGGGATCTGGCGCCGGATCTGGTGGTGCTCGACGTGATGTTGCCGGATACAGACGGCTTCGAATTGCAGGGACGCATCCGCAGCGCCGGTCAGCACGTTCCGGTGTTGTTCCTGACGGCGCGTGACGCGGTCGAGGATCGCGTGCGCGGGCTGACATTGGGGGCGGACGACTACATGACGAAGCCCTTCAGCCTCGAGGAGCTCGTGGCGCGCGTGCACGCCGTCCTCCGTCGAACCTCAGGCGAGTCGGCTGTGTCTCATCGTCTGTCGTTTGCCGATCTGGAGCTGGATGACGAGACGCGCGAAGTTCGCCGAGGGGGGCGCCGCATCCAGCTCAGCCCGACGGAGTTCTCGCTGCTGCGGTACTTGCTCTTGAACTCGCGCAAGGTGCTGTCCAAGGCGCAGATCCTCGACCATGTCTGGCAATACGACTTCGGCGGCGACGGGCGAATCGTCGAGACGTACATCAGCTACCTCCGCAAGAAGATCGACAGCGAGGGCCCCGCGCTCATCCACACGCTGCGCGGCGTGGGTTACTCCGTCCGGATGCCGGAGGACTAGCGATGTCGATCCGGCTCAAGGTCACGCTCGCCACGGTGGCGATCGCGTCGTTGGCGGTGGGCGCGGCAGACGTCACGACGTTCGTCCTGTTGCGCGACTATTTCAACCAGCGCGCCGACACGAACGTGCGCCAGGTCGCGCA
>JAOPYX010000308.1 GCA_025964535.1 Actinomycetes bacterium | reverse complement strand
GCCCCGATCGCGAGGATCGACGCCTGCGGTGGATTGAGCACCGCGATGAACTGGTCGACGTCGTACATGCCGAGATTCGAGATCGTGAACGTGCCGCCCTGGAGATCCTCGCTGCGCAGCTTGCCGTCGCGCGCGCGTGAGACCAGGTCAGCGCGCACACCTGCGATATGCGCGATCGACAGACGCTCGGCGCCGCGCACGACGGGAACCACGAGCCCCTGCGGCGCAGCCACGGCGATGCCGATGTCGGCGCTCGGGAACAGGAGGAGCGCGTCCTCGGTGTACTGGACGTTCACGTCGCGGTGCCGCATCAGCGCCTGGGCGCACACCTTCGTGAGGACGTCGGTGAGCGTGATGCGCACGTCCGGATGGAGCTCTCGCTGCCTCGTCACGAGCTCGTTCGCGCGCGTCATGTCGGCGTCGACCGTGAGCTGGAACGCGGGCACCGTCCACGCCTGCGTCAGCCGGCGGGCGATGGTCTTGCGGACGCTCGACAAGGGCCGCGACTCGACTTCGCCGGCCGGCGAAGTCGCCACCCCGGGAGCTGTTGCCGCAGGCTGCGTCTCCGCACGCTCGACGTCCTCCGCGACGATGCGCCCGTCGGGGCCGGTGCCGCGCACCTGCGAGAGGTCGATCCCGCGCTCGCCCGCGATACGGCGCGCCAGGGGCGACGCCTTGATCCGCCCGCCGCTCTCCTCTTGCGGGGACACCGGCGTCCCGCCTGCCGAGGCGCCGTTCGTGGATGCTTCGCGTCCGCGGTCGCGCTCAGCGTCGCGCCTCGGAGCCACGGCCGGCTTCTCCGCGCTGTCGGGCGCCTCGTCGGTCGCCGCCGCACGTGCGTCGCCGTCAGAGCCGGCGACCTCGGAGATCGTCTCGCCCTTGTCGCCGATGATGCCGATCGTCTTGCCGACTTCGACCTCGCCCTCCGGAATCGCGATCTTCAACAAGACGCCGGTCGCTTCGGCTTCGACCTCCTGCGTGACCTTGTCCGTGTCGAGCTCGTAGAGGGCGTCGCCCTTCTGCACCTGATCGCCCTCGGACTTGAGCCACTTGACGATCGTGCCGGACTCCATCCCCTGGCCCAGCCGCGGGAGCTTTACCTCGGTGGCCATCTCTATGCCTTCTTGTTGACGGTGCGGTAGATCGCCTCGAGCACCGTCTCCATGTGCGGGATGACGTACGACTCCATGATCGGCGCGAACGGCAGCGGCGTGAACCGCGAGCCGACGCGCTCGATCGGCGCGTCGAGCCAATCGAATGCCTGGTACTGCAGCACCGCCGCGACCTCCGCGCCGAAGCCCATCCGGGTGACCGCCTCGTGCGCGACGACTGCGCGATTCGTCTTCTTCACGGATGCGACGAGCGTCTCCTCGTCGAGCGGCTGCAGCGTGCGCGGATCGACGACCTCGACGGAGATGCCCTCCTTCTCGGCCTCGACGGCGGCTGCGAGCGACTCGTGCACCATGCGGCCGGTCGCGATCACCGTGACGTCCTCGCCTTCACGGTGCACGCGCGCCTTGCCGATCGGGATCGGCTCGATCTTCTCGGGCACGTCCCCCTTGATGCCGTACAGGGTCCGGTGCTCGAAGAACACCACGGGGTTGTCGTCGTAGATCGCCGACCAGAGCAGCCCGCGCACGTCTTCGGGCGTCGACGCGAACACGACCTTCAGGCCCGGGATGTGCACGAACCACGCCTCGAGCTGCTGTGCATGCTGCGCGCCGGGCGACCAACCGGCGCCGCCCTGCGTGCGGAAGACGACGGGAACCGTGAGCTGCCCGCCCGACATGTACCGGTGCTTCGCAGCCTGGTTGACGACCTGCTCGGCAGCAAGCGTCATGAAATCCTCGTACATGATCTCCGCGATCGGACGCATGCCCTGAAGCGCTGCACCAATCGCCGCGCCGGCGAGCGCCATCTCCGAGATCGGAGTGTTGCGCACGCGCTCCGGGCCGAACTCGTCGAGCATCCCGTGCGTCACGCCCATCGAGCCGCCCATCTCCGCGATGTCCTCGCCCATGATGAAGACGTCGTCGTCCTGGCGCATCGCCGTCGACAGTGCGTCGCGCACTGCCTCTCTGTAAGAGAGCTCAGGCATAGACGTTCTTCAGTGCGTCCTCGGGCGCGGGATCGGTGCCGTTCTTGGCGAACTCGACCGACGCCTCGACGATCTCGGTCACTTCGGCGTCCATTCCCTCGAACTCGGAGTCGGGCATCGAGAGCTTCGCGCGCAGCAACTCGATGGGGTCGCGCGTCTCACGCAGCTTCTTGGCCTCGTCCTTCGGCCGGTAGACCTGCGGGTCGCCGATGTAGTGACCCGAGAACCTCAAGGTGTCGAGGTGCAGATAGACCGGGCCCTTGCCCGACCGCGCATAGTCGAGCGCCTGCCGCGTCGCCTTGTAGACCGCTTCGACGTCCTGGCCGTCGACCTTGATCGCCTTCATGCCGAACGCTTTGGCGCGGTCGGAGAGATCGCGAATCGGCGAATGCTGCGACTCCGGCGTCGACTCGGCCCAGTGGTTGTCCTCGAGCACGAACACGGCGGGGACCTTCCAGAGCTGTGCCATGTTCAGCGCCTCGTGGAAGGTGCCGATGTTCGTGGCGCCGTCGCCGAAGAACGCGACGGCCACGCGCGATTCGCCGCGCATCTGGAACGCGAGCGCAGCGCCGGTGATCTGCGGAAGCCCGCCGCCGATGACGGCGTTCGCGCCGAGGTTGCCGCGCTCGACGTCGTAGAGGTGCATCGAGCCGCCGTATCCGTGCGAGCAGCCCTCCTGCTTGCCGTACAGCTCGGCCATGACCTCGTTCGGATGGGTGCCCTTGGCAAGCGTGTGCCCGTGGGCGCGGTGCGTGGAGGCGATCACGTCGCCGTCCTCGAGCGCGCGGCAGACGCCGACGGCGCACGCCTCCTCGCCGATCGTCACGTGCAGGAAGCCGGGGAGCTCGCCGGCGCGAAAGCGCTCCTCCACCTTCTCTTCGAAGCGCCGGATGAGCAGCATCTCGCGCAGAACATCCGGGAGGTCGCTCTTCGCGAGCGTCGTCTTTGATTCGACCTTTGCCACGGCGCGCAGTTTATGGTGCAGGCCATGGCACTCGCCGAGCAGTGGGACACCGTCCAAAGGGGTCTGGATCCGAGGTGGAGCGACGCGCAGGTCGTCCTCACCGTGACCGATGCGTCCCGCATTGGGCGCGCCGCGGCACTGCTCGCACCGGCCGGACCCGTGAAGTCGGGCACGACGTTGCGCTTCTACGTCGCCCGCAGCGGACCCGGTGTGGGACCCGAAGCGGTACGACGAATGTTGCGCCGTCTGGACGAAGAGGGGATCGAAGGGACGCTGGAGCTCGTCGCGGAGTCGGAGCTCGCCGCCGCCGCGACCGTCGAAGCGAGCTCGCTCGCTTCCGAGTGGGACGCCGCGCTCGCCGTTCTCCCGGCCGATTGGAGCGACCTGCTCTGCGAGCTGTCGGTCACCTCGAGCGACCATCTCGACGTCACCGCCCTGCACATGGGCCCCACGAATCCCCTCCGAGAGAGCGCGAAGCTGGCGTTCCGCTTCCGCGTCGCGCACACGTTCGGCTACGGCGCGTCGGCCGGGATGGTGCGACGGTGCCTCGAGCGCGTCGACGCGGCCGGAATCCCCGGCAAGGTGCGCGTCCTGCGTCTGATGTCCGACACGCATCCGGTCGGCACGCAGGGCCCCGTCTGGTACGTCGACGGCAAGGCGGTCTAGGCGATGTCCGACCCGGTCTCCTGGAAGGTGATGGAGCGGGGCTGGAAGGTACGCGACGCTTCTGGGAAGGAGATCGGCAAGGTCGATGAGATCCGCGGCCTCCCCGAGGACGACATCTTCGACGGGATCACGGTGAAGCGCGGCCTGCTCGGCAAGCGTGAGTACATCCCGGCCGAGCGAATCGCGGAGATCCTCGAGGGCGAGGTCGTCCTGGCCGCATGACCGAGGAGCTCGCGTTCACGCCCGCGCTCGAGCTCGCAGCGCGCGTGCGTGCACGTGACGTCTCACCGGTCGAGCTCGCCGAGCTCTACCTCGAGCGGATCGAACGCCTCGATCCACAGCTCAACTCGTACGTCACGGTCGACGTCGAGGGAGCACTCGCCGCAGCGCGCGCGGCGGAGTCGGCGGTCTCGGACGCGCCGTTCCACGGCGTGCCGACCGCGATCAAGGATCTCAACGAGACGGCGGGCCTGCGGACGACGTACTCGACGAAGGCGTGCGTGGACAACGTGCCGCAGTTCGATGCGTCCGTCGTGCGCCGGATCCGCAACGCCGGGTTCGTCGTGCTCGGCAAGACGAACACGCCCGAGTTCGGGACGATCGCGATGACGGAGTCGGAGCTGAACGGCATCTGCCGCAATCCGTGGGACATCTCGCGCACGCCCGGCGGGTCGAGCGGCGGAGCGGCAGCCGCGACGGCAGCGGGTCTCTGCCCGGTCGCGCACGGCAGCGACGGCGGAGGATCGATCCGCATTCCCTCCTCGTGCTGCGGGCTCTTCGGCATCAAGCCGTCGCGCGGCCGCGTGTCGCCTTCGCCGTACGGCTCCGGCTCGCTCGGCCTCGGTACCTCCGGTCCGATCGCACGCACGGTGCGCGACGCGGCAGCTCTGCTCGACGTGATGGCCGGGTACGAGACAGGCGACTTCTTCGTCGCGCCCACTCCGGAGCGGCCGTTCCTCGCCGAGACGGAGCTCGAGCCTGGCCGCCTGCGAATCGCCGTTACGACGACCCCGCCGATCGACGTGCCGGTGGATCCCGTGTGTGTCGCCGCCGCCGACGACGCGGCCAAGCTCCTTGCCGATCTCGGGCACGACGTCGTCGCTGCAACGCCTCCTTGGGCCAGCGGCGGGCTCATCGACCACTTCATCCGCATCTGGCAGGTCGGTCCGGCGACGGCGGGGATCGACGACCTGTCGCTTCTCGAGCCGATCAACCGGATGCTCGCGGAGCAGGCGCGCGAGACACCGAGCCCCGAGCATGCGTCGTCGATCATGCACCTGCAGCGGATCGCGCGCGAGGTGATTGCGTTCTGGAACGACGTCGACGTGCTCGTGACGCCGACACTCGCCATGCCACCCGTTCCCGTGGGTTGGACGTACGAGGACGCGGACGGGGATCCGCAGCTCGCGTTCGACCGCCAGACCCTCTTCACGCCGTTCACCTCGGTGCTCAACGTCACCGGACAGCCGGCGATGTCGGTGCCGTTGCACTGGAGCGACGACGGCTTGCCGATCGGCGTCCAGTTCATCGGTAAGCCCTTCGGCGAGGCGACGCTCTTCCGGCTCGCGGCCCAGGTCGAGCAGGCGCGGCCGTGGATCGACCGCCGCCCACTGGTCTCATAGCGTGCGGACGATCACCTTGGCGAGCTCTGCGGCAAGCGCGCGCGCATCCTTGTCGTCGCGCGCGATGACGAGACAGGTGTCGTCACCCGCGATCGTGCCCACGATGCGCGGATGCTCGATCTGGTCGAGCGCACGGGCGATCGCAGGCGCGGACCCGAGCTCGGAGTGGAGCACGACGATGTTCTGCGCAGCAACTGCACGGCGACCGAACTGCGAGAGCACATTGTCCAGAGCGGCGCGAGGGTCGTGGCGCCGGCGGCCGGCATCGGACGGGAGCTCGTACCGCGGACGCCCGAGCGCGTCGTGCGTCTTCTCGAGTCCCAGCTCGCGGATGTCGCGGGAGATCGTCGCCTGGGTCACCGGGCAGCCGGCCGACGCGAGCGCGGCCGCCAGCTCGAGCTGCGTCCCGACGCGCTTGCGCGCCACGATGCCCGCGAGCAGCCGATGCCGCTCCGCCTTGCCGAGAGGCCGGCCGTTCGTCTGCATAGAAGTGAGCATAGATATACGGACGTTTCCGCGACAAGACCCACGGCAAGATGGGAGCCATGTTGAGAAAGCTGCTTTGGAGTGGCCTCTACGCCGGCCTCGGCGCGGCCGCGACCATCGGCGCACGACGCGCCGCATCCTCGATCTGGCGGATTGCGACGGGCGAGGAGCCGCCCTCCAAGAAGTGAGCGCGGTCGACACGCTCGCCGACAAGGCGGAGCAGGTGTCGCGGCGGCTCGCCGGCGAGACCGGCTTCAAGGGAAAGCTCGCCGACGAGCTGGCGGACGACGCCGTCTTCCTACGCAAGCTGAAGCCGAGCCTGATGAAGAAGCGGGCCCGCGGCGAGGCACCGACTGACGAGAAGCCCGCTCGGCCGAAGCTCGGCACGCAGCCGTCGTCGAAGAGCGGCGGCGGGCCAAGCCCCTTCGTGGTGATCGGCGTCGCCTTCGCGGCCGGCGTCATGCTGGCCAAGTGGATCGATTGGAGAGGGCATGCCCATCCGCGGTGGTGAGCGTGCCGGCATGGGCGGAGCTGCGAAGCTCGTCGCCGACCGTGCACGCTCCGTCGTCCGGCTCGAGATCCAGCTCGCTGCCGCGGAGCTGAAGAAGAAGGTCGCGGCGATCGGCATCGGGATCGCCCTGCTGGTCGGGGCCGGGCTGTTCGGCTTCTTCGCACTCGCGTTCGCACTCGCCACGGCGGCCGCGGCGATCGCCACGACGACGTCGGTCTGGCTCGCGCTCCTGATCGTGACCGGTGCACTCGTCGTGCTGGCCGGCGTATTGGTCGCGCTCGGGGTCGCGTTGATTCGCAAGGGCGCGCCGCCGCTGCCGGAGCAGGCGATCCGGGAAGCGAAGCTGACCGCAGAGGCGGTGAGGAATGGCAAGCAGTGACCAGGACATCCGCCGAGAGCTGGCCGCCGAGCGCGAGCGGCTCGCCGAGGCTGTCGGGACGCTGCGCAGCGAGCTCGGCGAGGCGACGGACATCGGCGGCAGGCTGCAGGCAAAGCTCCCGCTCGCGGCAGCCGGCGCGCTCGGTCTCGGCTTCGTCGCGTCAGGTGGGATCGGCGCGACCGTGCGCCTCCTGCTGCGTCGCGGCCGCGAGGGCGAGCCCAAGGCGAAAGCCGGGCGCTTCACCCTCGTCGACAAGGGCTGACAAACGAGCGAAGGCGGCCCGGAGGCCGCCTTCGCTCGTTCCGTGTCGCGTGTCGGCTACAGCCGGCTGGTAGTGCCGCCGCCGCGCCGGAGCACGATCCCGAGCGCGACGAGCGCAAGTGCCACGAGCAGCGCCAGCCACACCGGGAACCCGGTGAACGGCAGGCTCGCTCCGGCGATGTTGCCGACCGCACCGAGCACACCGCCGCTGGCGGGCTTCGGCGCGGCGAGGTTCGCCGTGGCGCCGAGCACGCCGCCGCTCGCGGTCTTCGGCGTGGCGAGGTTCGCCGTCGCGCCGAGCACGCCGCCCTGAGCCGGCGTCGCGGGCTGTGCGTTCGCGGCGACGACCGCCGCGGACGCAGGCGTCGTCGTCGTGGTGATCACCGCGGCCGGGACGGTGGTCGTCACGGTCGCAGAGGCCGCCGCGGTGACGGTCGGCGTCACGACTGCCGGCGCCTGCACCGAGATGGTCGGGCTCTGCCCCGCCGCTGCAGCACCGGTCGACTCGGTGGCGCACTCGTTCGCCTCGTCGGCGTCGTTGTCCTCCGAGCTCTCCGAGGCCTGGTTGTCCTGGTGCTCGCCCTGGACGTCGCCCTGCTGGCCGCCGTGGTCGTTGTCGCTCTCGTCGTCGTCGCCCTTGACCTCACCGGAGGCGCACGCCTTGCCGAGCTCGGTCTGAACCGCGGCGACCGCGCCGCAACCGCCGGCGGGCATCGGGATGATGTCGCCCTTTGCTGCGGTGTGGCCTTCCTTGAGCGAGTGCTTGTCCACGGTGATCGCGACGTAGGTCCCATTGCCCGTCAGGTGGCAGAGCGTCACCTTGTGGTCGGTTCCGAGAACCTTTGCCTCGACGGGCTTCGGTGTCTCGACCTTGGGCTGCTCGGCGGGCTTCTGCTCTTCCACCTTGACTGCGTTGCAATCCTCGGTCGAATAGCTCTTCACCGCATGGACGTCGACCCCGTGGGGATGCTTACAGCTGACGACCTTGTGCGGCTGGCTGTTACCGGGCCCGACCAGGACCGTGCTGTCGGGAGCGCCATGACTCTTGGCGATCTCAGCGGCCGTCTTGCCGTTGCCGTATCGCTTCGAGACGTCCGGCTGGTCGCCGACCTTGGTCGTCGTCCAGTGCGACGTCGTGCTGCTCGGCTTCACGCCGTTGCCCGAATCGTTGCCGGAGCTCTTTGCGGAGCCGTGATCGTTCGACGGTGTTTGGCCGGATTGCGTCTGATCGGAATGCTTCTGATCGGAGCTCTGGTGGCTCGCCTGATCCTGGCCGCTCCCGCCGTGCTGGTCGCCGCCACCCTGCTGCTGTGCGGAATCCTGTCCTCCGCCCCCGTTGCCGCCGTGCCCCTCGTCACCGCCGGCGAACGCCGATGCGGCAAAGACGGCAGTCACGAGCGCAAGCGCGCAAACAAGCCAAAACGTCCCGAGACGTCTCATGTGTCACCTCGTTGTAGGTCTGTGCGATCGACGAACGAAGTGACAACGGCGGAGACGCCTTCTTAGTTACGTCTTATAAAGCATATTGGCATAGCGATGAAATCGGGTACACCCCGATTTGGCCTCAGGAGCCGACGGTGAGGGCGCTGCGGAGCGCCGCCCGCCGCACCGAGCCGAACGTGTAGCGACCGGCCTTCAGGGTCACCCGCCAGGTGAGGTTGCCCTTGAAGGCGATACCGGTGGCCTTTACGACGCCCGGGCCCGAAAGGCGGAATCCGTCGGCTGCAGTGCGGTCGCTGACCGTGATCGCGAAGCTGCCCGCGGTGAGGCCCGCCGCCGGTCTGAGTGAGAACTTCGAGCCGGCGCCGATCGCCGCTGTCAGCCTCGTGGGCGCCGCAGGCGCCGTCGGCGTGGGCGTCGCTGCAACCGTGCCGACCGTGAACTTCCCGCGCATCTGCGACGAGTGCGGATCGCATTGGAAGAAGTACGTGCCGTCGGCGAGCGCAACCGTGAACGTCTTGTCGCCGACTGCGTCCACGTCGCTCATCACGTCGACGCCGGGGCCCGAGAAGTGGAAGTTGTGGAAGGTCGAGTGATCGTGCACCACGAGCGTGTACGTACCGGGCTCGAGATGCGTGACGGCCGCGCCCGACGCGTCCATCAGCGTGATCGTGTACGCATCGCCCGCGCCGACGTCGCCCGTCAGCACGGGAGCGTCGGCGTGGGACGCACCCGCCGCGCCGGCGAGGAGCGCGCATGCTCCGAGCGCTGCCGCGACGATGACGCCGACTCTCACATCGGTGCAGTACGCGGCTCGAAGCCGTTCGGATTTAGAAGCTCTAACAGAACAAGCACGGGCTGTCGGGCCGCGCTGTGCACGCGCGCTGCGGCGTCCTCAGTCGGGCCGATAGAAAACCACTATCGACCCTCCCTGCGTCCTTGCATCGCACGCACCCATCGCGCCCCGTCAGCGCGTGGTCATTCAGTTAGAGCTTCTTAGCCGCGAAGGTCGGCGCCGAACCGGTCGGCGAGAGCCTTGACGATCGCCGTGCGTCGCGGCGCGACGTCTTCGTCCGTGAGCGTCCGCTCCGGCGACCCGAACGCGACGCGGAAGGCGATCGAGCGCTTGCCGGCGCCGATCTGCTCACCGCGGTACTCGTCGAAGACCGTGACGTCTCGCAACTCCGTCCCGCCCGCCTCGCGGATCGCGACGGCGAGCGCCGTCGACGGCACGTCGTCGCCCACGATGAAGGCGAGGTCCTGGCGCACCTCGGGGAACGGGCTCACCTCCTCGAACTCCGCGGCCTCGGGCGCGCGCGCCGCAAGCGCATCGACGTCGAGCTCGAACGCCCCCCAGACGCCCTCGAGCAGCGCGGGATGCAACTCGCCGACCCATCCCTCCCCCGTGCGCGCAGCCTTGCCCGGATGGAGAAACGGCTCCTCCGTGCGTTCGTACCCCGGGTCGAGCTTCAGCGCGTCGTAGATCTGCTCAACGGCCCACTTCGCGTCGGCGAAGCCGCCCTCGACGATGCCGGCGACGTGCCAGCGCTCGTCCGGCAGGTCGCCGTCGCTGCCCGTGAGATACACGCGCGCGAGCTCGAAGAGCGCGATGTCGGAGTTGCCGACGGCGACGTTGTGACGTGCCGCTTCGACGAGGCTGCCGAGAAGCGTCGTGCGCAAGGCCGCGGCCTCGGTCGACAGCGGCTCCGGCAGGCTGATGTCACCCTCGGCGACGAACGACGGTGTGTAGGCCTCCGAGAAGCCGCACCCCGCGAGCACGTCCTCGATCAGCCGGCGCAGCCGCTGCCAGCGCGTGAGCCGGCCGAACATCGCGTCGCGTCTCGGGAGCGTGAAGGGAATGTCGGTGAGCCGAAAGCGCGCGACCTCCTCGATCAAGTCGATCTCGCGCGTCACGTCGCGGGCGCGCCACGTCGGCACCAGGAACCCGCTCTGCGGGTCGCCCTCGAAGCCGATCCGATGAAGGATCTCGGACTGCTCGTCCGGCGGAACGTCGAGGCCGAGGACCGCGGTCGTGCGTTCCGTCCGCAGCCGGATCGACTGCCGTTCGGGCAGCGTCCCTTGCACGTCGACGTGCCCTGTCCAGCGTGCACCGGAGAGCTCGACGATGAGCTGCGTTGCGAGTGTCGCGGCGGCGCCGGCGACGTACGGGTCGACGCCTTTCTCCCACCGGTTGGAGCCCTCGGTCCGCAGTGCATGCCGCTCGGAGCTCTGCAGGATCCCGACCGGCTCGAAGTTCGCGGCCTCGAGGAGCACCGACGTCGTCTGCTCTCCGACCTCGGTCTCCGCACCGCCCATGATCCCGGCGAGCGCGATCGCGCGCTCGGCGTCGGCGATCACGAGGTCGGCGGGGTCGAGCTTGCGCAGGTTCCCGTCGAGCGTCCGCAGCTCCTCTCCCGCGCGTGCGCGGCGCACGATCACGACGCCGCCCTTGAGCGTCTCGTAGTCGAAGGCGTGTAGCGGGCTGCCGAGCGCGAGCATGACGTAGTTCGTCACGTCGACGACGTTCGAGATGGAGCGAACGCCGGCCGCGCGCAAGCGCGCTTTCAGCCAGACCGGCGACTCGGCGATCGCGACGTCGCGGAACAGGCGCCCGACGTAGCGCGGGCAGCCGTCGAGATCTTCGACTTGCACGTTCACCGGCTCGTCGCCCGCGCGCGGCGGGTCATCCCTGGGCAGCTCCCGCAATTCACTGCCGAACAGCGCTGCGACCTCGCGCGCGATCCCGTACACCGACAGCA
>JAOPYX010000292.1 GCA_025964535.1 Actinomycetes bacterium | reverse complement strand
AGGCCTTCGCCGGTCTGGCGTCGCTCGCGCTGCGCAATGCAGAGACGTTCACGCGCAGCTCTCGGCAAGCGAACGTGCAGCGCGGCTTCTATCGCATCGCCTCGGTGCTCGGGCAGTCGCTGTCTCGTGCCGCGACGCTCGACGCGGTTGCGCAGGCCGCGGCCGAGGCGCTCGGCGCTGCGTCGTCCGCCGTGCTGATGGCGCAGGGAGATCGGCTCGTGCTGACAGGCTCCCACGCCCTGCCCGAGGGATTGGAGGAGGCGCTCGCCGCCGGGATCGGCAAGGAGGACGGGCCGCTCGGGCGCGCGGCGTCGCAGGGCCGGGTGATCGCGGCGCCGGCGCTTGCCGACGACGATCGGCTGCCCGACGAATGGCGCGGCCTCGCTGCGCAGGCGGGCTTCCGCTCGCTGCTCTCGGTCCCGGTCGACGCTCCTCGGCAGGAGTCCAGCGGTCTCGTCGTCGCCTTCTTCGCGGAAGACCGGACGTTCAGCGACGACGACCTCGAGCTTGCCCGCCATCTCGCGGACGCGACGCGCGGCGCGCTCGAGCGCAGCGAGCTGTTCGAGGCCGAGCGCAGCGCCCGCGCTCTGGCGCAGCAGCTGACCCGCACCGGCCGTCTCCTCACGACCGAGCTCGACCCGGCCGCCGTGCTCGACGAGGTGGTGCAGCAGGCACCGGAGCTCGTGCACGCCGACGCGTGCGCGATCCGGGTGCTCGAGGACGACGAGCTGGTCGTGAGCGCTGCGGAGGGCCTCGGGTCGGAGGACGCGCTCGGCAGCCGAAGCCCCGCGAGCGCGTGGCTGTCGGGCGACGTCGTCCAATCCCGTTCGCCTGTCGCCCTGGAGAACGCGGGCGCCGATCCCCGCCTCCGCGAGCTCGACCCGATGCTGAGCGGCGGCAACGCCGCCTATCTCGGCGTGCCGCTCGCCGGGCCCGAGGGTGCGCCACTCGGCGTCCTCGCCGTCTACGCCGCCGAGCCCCGGCCGTGGCGCGAGGAGGAGGTCGAGGCGATGCTCGCGCTCGCCGCGAGCACCTCGGCCGCGCTCTCGAACGCCGAGCTGTACCAGCGGGTGGCGCTCGAGAAGGAGCGCAGCTTCGCGATCCTCGCCAACATCGCCGACGGCATCGTCGCAGTCGACCGCGAAGGGAAGGTCGTGCTGTGGAACGCAGCCGCCGAGAAGATCACCGGCGTTCCGGCGGAGGACGCGCTCGACCGAACACCGGTGCAGGTGCTCCAGCGAACCCTCGACTCCGAGACCGACACGCCGCAGGGCGATCGGCTCGTGCCGATCATGCGAGGCCGTGAGGAAGTGCTCCTCTCCGTGACGGAAGCGGTCATGCGCGACCCGGCAGGCGCCGTCGCCGGCCGGATCTTCGCGTTCCGCGACATCTCCGCCGACCGGCTCGTCGAGCAGATGAAGTCGGACTTCGTCTCCACCGTGTCGCACGAGCTCCGCACGCCGCTCACGTCGATCTACGGCTTTGCCGAGACGCTGTTGCGTCGCGACGTCATGTTCGGCGACGAGGAGCGGTTCACGTTCCTCGGCTACATCGCGTCGGAGTCTCAGCGCCTCACGGGGATCGTCGATGCGCTACTCAACGTCGCGCGGCTCGACACAGGCGACCTGCACGTGCACCTCAGCCCGACCAACGTGGGCGACGTCGTGGGCCAGGTCGTCCAGAGCGCGCAGGAGTCGGGTACGAACGGCCACAGCTTCGTCGTCGACTTGCCGGCGGAGCCGCTCGCTGCGCATGCCGACCCGGACAAGCTCCGCCAGGTCTTCTCGATCCTGCTCGACAACGCATTGAAGTACTCGCCGGCGGGCGGCACCGTCACGGTCGGTGCAGAGCGCAAGCGTGAGACCGTCGAGGTGAGCGTCGCCGACGAGGGAATCGGCATCCCCCAGGCCGACCAGGATCAGATCTTCCGCAAGTTCTACCGCGGCGCCGACGCCGAGTCGCGCGTGGGTGCGGGGGGTACAGGGCTCGGGCTCTTCATCGCGCGCGGTCTCGTCACCGCGATGGGCGGAAGGATCTGGGTCGACTCACGCGAAGGGGAGGGCTCGACGTTCGCATTCGAGCTGCCGCTTGCCGTCACTCGAGACCGGGGCAGGAGTGACGCAAGATCGGGGAGGATATAGCCGGCCATGGGAGACGATTCGATGACACGGGTGCTGGTGATCGACGACGAGGCGCCGATCAGGCTTCTCTGCCGCGTCAATCTCGAGGCAGAGGGCATGAAGGTCATCGAGGCGGCCGACGGACCGAGCGGGCTCGAGCAGGCCCGTGAGCACGGCCCGGACGTCGTGCTGCTCGACGTGATGATGCCCGGCCTCGACGGTTGGCGCGTCGCAGAGCACCTGCTCGAAGACGAGCGCACCAACGAGATCCCGATCATCTTCCTCACCGCTCGCGCCGAGTTCCGCGACCGCGCGCGCGGCCTCGACATCGGCGGCGTCGACTACGTGACGAAGCCGTTCAACCCGCTCGAGCTCGCGCCGCTCGTCCGGGAGCTGCTCGCCCGCATCGAGCGCGGCGAGCGAGACGAGCTGCGCGGCGAGAAGCTCGCCGAGCTGCGCTCGCTGATGGACCCTGAGTAAGCCCGAATAGGCGAAAGGCGCCTTGCGGCGCCTCTCAGCCCTTCCCGACGACGTGCCCAGACTTAGCGGCCGGCGAAGTCCGCGGTGAGGACGGTCGCGCCGCCGTTCCCGAGGAAGCTGCCGTGCGTGGCGCCGATGCCGATGCGCGTGAAGCTCGGGCGCAGGAGGTTCGCGCGGTGCTCGGGGCTCGCCAGCCACTCGGAGATCACCGTGCCGGCCGCGGCGTACGAGCCGTTCCCCCAGGCGAGGTTCTCGCCGACGAACGGGCCCCTGACGTGGAACGCGACCATGCGTCCACTGAAGTTGCCGTGTGCGAAGTAGCCGCCGCGGATCATCTCGGTGGAATGGCTCCGGGCGGCCCGCGTGAGGGTCGAGTCGAGGCTCAGGGCGCGTAGGCCGTGAGCGGTGCGCGTGGCGTTCACGGCCTGGAGCAGGCCGGTCTCCGCCGGGTTGAGCGATGAGGCCGCCAGGGCGCCGGAGGCCACGAACAAGGCGCAGAAAACTGCGGCTAAAGCAAGAAGAAACTGTCTTTTCCGATGCATGAATATGACTTTCGCACCAGAATTCCAAACAGTCAGTCCCCCGAATGGGGGATCCGCCGGGCGGCCCGATCACCCTCAGCGGGCGGTCTGGGCGAGCAGGATCGCCACGAGGACCACGCCGGCACCCGCCAGCTGGACCGGTGCGAGCGTCTCCTGGAGCCAGCCCCAGGCGACGACCGTCGCCACGACCGGCTCGAGCATCGCCGCGATCCCGACCCGCGTGGCGCTCACGTGGCGAAGCGCCGCGACGATCAGCGAGAAGGGCACGATCGAGCCGAGCACGACGACCCAGAGCACGAGCGCCCACACCGGCAGGTGCCAGCCGGCGAGCCGGCCCTGCAGCGACACGGTCGCCCCGACCCGGCCGGCGGGAAAGCTCCACCACGGCTGCGCGACCGTCCAGAAGACCGTGGCGAAGAAGAACCCCCACGCCATCAGCGAGATCGGGTCGCGGTGGCCGACCTCGAACTCGGCGAGGAGCAGGTACGCCGCGAAGATCACGGCCGAGACGAGCGCGAAGGCGACGCCGAGCCCGTCGAGGGCGACGCCCTTCCAGAGCTCGACCATCAGCGCGAGCCCGGTGAGCGAGAGCGCGAGCGCCGCCCAGATCCGCCGCCGGACGCGCTCGTGGCCGAAGGTGCGCGCGTAGATCGCGACGAGCAGAGGCCCGAGATACTGGATCAGGAGCGCGATCCCGATCGCGAGCCGGTGGATCGCGAGGAAGTAGAAGAGCTGTACGAGCGCCACCCCGCAGACCCCGAACACCGCGAGCCGTAGCAGCTCGTTGCGGCGGATCCGCAAAGACGACGGCGACCGGACGAGCGCGATCAGCATCAAGCCGAGGCAGGCCCCGGCGCAGCGGGCCTCGGTCAGCCGGAGCGACGAGAGGCCCGACGACAGCGCGACCTTCGCGACCGAGCCGTTGACGCCGAAGAGCGTCGCCGCGGCCAGCACCATGACGTAGCCGACGATGGGGTTGCGCACGCGCGGCGCGTCGGCCTCCGTCAAGATCATCGTGACCCGATTATCTATCGGCGCAGTGGGCGCCGCTCCCGCTGCCTACACTGCGCCCACGGGACGTAGCTCAGCCTGGTAGAGCGCCGCCTTTGGGAGGCGGAAGTCGCAGGTTCGAATCCTGTCGTCCCGATCGCGCTTGGGTC
>JAOPYX010000254.1 GCA_025964535.1 Actinomycetes bacterium | reverse complement strand
TACCGCTATCGCCTGCGCCGGCTCGCGCTGCTCGGTTTCGTCGTCGTGCTTGCCGGCGTCGGCGGCGCCTGGGTCGGGTCGCAGCAGTCCACCGCGCACGTCACATCGGCGGCGACGCCGCGCCACTCGGCGCGCATCGCTGCGCCGAAGGCTTCCGTGCGGAAGGCGCCGCCGGAGCGGCTGCTCGCAGGCGGAACGCTCGTGACGCATACCTTCAGGCCGAAGCTGCTCGGTGCGGCCGCGATCCTCGTCGATGCCAAGACGGGACGCGTGCTGTGGGAGCAGCGCGCGCACCAGCGCCGCCAGGTCGCCTCGACGACGAAGATCATGACCGCGCTGCTTGCGCTGCGGAAGCTACGGCCGCACGACATCGTCCAGGTCGACAAGTCGGTTCCGCGGGTCCCGCTCGTCCGCGAGGGTCTGCGCACGGGCGAGCAGGTCGAGACGTGGAAGCTCATGTACGCGCTGCTTCTCTACTCGGGCAACGACGACGCGCTCGCCCTGGCGATCGCCGCCGGCGGCAACAAGTGGCGGTTCATCCGGGAGATGAACGCCGAGGCGCAGAAGCTCGGGCTCCGCGACACCCATTTCGTCTCACCGAGCGGCGTCGTCGACGTGAACAACTATTCGAGCGCCTGGGACCTCGCCGCGCTGACCCGTGTCGCGATGCGCAATCCGCGCTTCCGGAGCATCGTCCGCACGCGGGTCAAGCACGTGTCGTGGGCGGCGCCGACGTTCTCGAAGATCTACATCAACAACAACCGGTTGATCGGAACGTATCCAGGCGCGAATGGGGTCAAGACGGGCTACACGCACAAGTCCGGCCCATGCCTGGTCGCGTCGGCGAAGCGCGGCGGGGTGTCCCTGATCGCGGTCGTGCTCGACTCGAACGACATGTACGCCGACGCGAAGCGCCTGCTCAACTTCGGCTTCCGGACGCTCAGCGCCTAGCCAGCGGGCACGTCCTCCCCGGCCGGGAGGGCACGCGCACGTGTCCTCGCCTTGAGTCGTCACGGTCCGGACACGGTGTCTGACCCGGGTCTGTCCCCGGAGGTACGGCGCTAGCGCCCGGTGCTGCTGGGCGTCGTCTCGTCCGCAGCGATCTCTTCGCGGATCTTCTCGAGCGAGCGGCGGATCAGACGGGAGACGTGCATCTGCGAGATGCCGACCTGCTGGGCGATCTGCGACTGCGTGAGCCCGTCGAAGAAGCGCAGCTGGAGGATCTTGCGCTCGCGCTCGTCCAGCACCGCGAAGCCCGGTGCGAGCACGGCGCGATCTTCCGACACTTCGAACTGGTGCTCCTCCGTCCCGATCGACTCCATCGGGTCGAGGTCCTCGTCGCCGTCCCCACCACCACCGCCGGTCGAGAGCGAGAGCGACGAATACGCCCGGCCCGATTCGAGCGCTTCCAGCACCGCTTCCTCCTCGACGCCCGCAGCCTTCGCGAGCTCGGGGATCGTCGGCGAGCGGCCGAACTGCACCGTCAGCGACTCGACGAGGCGGGACAATTGGACGTTCAACTCCTGCAAGCCGCGCGGCACCCGCACCGACCAGCCCTTGTCGCGGAAGTGGCGCTTGATCTCGCCGATGATGTTCGGCGTCGCGTACGTCGTCAGCTCGACGCCGCGGTCGAGGTCGAAGCGGTCGATGGCCTTGATGAGGCCGATCGCGCCGATCTGGACGAGATCCTCGAGCTGCTCGCCTCGATACGAATAACGCCGCGCGAGCGAGCGCACGAGCGACATGTACTGCTCGATCAGCTTCTCGCGCGCATGGAGGTCACCCTCTTCGTGGTACTTGCGGAGCAG
The DNA here is from genome assembly GCA_025964535.1 of Actinomycetes bacterium. GTDB lineage: Bacteria > Actinomycetota > Thermoleophilia > Gaiellales > Gaiellaceae > Palsa-739. The sequence continues at coordinate 5,815 of JAOPYX010000254.1, read as the reverse complement.
GATCTTGTCGTCGAGACGCGGCATCAACCTCCTCCGGCAGGCGACGTGATCGTCTTCGTCAGCTCAACCCACGTGCCGCCGTCGCGCTCTTCGATCTCGAACGTGTCGCAGACCGTCTCGAGCACGCGCCGGAGTCCGAGCGCCGAGTCGTTCCGCTCGAGCCTGTCGAGCGAGTGCGCACCGAACGGCCCGACCGACGCGCGCACCGCGCCGTCGCTCGTATCGACGGTGACGACGATGTCGCCCTCGTCGTCGCGACAGCCGAGCAGCGCCTCGAGCGCGACCTGGAGATCGTCGAGGTCGTCGTACGTCAGGTCGAGGCGTACGCCGAGCCCGCCCACGACCAGGTGCGCGACCGGCCGGAAGTCCTCTTCGGCGGGCAGCGTCAGCTGGACGACGTCGGTCATTGCTCGCGCCCCGCTTCGCTCAACTCCTCGATGAGTTCCTGCTCGCGACGCGCAGCAGCTTCCTTGCCGGCCTGCACGGCGTGCTTCCAGTCGTGCTTCGCCTTGAAATCCGAGACGCCGTAACTCAGCGCGGCTGCAAAGCCGGACACCTTCTGCACCGGGCGCGTCACGGCCATGCTCACCGCGCGCACCGCAGTATCGACGCTGTCCGCCGCGTCCACCGCACTGTCCGTGATGTGGTCGACCTTGTCGAGCTGCCCATTGACCCGATCCACGCTGCCTCCGACCTTGTTGATGACGGGCAAGATCTCCCGCTCTGCTCCGCTTATGAACGCGGAAAGGCGCCCAACGGTTCCGCCCAGACGCAACAACAGGTACGCGAAGGAGAGACCGACGGCCAACAAGAAGACTGCAAGGGCAAGCCGCCAAAGATCTCCCCAGGTGAACGCGGCAACGAGCATCCCGCTTCGATCTTAGTTGTCGCCGCCGGACGAGACGAGGCCGCACCCTACGACGGCGTCATCTTCGTAGAGAACTGCAGCCTGGCCGGGAGCGACGCCGAACGCCGGTTCGTCGAGCTCGAGCTCGAATCCACCGTCGGTTGCGGAGACGCTGGAGGGCACGGCGGGCGAGCGGTACCGGAGCTTCGCCTCGGCGCGCTCGACGTCGACGTAGAGGCGGCCGGCCGCTGCAACGTGAGTACGGGCAAGCGACTCGCGCGGGCCCACGCGCACGGTGTTCGACTGCGCGTCGGCGCCGAGCACGTAGAGCGGCCGCTCCGCCACGACGCCGAGTCCCTTGCGCTGGCCGGGCGTGTAGCGCCAGAAGCCGTCGTGCTCGCCCACGGTGACACCGTCCTCGTCGAGGATCGCTCCCGGCTTCGGGGCAAGCCCATGCCGCGTGAGGAAGGTGCGGTAGTCGTCGCCGGCGAGGAAGCACGCCTCCTGGCTCTCGGGGCGGTGCGCGGCATCCAGCCCGGCACGCTCCGCCTCCGCACGCGTCTCCGCCTTGTCCTGCTCGCCGAGCGGGAACCAGATGCGCTCGAGGTCCGCCGGATCGACGCGAGCGAGCATGTACGACTGGTCCTTCTGCGGATCGGCGCCGCGAGCGAGCAGACGACGCCCGCGATGCTCGACGATGCGCGCGTAGTGGCCTGTCGCGAGCCGGTCGCACCCTGCGCGACCTGCGAAGGCGAGCAACTCGCCAAAGCGGAAGCTGCCGTTGCAGCGGATGCATGGGTTCGGCGTCTCACCGCGCGCGTAGCTCCGGACGAACGGGCCAACCACCGCGGCGCGGAACTCCTCGCGCAGGTCGAGCGTGACGTGTGGAAGCCCGAGCCGGTGGCACGTCGCGCGCGCCTGCAGCACGGCCTCCGGCGAGCAGCACGCGCGGTCGGCGTCCGGGCCGTCGGGGTCGAGCCACAGGCGTAGCGTCACGCCGATCGCATCGCGACCGGCACGAAGCAGAGCGACGGCACTGTCGACGCCCCCGCTCATCGCGACGGCCGTCCTCCCCGCCTTCGGCTCGGCGCGGAACACCGGCGCGAGCGCATTCGCGAGCGCGTCGGTTGCGAGCACGTCACCGCCGACGGACGCGGCCTCCAGCAGTGTGAGACCCACGACCCCGCGGTCGAGCCCGGGCGCGTCCGCCTCGACGACACGGTCGCCGTCGACGAGCAGGCGCACTGCGGCCCAGTCGCCGTCCCGGGTGGAGTCTCCGTAGCTCTCGATCATGCGTACACGGTAGTGGACGAAAAACGGGCGGGGCCTTTCGGCCCCGCCCAAGATCTCCACCCTGCCGATTTGTCCCGGCTATGTGAACCTGGCGAACCAGGTGGGTGCCGCACCTTTCTCCGGCCGCCTGAGCGGCCTCGGTCGGGATACGTGCTCCCTTTATGTAGGCGTTGGTTCTACATTGAGGCCGAAACGGCGCACAGGGTCGAGCCGACGCAGCGTACACCTCACCGCGCCATGCGCCACGGAATCGTCAGCGCGCGAAGCGCCACTGAATCGTCTGCGTGCCCTGCACGTTCAGCAGCCTTGCGAGCGCTTCGGTGAGATCGAACACGCGGCCGGGCACGGTGTGGGCTCGATCGACCACTTGTGTCAGGACTTGCTTGCCCTTGTACTCGACGTAGAGCTTGACGCCGCAGGGCAGCACGGGATGCGCGACTCCGACGACCTTCGTATCGATCGTGACGCCGCACGCGCTCTTCGTGCGCCCCTTCGACGGCGTGTACGGCGCGGCGAGTGCCGTGTACCAGTCGCCCGCCGGCAGAGGAAGAGCGGACGTCGGCGTCGAGTGATGTGAGAGGGCAAGAGCGACTGCGATCGCGACGAGCGCGACCGCGGCGAGCGTGGCAGCGCGCGTCCCGGCGGAACCGACCGTCACCGGCTCTCCACGAGCTCCCCGAAGCTGTCACGCACGAGGCTGTCGAAATCGACCGGCAGCAGGCCCTGCGTGTCCGCGAACTCGCGCAGGTACATGAGCAGGAACTGACGCTCCTCGTCCTGCGCGACGTCGCCCCCCACGTGCTCGCGCGTGAGGCGCTCGAGATCCCAGAGGTTCCATTGACGCGGGCCGGCGCCGTAGCCGATCGGCACGACGGTCGACGGGGCCGCAACCGGCTCGGGTGCCACGGCGGCGAGCACCGGCTCGGGCACAGCGGCGAGCGGCGCGCGCTCGGCGACGGGCTCCGGGGCCGGCTCCGGCGGTGGCGTCTGCGCCGGCTCCGCCCGCAGCACGCGAACATGCTCGGGCGGTGTCACCTCCGCGAGCGAAGGCTGCGGCACGGGCTCAGGGGCAGGCGCCGGGACGGGAGCAGCCACCGGCTCGGGCGGCACGGGTGGCTCGGGCGAGGGCACGGCCTCGGGAGCGACATTGGCGTCTACCCGGGGCCGGACGACAACCGACTCGATCTCGGGGGCGGGCGGTGCTGCCGGACGCTTCGGGGTCACCGGACGCGACGGCATCCGCAGGCGCGGGCGACCCGGCATCGAGGCGCCCTCGCGCCAGAGCGTCGCTTCCAGCACGAAGATGAGCAGGTACGCGACGGCGCTCGCCGCGATGATCGTCCACATGCCCGCGCCGAGCGCGGCCGCCGCGACGGGAACGGCAACGAGGAAGGCGGCCTCGACGACCGTTCGTGGCCCGAAGACGCGCCGCATCCCGGAAGCCTACGGCTGGGGCTCGGACGGCGCGTCGTCCGAGGCCGCGTCGTCCGTCGACGGCGGCTTCTTGGACGGACTGCCCGAGACGGGCGGAGGCGGTGCGGATTCGGACACCGGAGGATCGGCGACCGGCGGCTCGGGCTCCGCCGCCGGCGCTTCGGGCTCGGCTGCCGCCGGCGGAGGCGGCGTGACGGCTGCGGGGCCTGCGAACGCGGCAGCGGGTGGCTGCGGCCGGGATGCCTCGCCGGCACTCTCCGCCGCGCGCATGATCGCGCTCGCGACCTGGGCGAGCGCCTCCTGGCCGAGGCCGGCCGCGGAGAGCAGCTGCTCGGCGCCGTGCTGGGCTCGGGCGAGCACGGCGGATCCCTGTGCCCGCGCCCACTCCAGCGTCTGCTCGACCTCGGCGCGCGCGGCGTTCGTAAGCTCGGTGGCCTGATGGCGCGACTGCTCGAGCAAGCGGTTGCCCTTGGCCTCCGCCTCCTGAAGTTCGCGGGTCGCGTCGGCGTGCGCCTTCGCGAGCACCTCACGCGTCTCGTTGCGGGTCGCATTCAGCATCTCGGCGCGCTGGCGCTCGCTCTCCTGCCGGTAGCGCTCGATCTCGGCCTCGCGCTCCTGCAGCTCGCGCTGGCGGCGGCTGACCTCCTCCTCCGTCTTCGAGATCTGCGCGCCGGCGGCGTTCTGTGCGTCGCGCTCGATCGTGTCGGCGAACTCGGCGGCCGCGCGAATCAGGTGCAGCGCGTCCATTCGAACCGCATGCCCGGTCGGCTCGACCGAGGGGCCGGTGCGGCCGCCGGCGGCCTGGAGGACGCGAAGCTGGGCCTGCAGCTGTGCGGCATGGCGGCGAAAGGCGTCGAACGCCTCGCGGACCTGTGCCGCGTCGAGACCGTCCCCAACCTGGGGAATGTCCTCATAGCGCGGCAAGGCGGTCAGCGACGGGACCCCTGCGCGGCCGGGACCTTCGGTAGCCATTCGGTCGTTCCCCTCCTGCGTCGACACGGCGAGCTGCTGCCTAGAAGTATGACTTCTTCATCGGCTGTCGGTTCCCTCGGCTTTATCCGTATCGACGATCGATCGGATTCCGAGGTCGCGGAGGACGGTGTCCGGCATCGGCGTCGGCGCCCCCGTGAGCGGATCGGAGCCGCTCGCGACCTTCGGGAACGCGATCACCTGGCGGATGTCGGGCTCCCCGGCCATGAGCGCGACGAAGCGCTCGATGCCCATGGCGAAGCCGCCGTGCGGCGGCGCGCCCATGCGGAGCGCGTCGAGCAGGAAGCCGAATTTCTCCTCCTGCTCCTCCTCGCTGAGCCCCATCGTGCGGAAGACCGCCTGCTGCACCTCGGCCCGGTGAATCCGGATCGAGCCCGATCCCAGCTCCCAGCCGTTCCAGATCAGGTCGTAGTGCTGCCCGATCACGTTGCCGGGATCGCTCGAGATCTTCTCCTCTTCGCCGGCAATCGCTGCGGTGAAGGGATGGTGGAGGAACGTCCACTGGCCGCTGTCCTCGTCGCGCTCGAAGAGCGGGAAGTCGATCACCCAGTGGAACGCGTCCGACTGCCCCTCGGCGAGCTTGAGCTCGCGTCCGAAGTGCGCGCGCAGGCCGCCGAGCACGCGGGTGACGACCTCCTCCGAGTCGGCGGCAAACAGGGCGGTCGAGCCGGGCTCGGGCGTGATCGCCGCGAGCTCCTGCTCGGAGAGGAACTTGGCGATCGGCGAGCGGATCTCGCCGCCGTCGTTGACGAGATAGGCGAGCCCCTTCGCCCCCCACTCCTTCGCAATCTCCTCGAGCCGCCCGAGCTCGGCGCGCGAGAACGCGCGGGGAACGGTGAGGTAACGGACGACCGGCGCCTTCGAGAAGACGCCGAACTCCGACGCGCGGGTCAGCTCGGTCGCGTCCTCGATCTCCAGGCCGAAGCGGAGGTCGGGCTTGTCGGAGCCGAAGCGCCGCATCGCGTCGGCGTACGTCAGCCGGGGGAACGGGCGCGCGGGCGTTTCGCGTCCCAGCGCCGCGAACGACGCGACGACGGCCGCCTCGAGCACGTCGAGCACGTCCTCGCGGTCGACGAACGACATCTCGAGGTCGAGCTGCCGGAACTCGAACTGCCGGTCGGCACGGAGATCCTCGTCGCGCCAGCACGTGGCGATCTGGTAGTAGCGGTCGAGCCCGCCGACCATGCAGAGCTGCTTGAAGAGCTGCGGCGACTGCGCGAGCGCGAAGAACTTGCCCGGCTGCAGGCGCAC
>JAOPYX010000248.1 GCA_025964535.1 Actinomycetes bacterium | reverse complement strand
GGCTCGCAGGGGATGTTCCTCGGCGGCGACCCGTCGTATCAGCAGAAGGACAAGACGCTGATCACGGCGCTCGGCCTGAACTTCAAGTTCGTCAGCGTCGGCGCCGAGCCGGCGCAGGTTGCCCGGTGGACGCAGCTCTACAAGCAGGGCAAGCCGGTGCTGTTCTACTGGTACGACCCGCAGTACCTGAACGCGCAGTACAAGCTCTCGCAGGTGCAGCTGCCCGCGCGCTTCAAGGGCTGCAAGGACGACGAGAAGCTGGGCGGCAACCCGAAGGCGTACGCATGCTCGTACCCGAGCTACACGCTGCTGAAGTTCTTCAGCGCGAAGTTCGCGAAGAGCGGCTCGCCCGCCGTCGCGGTGCTGAAGCGGTTCAGCTGGTCGAACGCCGACCAGAACACGGTCGCGGGAATGATCGCCGGGCAGCACATGGACCCGGACAAGGCGGCGCAGCAGTGGATCGCCGCGAACCAGGCCAAGGTCAACAAGTGGCTCGGTAAGTAGCGACGAGCTCGTGTGTTCCGGAGGGGCGGCGCATGCGCCGCCCCTCCGTCGTTCTGGTTACGCGGCCGGCTCCTCGAGCCCGTAGACGGCCCGCGCCTGCTCGTCCGTGGTGAACCCGTTCCTGAGATCTTCGAGCACCTGCTCGCGCGGACGAAGCTTCGGGTCGCCGTAGCCGCCTCCATGGCCGGTGTGGATGCGAATGACGTCACCCTCGTTGACCTCGAGCGCGGTCACGACCGCGAACTCCTCCACCGTCCCGTCCGTCCGGACGACCTCGGCGTAGTTCGGCGAGCCCTCGCGACCGCCGTCCAACGCCCAGGGCTTGTGCTTGTTGCGCGTGTATGCGCACGTGAAGAAGCAGCCGTTCGAGCGCACGCGGTACTCGACCACGATTCCCTTGCCGCCCCGGTGCTCGCCCTCGCCACCCGGGGCGTCGTTCAGCGCGAGCCTGTCGACGTAGAGGCCGTACCGCGTCTCCGCGACCTCGGCGGGACAGTTGAACGTGTCGCCGTGGAACCCGCTGAACATGGCGCTGTTGCCGTCTGCGGCTCCCGACGCGCCCCAGCCGCCTACTTGCGGCTCGACGATCGTGAAGTGTCTTCCGGTATCGGGGTGGGGCCCGCCGATGAACGTCCCGCAGATCGAGGCGAAGCTCCCCGACGGGAGCCGCTCTCCGAGGTACGGCGCGAGACAGCGCCAGATCAGATCGTAGAGTCGGATCTCGACCTCGTAGTAGACGGCGAATGCGGCCGGCGGATTCGGGTCGAAGACCGACCCGGGGCGCGTCAGCAACGTCAGTGGGCGGAAGTGCCCCCCGTTGGCGGAGCCGTGCGAGCCCATGATGTTCATGAAGACCATCTGCGCGGCGACGAGCGATCCGTCGCGCGAGGCGTTGTTCGGGCCGTAGTCCTGGTCCGGGTTGTCGCGCAGGTCGACGATGAACTCGTCGTCCGTGATCTCGACGGTCACGCGATAGACGGCGCCGCTGTCCTGTTCTTCCTCGAGGGAGAACGTGCCCTTCGGCAGGCCCTCGAGCGCGCGACGCGCAACCTGCTCCCCGTAGTCCATGAAGTGAGACAACGCCGCCACGAACGTCGCCAGCCCGTACTTGCCGACCAGGTCGAGGATCCGGCGCTCGCCGACGCGGGCGGCGGCGATGCCGGCCCACATGTCCCCCTGCAGGAAATCCGGCAGGCGGCTGTTGCACTTCATGATCTCCATGACCGACTTGATGGGCACGCCCCCCGCGATGAGCTTCACGCCCGGCAAACGCAATCCCTCCTGGAAGATCTCGTGCGCTTCGTTCGAGATCGAGCCGGGAACCATCCCGCCGACGTCGTTCCAGTGAGCGATGTTCGCCGTCCACGCGACGAGCTCGTCGCCGGCAAAGACCGGCATCGCCAGCACCACGTCGTTGAGGTGCGTGACGCCACCGTAGAACGGGTCGTTGGTCGCGAAGATGTCGCCACGCGCGATCTCGCCCGGTTCGCCGTTCAGCTCGATGATCCGCTTGACGGCCTTGTCCAGCACTCCTACGAACGCCGGAATGCCCGCGCCGGACGAAGCGAGATTGCCTTCGGCGTCGGTGATCGCGGTACCCATGTCGAGCACCTCGTAGATGATCGCGCTCATCGCGGTCTTGCGGAACGCCGCGAACATCTCGTCGCTGATCGCCTGCAACGAGTTCTGGATGATCTCGAGGGTGATCGGGTCGGACTCGGTCATCGCCGTCATGGCGCCCGCCTCTCGTCGATGATGAGATCGAGCTCGATGATCAGGTTTCCGTAGGTGTCGACCTTCAGGGTGTTGTCCGGGTGGACGACGACGGTGCTGCCCGTGGTCTCGATGATCGCCGGGCCTTCCAGTCTCATCCCCGGCTCGAGCAGAGCGCCGTCGTACACCGTGGCAACATGGATGCCCTCGGTCGCGTAGTCGACGCTTCGCTCCCCCTTCACAGCCGCCTCGAGCTCTCGCCCCGTCGCCGGCAGCGGAACCGGCGTCAGCTTTCCGACCTCGGCGATCGCAACGAGATGCGTGCCGACGAACTCGACCGGCGCATCGAGACGATAGGTGTACTCACGCTCATACGCCTCGTGGAACGTCTCCGCGATCCTTCCGATCGCGTCCGCGTCGATCGGCCCGTCCGGCAGGAGCACCTCGACGCCATGCTCCTGATTCTCGTAGCGCAGGTTCCCGTACCGCCGAAAGCGCACCTGGTCGCGTGAGATTCCCTCGCGCGCGAACTGTGCGACCGCGACGTCGGTCACGTCGTCGACGACCGCATCGAGCGCGTCGGCGTTGCCCGCCTTCAGGCCGAGGAGCCGCGTGACGAAATAGTCGCGCCGCAGGTCGCTCATCAACATGCCCCACGCCGAGAAGACGTCAGCGGCGCGGGGAACGACCACCTTGCGGATGCCCAGCTCCGACGCGAGCGCGACGGCGTGCATGCCGCCACCGCCACCGAACGCCACGAGAGTGAAGTCGCGCGGGTCGTGGCCGCGGTTCAGTGAGATCAACTTGAGCGCGTTGATCATGTTGTTGTTGGCGATCCGCACGACGCCTCGCGCGGCATCCGCATGGTCGACGCCGAGCTTGTCGGCGAGCTCGCCGAGCGAGCGCTCCACGGCCACCATGTCGGCTTCGATCTCGCCGCCGCAGAAGTAGTCCTGGTTGATGCGACCGAGCGCGAGATTTGCGTCGGTCGTCGTCGGCAACGTTCCGCCTCGCCCGTACGCGGCGGGCCCCGGCAACGCGCCGGCGGACTGCGGTCCGACATGAAGCTTTCCGAAGTCGTCCACCCATGCGATGCTGCCGCCGCCGTTGCCAATCTCGACGAGGTCGACGACCGGGACCATGATCGGATAGCCGGCAGACGCGCGGCTCCGCTCGATCCAGTAGTCGGAGATGATCTTCACCTGCCCGCCCTCGATGAGGGAGCACTTGGCGGTCGTTCCCCCGATGTCGAGCGCAAGCACGTTCGGCTCGCCGATCAGCCGCCCGAGCTCCGCTGCGCCCCAGAAGCCGCTCGCCGGGCCCGACTCGACCATCGTGATCGGAATCTCCTTCGTCTTCTCCACCGAGTCGACGCCACAGTTCGACTGCATGATGTAGAGCTGGCCGCCGAAGCCTCCGTCGCGGACGCCGTCGGCCAGACGACCGAGATAGCGCTCCGCGACCGGCTGGACGTAGGCCGACAGGACCGCGGTGCTCGTGCGCTCGTACTCGCGCCATTCGCGCGTGATCTGGTGCGACGCCACCACCGACACCTCGGGCCAGAGCTCGGTCACCCGCTCGAACACCGCTTGCTCGTGAGCCGGGTCGGCATAGGCGTGCAGCAGGCAGATCGCCACCGCCTCGACCTGCTCCTTGCGGAAGTGGTCGATGATCCCTGGCAAGCCGCTCAGGTCGAGCGCTTGGCGCTCGCGCCCCTCGTGCGTGATCCGGCCCGGGATCTCCCGGCGGAGGTACCGCGGAACAAACGGGACGGGCTTCTCGTAGTGGAGGTTGAAGTAGTCGGGCCGGTTGCCGCGTGCGATCTCGAGCGAGTCGCGGAAGCCCTCGGTCGTGATCAGCGCTGTCTTGACGCCCTTGCGCTCGGTCAGTGCGTTGATGACGACCGTCGTGCCGTGTGCGAGGAACGCGATCTCGTCGACCGCAACACCGCTCTTCGCAATGACGTTCAGGACGCCCTGTTCGAAGTCCGGCGGAGTCGTATCGGACTTCGCCGTGACGATCTCCTGCACGCCCGTATCCGGGTCGACGAAGAAGTAGACGAGGTCGGTGAAGGTGCCGCCGACATCGGTGGCCGCGCGGATCGTCGCAGGCGCGTCAGGCACGGCGGCGGAGTAGCTGGTCGGCTGCGACCGCGATCAGGATCAGGCCGCCGTAGACGATCTGCTGATAGGTGGTGTTGATGTTCAACAGGTTGAAGCCGTTGCCGATGATCGCCAGCAGCATGATTCCCAAGAAGCCGCGCCAGACGGCGCCGTCGCCGCCGAGAATGCTCGTGCCGCCGACGACCGCGGCCGAGATCGCCGTCAGCTCCATCCCCGCCCCGAGATTTGCCTGAGCAGACTGCGTGCGCGACGCCAGCAGCATGCCGGCCAGGCCCGCCGCTGTCCCGGAGAGCGCAAAGCACGCGCCGCGGATCAGGTCGACCCGGATACCCGATAGCCGCGAGGCTTCGGCGTTGCCGCCGACGGCGTACACGTAGCGCCCGAACGTCGTTCGCGAGAGCAGCAACGCGGCGAGGATCGTGAAGGCGATGAACGTCCAGCCGGTGTACTTGATCCCGGCGCCCATGTTCTGGCCGATCGCACCGAACGACGCGTCATTGACGGTGACGATGTTGCCGCCCGTGACCAGGATCGCGATGCCCGCGTAGACGATGCTGGTCGCGAGTGTCCCGATGAACGAGTTGATCCGCGTCAGGTGGATGACGATGCCGTTCGCGATACCCAGCCCGAGCCCGGTGAGCACGCCCGCAAGCAGCCCGAGCCACGGGGAGGTCGACAGCGCGACCTTGCACGCGACGACACCGGTGACGCTCACCATTGCGCCGGTCGAGAGGTCGAAGACGCCGGCGATGATGCAGATCGTCTCGCCGATCGCGAGCAAGCCGAGCGCCGCCCATTGGTCGAGGATGTTCGCGAAGTTGTTCTGCGTGAAGAAGTTGCTCGAGAGGAAGCTGAGCGCGACGAACATCGCGACGAACGCGAACACGATGCCGTAATCCCGGACGTTGACTCGGCCCACGCGCCGCCAGATTGCATCCGATGCGACAGGCTCTGCGCTCACGTTCCACCTCCTTCGGTAGCGAATGCGGCTGCCATGACCCGATCGATCGTTGCATCCTCGCCGTACTCGGCCACCAGACGGCCGCGGCGCATCACCAACACACGATGGGCAAGCCCTAGCACCTCCTCGAGCTCGGAGGAGATCAGCAGCACCGCCATCCCCTGCGCCGCGAGGGCCAGGATGAGCTCGTGGATCTGCCGCTTGGCGCCCACGTCGACGCCGCGCGTCGGCTCGTCGGCAATGAGCACGCGGGGAGTGCGCACCAGCCACTTCGCAAACAGCACCTTCTGCTGGTTGCCCCCGGAGAGCGTCATGACCGGCGCGTCGACCGACGGCGTCCGGATCGACAGATCCCGCGCAAGTGCTCGGGTGCGCGTGCGCTCCCGGCGGCGACTGACGACGCCGGCGGTCGAGAAGTCGCCGAGCGTCGTGAGCGTGACGTTCTCCCGCACGGAGCGGATCATCACGAGCCCTTGCTCCTTGCGACTCTCCGGCAGCATCGCGATCCCGTGCCGTGCGGCCTGACGCGGGCTGTGCAGGCGTACGGTCTCTCCGTTGACCGCGATCTCGCCGGCGTCGAGCCGATCGGCGCCGAAGATCGCGCGCGCGACCTCGGTGCGGCCGCTGCCGACGAGGCCCGCCAGCCCGACGATCTCGCCGGCACGGATCGAGAACGAGATGTCCTCGAGCGCCCGCCCTCTCGTCAACCCGCGCACCTCCACCACGACCTTGGCGTCGGACGGCGGCGGCACCTTCGGCGGATACTCGAGCGTCACCTCGCGTCCGACCATCGCGTTGACGAGGCTCTGCGGCGTCTCATCGGCGGCCGGCGCCGTGCGGACGATCCGCCCGTTGCGCATGACGGTGACGGTCTCGCAGACGTCCAGCACCTCGTCGAGATAGTGCGAGATCAGCAGGATGCTCGTTCCTCCGGCGGCGAGCCCCCGGATGATCTCGAGCAAGCGGTCGCTCTCGTCGCGGGTGAGCGCCGCGGTCGGCTCGTCCATGACGATCATTCGCGCCTCGCGGGCGATCGCTCGCATGATCTCCACCTTCTGCTGCTCGGCGGTCCGAAGCGAGCCGACGCGGACGCCGGGGGCCATCCGGAAGCCCGTCCGCTCGTTCAGCTCGTTGAACCGGCGCCGCAGCTCCCGGCTCCTCAACACCCCGGCCGCGCGCGGCTCGATCCCGAGCATGACGTTCTCCTCGACCGTCGCCTTCGGCACGAGCGCGATCTCCTGCGCGATCGTCGCGATACCGGTCGCCAGCGCGTCGCGCGGCGAGTGGAAGCGCACGGGGCTCTGGTCGACGAGCAGCGTTCCCTCGTCCGGGTCGTAGACCCCCGAGACGATCTTCGCGAGCGTGGACTTCCCCGCCCCGTTCTCGCCGACGAGTCCGTGAACGCGTGCGGGTGCGAACGTCACCGACGCGTCGACCACAGCCTGCACGCCGCCGAATCGCTTCGAGACGTCGCGCACCTCGAGCAGAGGTGCGCCTTGCGCAATGTCCGGCGCGATGGTCATCGGCACCGGTGGACGGCCGAAGCGGGGAGCGGCCCGTGAAGGTCGCTCCCCGCCACGATTCTGCCGTCGATCAATCGCAATACTGGGCCTTGAAGCTGCCGAGCGTTGCCTTCGTGCCGAGCGGGTTCTGCAGCTGGCGGGTGTCGAAGCTCAACGGAACCTTCTTCCCGTTGGCGGCGTCGATCGCGAACTGCGCGGCCTTCGCTCCCGAGGACTTCTCGGCGATGATGTAGGTCGCGAACCACGTGCCGTTGCGGACACCGGCGACGGCCTGGCAGGAGCCGCCGTTGCCGATCAGCTTGATCGTGCCCTGCTTGCCGGCCGCCTTGACGGCCTGCTGGGCGCCTTCGATCGCCTGTGACGAGCCGATGATCACGTTGATGTCCGGATGGGCCTGCAGCGCGTCCTGTGCGGCCTTCAGCCCGGAGGCCTGCGTGTAGCCGCCTTCGACGTCTGCCACGAGCTTGACGTTCGACGCCGTTCCGAGCTGCTTCTTGACTGCTTCGGTGCGCGCGTTGTCGAGCGGCAGGCTCTTGAAGCCCTCGAGATACGCCACGTTGCAGGGATTGAGCCCCTTGCACGCCTGGATGCCCAACTTGGCGAGCGACGTGCCGTTCCAGACCGGCGCCTCTCCGACGAACGTCATGCCGGCGACCGGCGGCTTGATCGTGCCGTAGTTGCTGCCGACCGGCGTGAACTCGGCGACGACGGAGATGTGCGCCTTCAGCGCCTGCTTGATCGCAGGGATGACGGCGTTGCCGTCGTTGGCCTGGATCACGAAGGCCTGGTAGCGCCCGGTCGTGATCGCGTCCTGGATCTGCGAGACCTGCGTCTGGGCGTTGAAGTTCGGATCGAAGAACTTCGCCGTGACATTGTTCTTCGCTGCCGTCTGCTTCACGCCGGCCCACGTGGCCTGCGCGAACGAGTTGGCCGCCGCGAAGCCGAAGAACGCGACCGCCTTCACCTTGGCATGTCCGGCGGTGGGCGCGCTGCGTTGCGCGCTTGCGCTGACCGACGCCACGACCGCAACGGTCGCGACCGCCGCCAGCGCCACGGCCATGCGGCTGACCCTCGAGTCGAGTACCCGTAGTTCCTTCACTTCTTCCTCCCTGGTTCGGACTACCCGGATGTAATTAGGACGACGAGAGCTCGACTAAGTCGAGCGAGATCGTTGAGAGGATCTGCGGCCCGTCGACGCCGACGACGACGTCGTCTTCGAGCCTGATCCCGCCGATTCCCGGCTGGTAGAGGCCGGGCTCGATGGTGAGCACCATTCCCTCCTCGAGCGGCGTCTCGATTCGAGGAACGAGGAACGGCGGTTCGTGGATCGCCAGGCCGATCGCGTGACCGGCGCCATGCAGGCACTGTCCCAGCTCGGAGGCGGCTTCCACGAGCGTGCGCTGTGCCAGATCCACCTCGCGCGCCGTCACGCCCACACGACATGCCTCGATCGCGGCGGCCTGCGCCTCCCGCACGACCTCCCAGGCGCGGCGCGCCCACTCCGTGGGCGGGCCGACGGTCGCACAGCGGGTGAGGTCGCCCCAATAGCCGTCGATGCAGGCGGAGAGATCGGCGCACACGACGTCGCCGTTCCGCAGCTCCCGCGGCCCGGGCTGCCCGTGCGGATTCGCGGCGTTCTCGCCGAAGAGGATCAGCGCATGCGTGTCGGTCGCGCCCTGCTCACGCAGCCGGCTCTCGACGCGTGCGTTCACCTCCCACTCGACGTCGCCGGGACGGAGCTCCGCGAACACCTGCCGCAACGCGTCCTCGATGACGCCGCACGCACGCCGGATCTTCTCGATCTCGTCTGCACTCTTACGCGCGCGCAGCGCGAAGACGAGAGCTCCGGCGGGTGCCAGGCTGATTCCCTGTTGCTCGAGCGCCTTCGCGCGGGCGAAGACGATGTGATCCTCCTCGACGCCGACTGACCGAACGCCCCCGAGCGCAGCGACCAGCTCGGCCATCCCGTCCGACGCCGCGGTGTACGAGACGCGTTCGAGACTCGGAGGCGCGTCGGTGAGCTGACCGACGTCGAGCGCGGGGACGACGACGGAGCCGCCGGCCTCGGTGACGACGACCGCGAAGAGTCGCTCGAGCTGCATCGGGCGGAAGCCCGTCAAGTACGCGATCGACTCGTCGCTCGTGACGATGACGCCGTCGAGCCCGGCGGCTTTCGCAGCTTCGCGAATGCCGAGCGACCGCGCATCTGCTCCTTGTTCCGCCAGCATTACGACGAGCCCTCCACGCCGTAGATCCTCTGGGCAGCCTCTGCGGTCAGCTGCCGGTCGCGAACGTCGGCGCGAACCGCAGCGGGGTCACGCTCGGCTGCGTCGCCGTACCCGCCTCCCCCACCCGTGCTGCCGCGGATCACGTCGCCGCGCTTCAGCACCAGGCGCGTCGCCTTGAGGATGTGCCGCTCGTCGTCCCGGCCCGGGTTGATCGCGAGGTCGGGCGGTGTGGCCGCCGCGCCGCCGAACAGGCCCCACGCAGGAGTCTTCGAGCGCTCCCACCAGAGCGAGACGTAGACCTCGTCGCACTCGACCTCCAACTCGCGGATGACACCGTTCCCGCCGCGCCACTTGCCGGCGCCGGACGAATCCGGGCGGAAGCCGTAACGGCGAACGTGCAGCGGGATCCTCGTCTCGAGGATCTCGATCGGGAAGTCCTTCATGCCCGCGTTGACGCTGTTGATCAGTCCGCTTTCACCGTCGGTCCCGTCCCAGGCACCCCAGCCGCCGACCGTCGGCTCGATGTGGAAGAACCCCTCGCCGGTGCGGTTGTCGAGGCCTGCGCACGTCAGGATCATCGAATCGCCGTAGCTGGCGGCGGCGACCTGGCCCGGCAGCACCGGCGCGAGCGCCTTGACGACGAGGTCGATCAGCAGGCCGAGCGGGCTGAAGTACCACGCGCACGGCGATGGCTCCGTCGCTCCGACGAGCGAGCCCTTGCGCACGTGGACGGTCAGAGGTGCGAACGAGCCGCCGTTCGTCGGGAGGTCCGCGGCGACGAGCAGCTTGTAGGCCACCCGGCAGGCCGACACCGCCTGCGCCTCGCCGCAGTTGACGGGGCCATGGGCAGCGTCGGCCGACTTGCGCAGGTCGATCGTCATGTCACCACCCGCGATCTCGATCCGCACGCGCACCGGTACGGGATCGTCGGAGATACCGTCGTTGTCGAGCGCGCCTTCGGCCTCGTAGACGCCGTCGGGGATCGCACCGATCGCCTCGCGCTCGAGCCGTTCCGTCTGCGCGAAGATCTCGTCGCGGGCGGCGGCCACGGTCTCGGCGCCGAACCGGTCGATGATTGCGGCGAGGCGCCGCTCACCGGTGCGTGCGCAGGCGATTTGGGCGTTGAGGTCGCCGATCGCCGGATACGAGAATCGCGAGTTGCGTGCGAGCAGATCGACGATGTCGCGTCGCTCGCGTCCACCCTCGACGACCTTCGTCGGACCGAGCCGCAGGCCCTCCTGGTAGATCTCGGTCGAGTCCATCGGCGCGCCTGCATCCTTCGCGCCGATGTCGAGCCAGTGGGCTCGGGAAGCGGCGAAGCCGACGAGCTGCTCGTTGTGAAAGATCGGGCCGTAGACCGTGATGTCGTTGAGATGGGTGCCTGCGAGGTAGGAGTCGTTCATGATCCAGACGTCGCCCGGCTGCCAGGCGTCGCGTCCGTACATCTCCTCCGTCACCCGCGTGCAGACCTCGAGATTCCCGAGGAAGATCGGCAACCCCGACGACTGGCCGAGGACACGGTGCTCCGCGTCGAGCAGCGCGACCGAGCAGTCCTTGAGCTCGTAGATGATCCACGTGTACGCCGAGCGGATCAGCGTCGCGTTCATCTCGTCGGCCGCAGAGTTGAATGCGTTGCGGATGACCTCGGTGGTGATCGGGTCAACGGCGACGGTTGCCATCACGAGTCCTTTCCGGTTCGAACAATAAGCGAGCCGAAGCGGTCGATCGACACGGAGCACCCCGGCGGAACGACGGTGGTCGCGGTGCCTTCCTCGACGATTGCAGGCCCCTCGAGCGTCGAGCCTGCGGAGAGATCCCCGCGATCGACGATGGTGGTCGGCCACTCCTTGCGATCGAAGATCACGTCACGGGTGCGGCCGGCCGGCTCGCCGCCGGAGGCCGCGACCGTCTCCGGGTCGGCGTGCCCGAGGTCGCCGAGCGCCGCTGCACGCACGGCGACGAACTCGATCGGCGCGCCGGGGTTCGAGTGCCCGTAGCGGAAGTCGTGCGCCTCGTTGAACCGGCGCGCCATCTCCTCGACGAACCCGGGAGCCTCCGGCGCGGCGGCCGAGTCGATCGGGATCGCGAGCGTGTACTCCTGGGCCTCGTAGCGCATGTCCATCGAGTGCTCGACGCGGCAGGCGTCCGCGGGAATTCCCTCGGCTTCGAGAGCCCCGCGCCCCTCGGCCTCGACGGTCGTGAGGACTTCGACGAGCTCGGCGAGGTCGGCCTCGCTCGCACGCCGGAAGAACGGCCGGCTGAAGTCGCGCCGCAGCTCGGTCTCGAGCATCCCCCATGCGGAGAATGCGCCCGGAAGCCGGGGCACGATCACCTCGGCGATCCCGAGCTCCTGCGCAAGGAAGACCGCGTGCATCGGGCCTGCGCCGCCGAATGCGACGAGCGCGAAGTCGCGCGGCTCGATGCCCTGCTCGACGGTCAACGTCCGGATCGCCTGCGCCATCTTTGCGTTGATGACCGACACAATGCCCTCAGCGAGCTCCTCGACACCCAGGCCGACCTCGGTGCTGAGGTCGGACACCGCGGCGCGCGCAGCGTCCGGGAAGAGCGGCATCCGGCCGCCTGCGAACGTGTCGGGATCGACCCTGCCGAGGACGACGTTCGCGTCCGTGACCGTCGGGCG
>JAOPYX010000165.1 GCA_025964535.1 Actinomycetes bacterium | reverse complement strand
TCTGCGCGGCAGAAATTGGCCGTCTCGTACCAGCGGTAGCCGGCGCCGGTCAGCGTGGCGACGACGCGCTCGAAGTAGTCCTCCATCGCATCCGCCTGCCGGCCGAGCTCCTCTCCCCAGGCATGGGTGAAGCGCGTCCCCGGCTTCGCCTCGAGCTCGTAGCAGGAGAGGTGCTCCGGCTCGAGCGCGAGGGCGTCGTCGAGGTCCGCTGCCAGATCGGCGGTGCTCTGACCCGGGATCCCGTAGATGAGATCGAGCGAGATGTTGTCAAATCCCGCATCACGGAGATGATGCACGGCGCGCCGGACGTCGTCAGGACCGGCAACGCGTTCGAGCACCCGCAGCAGCTCCGGACGGAATGTCTGCGCGCCGAGCGAGACGCGCGTGACACCGGCGGCCCGCAGGGCGCGGGCGAGCTCGGGCGTCACCGTCTCCGGGTTGGCCTCGGTCGTGACCTCGGCGGCGGGCGGCAGCGCCTCCAGCAGGCGCACGAGCTCGGGCAGCGCGGTGAACGTCGGCGTACCGCCGCCGAGGAAGATCGTGTCGAGCTCCCCGGCGAGCGACGCACGCTCGAGCTCCAGCTCCTGGAGGAGCGCGTCGACATAGACGCGGTGCTGGTCGCCGCGGCCGACGACGGTGACGAAGTCGCAGTAGCCGCACCGGTGCGCGCAGAAAGGAAGGTGTACGTAGAGGTGGCGCGTCATCAGCTCTTCTGCCCCTGTCCGATGCTGAGCACCGCGAGGAACGCCTCCTGCGGCACCTCCACCCCGCCGACCTGCTTCATGCGCTTCTTGCCCTTCTTCTGCTTCTCGAGCAGCTTGCGCTTGCGCGAGATGTCGCCGCCGTAACACTTTGCGAGCACGTCCTTGCGACGCGCCTTCACGGTCTCGCGCGCGATCACGCGCGAGCCGATCGCCGCCTGGATCGGCACGTCGAACATCTGGCGCGGGATCTCCTCCCGCAGCTTCTCGACGAGCAGCTTGCCGCGCTCGTACGCGAAGTCGCGGTGGATGATCAGCGACAGTGCGTCGACCATCTCGCCGCCGACGAGCACGTCGACGCGCACGAGCTTGCCCGGCTTGAAGCCGGAGAGGTCGTAATCGAACGAGGCATAGCCGCGCGTACGCGATTTCAGCTGGTCGTAGTAGTCGAGCACGATCTCGCCGAGCGGCAGGTCGTAGGTCAGGTGGACGCGCTCCGGCGAGAGGTACTCCATGTGGTCGAATACGCCGCGCCGCTCGTTGTTGAGCTCCATCACGGCGCCGACGTACTCCTTCGGCACGATGATCGACGCCTTCACGTACGGCTCCTCGACTTCCTCGAACTCGCGCGGGAAGTCGGCGGGGTTGTGCAGCTCGACCCATTCCGTGTCGTTGCGCTCGCGCACGCGGTACGCGACGGTCGGAGCGGTGACGATCAGGTCGAGGTCGAACTCGCGCTCGAGCCGCTCACGCACGATCTCCATGTGCAGCAGTCCGAGGAACCCGCAACGGAAGCCGAAGCCGAGCGCCTTCGACACCTCGGCCTCGTACAGGAGCGCCGCGTCGTTCAGCTTCAGCCGCTCGAGCGCGTCGCGCAGCTCCGGGTAGGCGTCGGAGTCAGACGGGTACAAGCCGGCGAACACCATCGGTTTGACGTCCTTGTAGCCGGGCACCGGCTCCGACGCGGGACGCGCGACCGACGTGATGGTGTCGCCGACGCGCAGGCGCGAGACGTCCTTCAGCCCGGTGACGACGTAGCCGACCTCGCCCGCGCCGAGCGACTCGACGGGCGTCATCGTCGGCGAGAAGAAGCCGAGCTCCTCCGCGTCGAACTGCGTGCCGGTCGCCATCGTGCGCAAAGCCTCGCGCCGCGTGAACGACCCGTCGACGACGCGTACGAACGCGAGCACGCCGCGGTACTGGTCGTACGCCGAGTCGAAGACGAGGGCGCGCGCAGGCGCTGCAGAGTCGCCGGCCGGCGGGGGCACGCGGTCGATGATCGCGTCGAGCACGTCCGGAACGTTGAGCCCCGTCTTCGCAGAGATGCGGACGACCTTCGCCGGATCGTCACCGAGCAGGTCGGCGACCTCCTGGGAGGCGCCATCCGGGTCGGCGGACGGAAGGTCGATCTTGTTCACGACCGGCACGATCTCGAGCCCGTTCTCGATCGCGAGGTACGCGTTGGCGAGCGTCTGTGCCTCGATCCCCTGCGCTGCGTCGACGACGAGCAGCGCCCCCTCGCACGCCTGGAGCGAGCGGGAGACCTCGTAGGTGAAGTCGACATGCCCCGGCGTGTCGATCAGGTTCAGCTCGTGCCCCTTCCAGGCCACCCGGACCGCCTGCGCCTTGATCGTGATCCCGCGCTCGCGCTCGAGGTCCATCGAGTCGAGCAGCTGGGCGCGCATGTCGCGTTCGGCGACCGTGTCGGTCACCTCGAGGATGCGATCGGCGAGCGTCGACTTGCCGTGGTCGATGTGCGCGATGATCGAGAAGTTGCGGATCTTGCTCTGGTCCATGGGCTCCGGCGATGGTACTCGTGAAGCCGTTTTGCCAGGATCTCGCCGAACCGGTTACGCGCGCCGCAAGCGACTGCGGAGCGAGAGCAGCACCTGCATCTCGCGCACTCCGAGCAGCCGGCAGGCACCGAGGTAGACGCCGACCGACGCGGCGAGCGCGAGCCCGAGCGAGAAGAACTGGCCGGGGAACGAGCGGCCGAGCGCGGAATCGAGCGGATGCCACACGAACCAGGCGACCACGGCGACTGCGGCGGAGGCCACGACGACCTTGGAGACAGTCGTCGCGATCCGGCCCCCCTCGAAGCGCCCGAGCCGCCGGCGCAGCAGCACGAGGAGCGCCGCGGTGCCCGCGATGTTGCAGATCGCGGTCGCGAGCGCGATGCCCCATGCTCCGACGTGGTAGAGGAAGACATCGAGCACGACATTGAGGAGCAGGTTTCCGAGCGCGATCGCAGTCGGCACCCAGTTCGACTGAAGGCTGAAGAAGGCGCGGTTGAGCATCAGCATCGCGCCGTTGAAGACGAGCCCGGCGCTGAAGGCCGCGAGCACCGCGGCGACGACCGGCGTATCAGACGGGCGGAAGGCACCCCGCTGGTTGAGAATGCGAATGATCGGCTCGGCGAGGACCGCGCTCACCACCGCCGCGGGAATGAGCAGGAACGCGATCTGCCGTAGGCCGTTGCTGACGGTTTGCCTGAACCCGTCCATGTCGCCGCGCGAGGCGAAGCGCGACAGCGAGGGGAAGAGCACCGTCGCGATCGCGACGGAGAACATCCCCTGCGGCAGCATGTAGACGAGGAACGCCTTCTGGATCGCCGTCGGGGCGAGATCCCCCTTGATGAACCGATTCGCGAAGAAGGTGTCGATCACGGCGTTCACGTTGATGAGGCCCAGCCCGAGGGTTACCGGGACCATCAACACGAAGACGCGCTTCACGGCGGGGTCGCGCCAATCGAGCACCATGCGTAACTTCCCGTCGTGATCGAGCCCGCGCAACCACGGCATCGGCAGGAACACCTGGATCACGGTCGCGATGAGGATCGACACCGCGTACACGTACAGCTTCGTGTCCATGGACTGCGCCTGCGGCACGCCGATCGCAAGACCGACGATGATGGCAATGTTCCAGAAGACCGGCGACAGCGCCGGCACCGTGAAGTGGTCGTAGCTGTTGAGGATCCCGACGACGATTCCGGAGATGCCGAGGAGCGTCACGATCGGGAACAAGACGCGGGAGAGTCCGATCGCAAGCGCCCGATGGTGGTGCGCGTCGCCGAAGACGCCGATCACCCACGGGGCGACGAGAACGAACAGCGCCGTCAGCGCCGTGAGGCCGAGCAGCATGAGCCAGAAGAGCGTCGACGCCACCCGCCACGCGCGCTTCTTGTCCTTCTCGAGCAGGTCGGTGAAGACTGGGACGAACGCCGCGGAGAGCGCGGCATCCGCAACGAGCGCACGAAAGAGGTTCGGGATCTGGAACGCGACCGTGAAGGCATTGATCTTGCCGTGGACACCGAAGTAGTAGGACGCGACGACCTCTCGAGCGAGCCCGAGCACGCGCGAAAGCGCGGTCGCAACCCCGAAGATGGCACTGGAGACGGCGAGCCGGCGCCGCGGCTGCTCCCCCTCGTCGACCGACTCGCCGTCGAACGGGCTCGCCCGGAGCCGGTCGGGCCGGAGAATCTCGGTCGAACGCTCGGGGAGGTCGACGCCGGCGAAGCTCGTCCCGGCGCCGTCGAAATACGTCGCGCGGCCGCTCTCCCGGCGCCGCCGGTCGCGTTCG
>JAOPYX010000159.1 GCA_025964535.1 Actinomycetes bacterium | reverse complement strand
AACCAGCTCGAGCGCAGGCCGAGTGCGGCCGCCGCTGCGCGCCCTGCAATGCGATGCTTCGCGCGGCCGCTGCGCACATCGAGCCACACGAGGCGACCCGACCGGTTCCTGACTTCACGCAAGCCGTCGATGCGGTGGAGACCAAGGTCTGCCGCAAGCTCCGCGCGTGAGACCTTGAACGTCCAGCGAGGCCCCTTGTCGTAGGGATCGGCAACCGAGCGCAGGTACGGCACGGGCCGCGCTCCCGGCCACACGTCTTCGACCGACGCCGTGCGACCGCCGGACGAGGAGCTGTAGTACGCCGTGGCGACCCGGTCGCGCCACGCCAGGACCTGCCCGCTTGTCGCCCCCACGGCTGCATCCGTCGCGGCCCGCTCTGCGCGGACGCCGCCGTACATCTGACTCCGGGTGTCGGGGTAGACATCGAAGGCGCGATCTGGGCGCAGCTCGGCGATCACATACGATCGTGCGGCGACCGCCTGTGCTCGCAGCGCCTCGCGCGCCCACCTCGACGGCATCTCGAAGGCGACGACACCACGCACGTAGTTGTCGACGCCGAGGTCGTTCACCACCGAAACGCCGCCATAGACTCGCCGCACGACCAGCGCGCCGCGATACGGTGATCCGTCGAGCACGAGGATCCCGCTCCGCGCTTCGAGCCGGAGCGGCGGGGCCGGCGCAAGCTCGGCGTTCGAATGCTTGATCCGGAAGCTCCCGTCGATCCGGTAGGTGCCCGCCGGTAGCTCGGCCGACCGGCCGCGGCCGTCCGTGACCTGGACGGGCGAGCGTGCGCGGACTGTCATCGCTGCTTCGGCGGGCGCGACCAGCACGCGCACTCGCGTCCGTGTCGGCACGCTCGCGAGACGCGTCCCGTTGTAGTAGTGAGCGAGGATCCGCGCATACGGATAGCCGTGCAACGCGTAGCCCTCTGCGCCGTACTGCGACATCCCGACCCCGTGGCCGTAGCCGCGGCCCACCACGCTGACCGGCGCGTTGGCTCGTGCGACGGACACCGACATCACGAGCGCCGCCACGCTCACCAAGCACTCCGCAATCTTCTTGCTCGGTCCCGTCATCGTCACACCACCCTCGGCCGAAGATACGAAGGCTGGGCCGGCGGCTGGTCGCCGCCGGCCCAGGTATTCGGACGTCAGTCCGGCTTACGGCTGGCTGTCCGCGTAGCGGCCACCGGTGTTCTGGATGACGTCGCGGCGGTTGCCCATCTCGGAGTCGTACTCGACCTGTAGCTCCTCGGACCAGCTGATCTGGTTCCAGCTACCGATCGCGTACGTCATGTTGTATGGCCCATCCGCCGGTGTGAACAGGAACGTCGGCCGTACCGATTGGTAGTACGCGTCGACGTTGGTCGGCAGCGTCGTTGCGCTGTCGGTGAACAGCAGCGGCGCGTGGAAGCCGAGGTGAGATAGCGGCGCCGAGGCGACCGCAGCCTGCCAGTCATCGAGGTTGACCAGCGTGAAGCCGTGCCCGGGGCCGGTGATCTTCCAGCCCATCTCACCGGTCCCGTCCCACATCTTCGAGAACGCGATCGCCGTGTCGATCGGGGACTCGGGTGGCGGAGCGTTGAACGCAACGGGGTCGTCGTTCGTGATCCGGATTATCTTCCCGTACTGAACGAGCTGCCTCGTCACCGCACTCGAGATCTGGTCGGGCCCGCCGAAGAGGTAGATCCGCGCCAGTCCGTTGCGCCGCTTGAGCGCGTTGATCGTCCCCTGCGGCACCGAGTCCTTCGTCACCCAGAAGAGACCCGTGGGCATGTGCGAGACCCAGTGCGTCGCAGGGAGCAGGAACCGGTAATCCGTGCCGTCCATCGAGCCGACTACCACGTCCAGCGCGTTGTTGTCCATCCCCGGAACGCCGGTATCGGGATTCGAGATCGACCCGTACAGCTGGTCGACCGCGTTCGCAAGATCGGGGATGCTCCCCGCTGTCACCGTCACGTACTTCAAGCCGATTGCGTCGAGCTGGCTCTTGACGCCCGGGTTGGCGGCCGCGCCGACCAGGAACGCCTCGACGTTGTTGAACCGGGCGATGCCCGAGGGGCCGAGGCGCTTGATCTCGTTCAGCGTGATGTCAGGGATGCCGCCGCTCGTGACGTAGAGGATCGGCGCGTCGTCGGGGAAGTGGATCAGCGGCGTCGCCGTGATCGCCGTCAGCGGATCGTCCGGCGTCAGCAGCGTCACCGCCCGCGGCCGGTCGGGGACCAGGGCCTGCTGCGGTTGTGTGTTCTCCGGCAGCGCCGCCGGCCAGATGTGCTGGGTGATCGCCACCGCCTTCTCGAAGGGATTCGCCCCGTAGAGACGCGTCGTCGTCTTGGTCGCGATCGTCGGCGACAGCGTCGCGCCCCCCGGCGGCGACGGCACCGTGATGGCCTGGCCGCCGCTCGGTGCACCGAACGGGTACAGGTTCGGGTCGCTGCTAGGGGTCGAGGCCCTGGCGGACGAGCTCGTCGTGGTGGGCGAGCCCGTCGTGGTGGGCGAGCCCGTCGTGGTCGGCAAGCTCGTCGTGGTCGGCAAGCTCGTCGTGGTCGGCAAGCTCGTCGTGGTGGGCAAGCTCGTGGTGGTGGGCAAGCTCGTGGTGGTGGGCAAGCTCGTCGTGATGGGCAAGCTCGTCGTGGTGTCGTTCGGCGCCCCCGTCGCGCTGAAGACCCCTCCTAGACCAAGCGCGAGCCACGTGAGCGCCGCGGCGCCGACAACGCCTACACCCGCGAGCATGCGAGAATTCCTGAACAACGTTCCCTCCTCCCTCGCGTTACCTGGAACGTGCTGTACCGACCACCACCGTAGGAGCCCGACGCGAGCGAAGCCATGCTCGTGCGTGCCCCGTGCATGTCCGAACGTCTTTCGTTGCGTAGCGTCAGCGTTTGCGCGAGGAGGGAGCAAGGAGGCCCGCCGGCCCGCTCATGCTCCCACCGCATCGGCGGTCGTCGCACCTTCGGCGGGCTCACCCGGAACGGGTGTAATTGCGCCTGATCCGCGCAGATTCGTGGGAATCACATATGCGGGCCGGCGCGTCCACCGCGAGCCTGCTCGACGATGGGGACCATCGTTTGGATGGACGAGCGACTCTTCGTCGCTCAGGCTCGCCGATCCGGCCGCATTCGCCGGATCGAGCTTCGGAGCCCGTGGGCCTTCTGCGTTCCCGAGACCGTGAGAACCGCGTTTCACGTCGTCCTCGACGGCGGCTGCTGGCTCGTGCGGACAACCGACTCGCCACTGCTACCGCTCGGACGCGGCGATCTCGTCCTGCTTCCTCGCGGTGTCCGCCACATGCTGGTCGACGATCCGAGCATGCCATCGGTCGGGCGTGCGCAGGCTCCCGACCACATCGGCGATGGCGCGAACGGCAGAAGGTCGCTGGTCCTCAGCGGCGGCTACCGGCTGAGACGTCCCCCGCCGATTCTGGCGTCGCTCCCCGAGGCCGTACACGTTCCCGCCGATCGATGCCGCCGGCATGGCGTGCGCGCGATCGTCGACCTCCTCGACGCAGAGTTCGAGGGAGGTCTCCCGGGAGCTGCCACGGTCGTGCCGGCACTGACGGACGCGCTGCTTCCCCTCGTCGTGCGCGCGTGGCTCGACGGTTGCACCGCCGGCTCTCGCGCAGAGATTCCCGAGACGTTGAGCGACCCGGCAATCGAGGGCGCGCTCGAGCGGATCCACGCCGAGCCGGAGCGTTGCTGGACCGTGAACGCGCTGGCACACGAAGTTGCTCTGTCGCGGTCGGCCTTCGCGCGACGCTTCGCCCGCACCGTCGGCGCGCCGCCGGCTGCCTACCTTGCCGGCTGGCGCATGACGGTCGCCGGGAGGCTCCTGCGCGACTCCGATCTCAAGCTCGCCGCCGTCGCGAGCCGCGTCGGCTACACGTCCGAGTTCGCGTTCGCGAAAGCGTTCAAGCGCGACTACGGCATCGCACCCGGCACCTATCGCCGCCGCTTGGCCGCGTGAAGTCGGAGCAACGGGGGATTCGGCTCGGCCCGACATGAAGAGCCCCGACAAGGGGCTTTGATCCATGGGCGGTACTGGGCTCGAACCCGTTACCTCCAGCTTGTCGATCGGATCTGCATTCGCAATCAGGACTTCGACTGGTTGGCGGGGCGTCTCGTGGTGGTGCCGGGTGCGGCATCGGTTTCCGGCTGACGGGGGGCGACGGATGTGAGGTCGGTCGGGGCGTTGCGGCGGGTTCGGAGGCCGTCGAGGACGATGCCGAGGTAGCGTCGCCAGGCGTCCGGTTCGGTGGTGCGAGTGGAGTCGATGACGGCGCCGAGCATCATGACGATCTACGCCATGTCGGCCTCCGTGACGTCGGGACGCAGGCGTCCGGAGCGCTTGGCTCGCTCGAAGAGCTCGGAGACCAGCGGTGCGACGCGTTCCCGTGCGAGGGCGACGCGCTCTCGCCCGCGCTGGCTTCCTCCGATCATGATGTCCTTGAGGGCGCGGTTGCTTGCCTGCATTGCGAGGGACTGTTCGAGGAAGCCGGCGAGTCCTTTCCACGGGTCGTCCTGGGCGAGCTCGGCTTCGGCGATGGCGGCGAGCTGGGCCACGATGTCCTCGTAGAGCTCGTCGATGAGGTCGTCCTTGTTCGAGTAGCGACGGTAGACAGTGCCGACGCCGACGCCGGCACGTTGGGCGATCTCGTCGAGCGTCACCGTGAGCCCCCGCTCGGCGAAGGCCGCGCGCGCCGCCAGGAGGATCTGCTGCCGGTTGCGTTCCGCGTCGCGGCGGAGCGGCCGCACTCCAGTGGAAGTCGCTGATTTCGGAGTCATGGCCGCAGTCTACCACGATGCGGAGGCACGACCTCCGCTTGTGATACGGTAACCGGAGGAGATCCCTCCGCATAATCGGAAAGGACGTAATCGTGCCAGCTGAACTCGCAAATCCCCATCAGAGCCGCCGCTGGCTGATCCTGGGCGTGCTCGCGCTCGCACAGCTGATGGTCGTGTTGGACGCGACTGTCGTGAACATCGCGCTTCCCTCGGCGCAGCAGGCGCTCCACTTCTCGGTCAGCGACCGGCAGTGGGTCGTCACCGCGTACGCACTCGCCTTCGGCAGCCTGCTCCTGTTGGGCGGCCGGATCAGCGACGTCTTCGGCCGCAAGTGGACGCTCATCGTCGGCCTCGGCGGCTTCGCGATCGCCTCCGCCGCGGGCGGGGCCGCGACGAGCTTCATCATGCTGGTCGGCGCGCGCGGCCTCCAGGGCGCGTTCGCCGCGCTGCTCGCCCCGGCCGTGCTGTCGCTTTTGACCACCACCTTCACCGAACCCGGCGAGCGCGGCAAGGACTTCGGTATCTACGGCGCCATCGCCGGCGGCGGTGGCGCGGCCGGGCTGCTGCTCGGCGGTGTCCACACGCAGTACCTCTCCTGGCGCTGGTCGCTCTACGTCAACCTGGTCCTGGCCGTCCCGGCAGCGCTCGGCGCGCTCGCTCTCCTGCACAACCAGGCGCTTGCGGTCAAGCCCAAGTTCGACGTGCCCGGCAC
>JAOPYX010000148.1 GCA_025964535.1 Actinomycetes bacterium | reverse complement strand
CGCTCCCCGGGGTCAGGCACTCGGTCAGGCGCTCAAGCCGGAACGGTTACCGGCTCCGACCCGTTCGCGGGCGCGTCGATGAAGAGCACTCTGGCTGCGAAGCGTGGCATCCACCAGTTCCAGCTGCCGAGCAGCCGCATGAGTGCCGGCACGAGCAGCGCCCGGATGACCGTCGCGTCGAAGATGATGCCCGCCGCGAGGCCGATCCCGAACTGCTTGATGTCGAGGCCGGGCCCGGAGGAGAGGACGAAGAACGCGAACATTAGGACGAGTGCCGCACTCGTGACGAGCTTCCCGGTCCGCGCGAGTCCGAGGGCGACCGCACTCCTCGTGTCGCCGGTTTCGTCGTAGGCCTCGCGCATGCGAGTCAGCATGAACACCTCGTAGTCCATCGAGAGGCCGAAGAGGAACGCGAAGATCATCAACGGGATCCAGGGGATGATCGCCTGCGTCGCGTGCACGCCCCAGATCGCCTGGGAGCCGTGGCCCTGCTGGAAGATGAACACGATGATCCCGTACGCGGCCGCGAGTGAGACGAGGTTGAGGATCACCGCCTTCAGCGGCAGCACGAGCGAGCGGAAGGCCCGCGCCAGCAGCACGAACGTGAGCAGCACGACGAAGCCGAGCACGTACGGGAAGTTTCCGTAGACCGCCCTGACGAAGTCGCGATCCTCGGCCGCGACACCGCCGAGGGTGCCACCGGTGCCCTTCAGCTCGGCACGCACGGTCTTGATCGTCGTCCGAACCTCCTTTGCGGCCGAGTCTGTCGCCGGGAACGCCTCGACGAGGCTGCTCGAGCCCATGTGCCAGTCCGGCGGTGCGACGGCCGCTGCGACGCCCGGCGTCGCGTTGAGCTTCGCGACGATCGGCTTGGTGCTCGCGCCGTTCTCGACGAGGACGACGAATGGCTTCATCACACCGGCCGAGATACCCGCGGCCTCGAGAGTCTGCCGGCCGTTGATCGCGTCGCCGCTGCCGGGGAAGTACTTGGCCTGTGCCTCACTCGGATTCAGCTGCACGCCGTAGTAGACGAGCGCGCCGACGATCGTGAGGCCGACGACGGCGACCGGAACCGGCCGTCGCATGACGAGCGACGCCCATCGGCCCCACAAGCCGTCCTCGGGGTGGCCACTGTCGACGAAGCGCTTCGGCAGAAGTCGCACGCTGTTGATCCGCGTGCCGAGCGTGGCGAGCAGCGCGGGGAGCAACGTGGTCGCTGCGAGAACCGACACCGCCGGAATGAGCATCCCGCCGATCCCGATCGACCGGATGAACGGCAGCGGCAGAATCACCATCGACAGCAAGCCGACGGCGACCGTCGAGCCGGAGACGACCACCGAGCGGCCGGCGTGCGTCATCGTCTCGACGAGGGCGGTCTCGACGTCCTCGCCTTCCCGCAGCTCGTCACGGAAGCGGAAGATCATCAGGAGTGCATAGTCGACAGCCACGCCCAGGCCGACGAGCGCGATCAGGAACTGCACGATGATCGACACGTTCGTGATGTAGGTGAGCACCCAGACCAGCGTGAACGTGTTGAGGATCGACGCGA
Organism: Actinomycetes bacterium; assembly: GCA_025964535.1. GTDB lineage: Bacteria > Actinomycetota > Thermoleophilia > Gaiellales > Gaiellaceae > Palsa-739. Next base: position 4,330 of record JAOPYX010000148.1, on the reverse strand, counting down.
GTGCGATCACGATCGGCATCAGCACGGCCGGCAACGTTCCGAAGACGAAGAACAGGATCACGAGCGAGCCGACCCCGCCGATCAGCGCCTCGGTCAAGACACTGGGCCCGCTCCCGCCGCCGGAGGACGCCTCCTGGAGCGCGTCACGCCCCGTCAGCGAGGCCTGAACGCCGGTGGGTGCGGCCGCCTGCAGTTTCGCGCGCATCTGCTTGATGTGCGTCGTCGAGCTGAAGCCCGGCGTGCCGGGCGGATAGATCTCCGCGAACGCGGTGTGCCCGTCCTTGGAGACATAGGCGCGGCTGCCGGTCGACCAGAACGACGAGACACGCGAGTGCGGGTTGACGCTCGCCGCGGCGGCGATCGCCTGCTCGATCCCGGACGTCTTCGTGACGTCGCCGGACGTGTGGAACACGGCGACGAGCGGCGCCTGCTCGCCGGTGCCGAACGTGTGCAGCGTCCGCTGATTCGCCTCGTAGGCCGCGTAGCCGGGGATCGAGAAGCTCTCGAACCACCGCTTCGAGACCTGACCGGCGGAGAAGCCGCCGAAGAGGGTCAGGACCACCCAGACCGCGATCACCACACGTCGGCGGCGCACGATCAGGTGCGCAAGGCGCGCGAGCAAAGGGGTCTTTTCGGGTGCGGACATGGTGCGTTCCTCCGGCTTCGTGTCGGTGGTCATCTGTTTCGAGAGGTTAGATCGTGCGGCGTCGAAAAACTCATCGCCGCCGCACGATCGTATGAAGCGGAGCGGCTAGCGCGACTGCGCCATGCGGAAATGATTTCCCGACGGGTCACGGAACCCGGCGTCGAGGCCGTAGGGCTGCTCCGTCGGCTCCTGCGCGAACTCGACGCCTCGGCTCTTCATCTCTTCGTAGCTGCCCTGGCAGTCGTCGGTGGTGAAGAAGAGGCCGCCCGCTGCGCCCTTCGACAGGAGCGCGAAGATCTGCTCGCGCGTCTCTTCCGCGAATACGGGCGGGCCGGGCACGGCCATCAGCGTGATGGAGACGTCCGGCTGCCCAGGAACCCCGACGCTGAGCCAGCGGAAGTTGCCCATCTCGGGCACCGTGACGTCCTCGCGGATCTCCAGTCCGAGCTTCTCGGTGTAGAAGGCGAGCGCCTCGTCCTGGTCCTTGACCCAAACCTGGGTGTGCGTGAGCTGCTTCAACATGGTCAACCTCCTGTGTCGTCGATCGGTCGACGGCGACGTTACCCCCGCTGTGCGGAGCTGTCTTCTCGAAAACTGCTGGACTGTGAGCGGGGGCGCGCCCATGCCTGCAGCACGCACGTCGGTATCCGCGCCCGCGCGGCCGCCGGCGGGAACGCGGCTCGGTAGGCGGTGGGAGAGAGGCCGAATGCCCGTCCGAAGCTCGTGGTGAACGAGCCGACGCTCTGCAGTCCGACGGTGAGACAGATGTCGGCGACCGTGCGGTCGGTGTTCCGAAGCAGCGCCGCCGCGCGTTCGAGCCGGCGGGTCAGGAGGTACTGGTGCGGGGTCTCGCCGAACTCGCGCCGAAACTCGCGGCTGAAGTGGGCCTTGGAGAGATGCGCCGCCCGCGCGAGCGCGGGCACGTCGAGGGGATCTCGATAGCGGGCGTCGATGAGATCCTTGGCGCGGAGGAGGTGCCGGGCGGGAGGGTGCATGACCATGTTCCCCGAGTATTGCCGTGTGGAGCCGGCGGCTTCACCAACCGGCAGGTTTCTCACCTCGCAGGTCGGCGCCCAGCGCGTCGAGCAGGTGACCCGTCCCTTCTTCACGCAGAGCCGGAGAATCGAGCCCGTCGAGGAAGACACCGTGCTCCGTGAAGGTCAGGCGTGTGCCGGCGGCCTCGGGTGCGAGCTCCACCGTCGTCACGGATACCGAGATCCGGGCTTCGCCCATGTACATCTCGTAGGTGTAGACGATGCGCTCGTTCGGCGCGATGTCCCGATAGACGGCGTCGTACGTGTAGACCGTGCCGTCGGGTGTGCCGCCGCGACTGCGCTCCCGCCCGCCGACCCTGAAGTCGAGCTCGTACTCGGTCTCGCCGTCGTCGGGCCCGCCGAACCAACGGCTCTTCGCCGCTGGGTCGGCCCACGCGGCGAAGACGCGCTCGGGTGCGGCGTCGTAGGTGCGCTCGATCGAGAACGTTGCGTGCGCGGTGGATCGTGGAGTCATCTCGAATCTCCTTCGGTTGCTTGGTCATCGGCGAGGTAGTCGGCGAGCCGGTCGAGCCGGCGCTCCCAGGTCGCCCGTCGTTTGGCGATCCAGTCTTCGCCGGTTCGCAGCGCGGCGGGCTCCAGCCGGCACGTGCGCACACGTCCGGCCTTCTCGGACCGGACGAGGCCGCTCGACTCGAGCACGGCGAGATGTTGGATCACGGCTGAGAGCGTCATGTCGACGGGTCGCGCGAGCTCGCTGACCGATGCGGGGCCGCGGCTCAAGCGCTCGACCAGGGCGCGCCGGGTGGGGTCGGCCAGCGCATGGAACAGTGGATCGAGCGTCGGGGGATCGACCGTTGCGCTATGGTTAAGCATCTGCTTAAGTATTACACACGAGATGAGTTTCGAGTCGACGATCGGTCTGACTTGGACATAGACGACGGCAACGAGGGAGACCACCATGACGAGAGAGATGACCGACCGGATGCGCTGGCTGGCGCTGTTCGTGCTGTGCCTCGGCGACCTGATGATCGTGCTCGACTCGACGATCGTGAACGTCGCGCTTCCGTCGATCAGAGCCGATCTCGGCTTCTCGCAGACCTCACTCGCCTGGGTCGTGAACGCCTACCTGCTCACCTTCGGCGGCTTCCTCTTGCTCGGCGGCAGGCTCGGCGATCTGTTCGGTCACCGGCGACTGTTCCTCGCCGGGATCTCGCTCTTCACGGTCGCCTCGCTCGCCTGCGGCCTGGCGAACTCGCAGCGCCTGCTCGAGGGTGCGCGCGCCGTGCAGGGGCTCGGTGGCGCCGTCGTCTCTGCGGTCGCGTTCTCGCTGATCATGTTCCTGTTCACGGAGCCCGCCGATCGAGCAAAGGCAATGGGCGTATTCGGCTTCGTGATGGCCGGCGGCGGGAGCATCGGCGTGCTGCTCGGCGGCGTGCTCACGAACTGGCTCGACTGGCATTGGATCTTCCTCGTCAATCTGCCGATCGGCGTTGCGGTGATCGCACTCTCGCTGCGGCTGCTGCCGAGCGAGCACGTCGCGCCGGAGAACCGGCGGGTCGACGTCGCCGGCGCCGTCACGGTCACGGCCGCATTGATGCTCGCGGTCTACGCGGTCGTGAACGGCAACCACAACGGTTGGACGTCGGGACAGACGCTCGGCCTACTCGGTGGCGCGGTTGTGCTCTTGGCTCTCTTCCTGACGATCGAGTCCCGGATCGAGTCGCCGTTGGTGCCGCTCGGCCTCTTCCGGCTGCGCAGTGTCGCGACCGCGAACATCGTCGGCGTGCTCTGGGCGGCTGCCATGTTTGCGTGGTTCTTCATCTCCGCGCTGTACCTCCAGCTCGTGCTCGGATACAGCCCGTTGAAGGTCGGCCTCGCGTTTCTGCCTGCCAACGTGATCATGGGCGCCTTCTCGCTCGGCCTCTCGGCGAAGATCGTGATGCGCTTCGGCATCAAGCGGCCGCTGGCCACGGGGCTGCTCGTCGCCGCGGTCGGGCTCGTGCTGTTCGCGCGCGCGCCGGTCGGTGGGAGCTTCGTCACCGACGTGCTCCCGAGCATGATCCTGCTCGGGATCGGCGCGGGGATGGCGTTCAACCCGATGCTGCTCGCCGCGATGAGCGAGGTCGCGCCCGAGGAGTCCGGGCTCGCCTCCGGCGTCGTGAACACCGCGTTCATGATGGGTGGCGCGCTCGGTCTCGCAGTCCTGGCGAGCCTCGCCGCCTCGCGCACCGACAGCTTGGTGTCCTCCGGGCACGGGCACCTGTCAGCCCTCAACGGCGGCTACCACGTCGCCTTGCTCGTGGGAGCGGCGTTCGCTCTCGCGGCCGCGACGGTAGGCGCGGTCTTCCTCCGCTCCGGCGCCCCTGAGGAGGCGCCAGCACTGGCCGCCGAGGCGCACTAGTGGCGAAGCCCCACGCCTGTGGTGCAGGATGAGCCCGATGGCGAATCTGCAAGCACCACGCCCGCCCGAAGAGCTCGGGCGGCAGCTCGAGGAGCACCGTAGAGAGCTGAACGCCTATTGCTACCGCATGCTCGCGTCCTCCTTCGAGGCGGAGGACGCCGTTCAGGAGACGATGGTGCGGGCGTGGCGGAGCATCGACCGCTTCGAGGGCCGCGCGGCGCTCCGCACGTGGCTCTACCGCATCGCGACGAACGTGTGCCTCGACATGCTGAACGGCAGAGAGCGCCG
>JAOPYX010000115.1 GCA_025964535.1 Actinomycetes bacterium | reverse complement strand
CTCGCCGGTGAGCGCCTGCCCGACGACGAGCGTGTGCACCTCGTGCGTGCCCTCGTAGGTCAGCACCGACTCGAGGTTGTTCATGTGGCGGATCACCGGGTACTCGAGCGTGATGCCGTTGCCGCCGAGGATCGTGCGCGCGCTGCGACACACCTCGAGCGCGCCGCGCACGTTGCCCATCTTGCCCATGCTCACGTGCTCGGGCCGCAGCGTTCCGTTGTCCTTCATGCGCCCGATGTGGAGCGCGGCCAGCGTCGCACGATTGATCTCGAGCGCCATCTCGGCGAGCTTCTGCTGCGTGAGTTGGTACGCGGCGATCGGCTTGCCGAACACCATGCGCTCTTTCGCGTAGTCGAGCGCGGCCTCGAAGGACGCACGGCCGGCGCCGACCGCGCCCCACACGATGCCGTAGCGCGCCTCGTTGAGGCACGAGAGCGGCCCGCGCAGCGTGTCGATCTCCGGGAAGCGGTTCGTCTCGGGTACGCGCACGTCCGTGAGCACGAGCTCCGACGTGATCGACGCGCGCAGCGAGAGCTTGTGCTTCATCTCGGGCGCTTCGAACCCCGCGGTGCCCTTCTCGACGAGAAAGCCGTTGATCTTCCCTTCGTCCGTGCGCGCCCACACGACGGCGACGTCGGCGACCGTTCCGTTCGTGATCCACATCTTCGACCCGTTGAGGATCCAGTCGGAGCCGTCGCGCTTCGCGTGCGTGCGCATCGACGCCGGGTCAGACCCCGCATCGGGCTCCGTCAGGCCGAAGCAGCCGATCGCGTCGCCCTCGTGCAGCGGCGGCAGCCAGCGCAGCTTCTGCTCCTCCGAGCCCCAGCGCCAGATCGCGAACATCGCGAGCGATCCCTGTACCGAGACGAGGCTGCGAATGCCGGAGTCGCCCGCCTCGAGCTCCATGCACGCGAGCCCGTAGGAGACGGCGCTCGCGCCGGGCAGGCCGTAGCCGTCGAGGTGCATCCCGAAGAGCCCGAGCCGACCGATCTCCTTCACGAGCTCGGCCGGCAGGATCCCCTGCTCGAACCACTCGCCGACGTCCGGGAGGATGCGGTCGCGCACGAACTGGCGGACGGTGTCGCGGATTGCGCGCTCTTCGTCGTCGAGCAGCGCGTCGATCGCCAGGAAGTCGCGCGGATCGAGCGTCGTCTGCTTTGCGGTGGTGGCCATGCGCGAATCGTAGAGCACGCGAGGCTCCCGCAGTCTCTAACCCGTCGCGGGCGCGAGATGGTTCAGCGCGAGCGTGAGCCACGGCGTGGCATAGCGCTGCCAGAGGTTCTGGTCGTGCCCACCGGCGTAGACGCGGAACACGTGAGGGATGCCGGCCCGCGAGAGCTCGAGGTTCAACTGGCGGTTCTCGGCAACGAAGCGGGTGTCGTCACGGCCGACGTAGAACCCGATGAACGTCGGCAGCGTCTTGAGGCGTCCGTGACTCGACTGGAGCTGCCGGTGCACGTTCGCTCGGGCATTCGCAACCGGTGAGCCGAGATCGAGCGCCTTCGTCCCGGACGGATCTGTGGGATGGAAGTACCCACTCCACGATTCAACTGCGGCGAACTGGTCGAGGTGGTTGAGCGCAAGGTGCATCGCGCCGTAGCCGCCGGCCGACACCCCGATGAGCGCGCGTCCATTGCGCGAACGAATCGTGCGAAAACGTGCGTCGACGGCACGGACGAGCTCACGCGTGATCGCCGTGTCCCAGAGGCTCCCGGGACCCTGGTCGACATACTCCGGATCCGTCTTGCTGTCGGTCGCACCTTGCGGCGCGACGAGGATCGCAGGACTGCCCGTCGCGTCGAGCGCCTGCTCGACGTAGCCGACCGACCGGTAACCGGTTCCCGTCGCGGGCAGTCCGTGCAGGAGGTACACGACGGGATAGCGCGTCTTGCCCTCGTCGTAGCCGGCCGGCAGGTAGGCGACGAAATGCAGCGGTCCCGCGATCGCCTGCGATTGCAGCTCATCGTCTTGCTCGCGCGGTGGTGGCTGGGCGCCCGCGAAAGCAAGACCAGCGAAGACTGCGGCGGCCGCCAGGACGACGGCGCCGGCGCGTGTAACAACTGACGGCAAGGTCGATTTCAGGGTAGCGGCCGTACGGTTTCTGCAATGACCGCTGCCCGGCTGAGTCGATCGGCTCCGGCGTCGGCGGCATTTGTCGCCACGCTGGCCGTATTCCTCGTTGTAGGCCTGCTGGGCGCGCGCGGCTACCTCGACAACTTCCTCCGGTACCGCGGCTACCCGCCGCCGCGCGAGCCTGCGTTCGTCACGCAGCCCGGCACGCTGCAACGCATGCAGGTGCGCAGCCCCGCGCTCGGCGGCCGCATGCAGGAGGCGTATGTCTATCTGCCATCCGGATACGCACAGCATCCTCACCGCCGCTACTCCGTGCTCTATCTCCTCCACGGGTTCCCGGGACGGCCGTTGGCGTTCATCGAGACCGTGCAGATGGGAATCGTCGACGATGTGCTTGCGACCAGGAACCGTGTAGCACCGCTGATCCTCGTGATGCCGTTCGGCTCGACCGGCACGTTCAGCGACAAAGAATGGGTGAACGGGATCTCGCCGGGCGAGGGCTGGGCGAGCTTCGTCGCGCACGATCTCGTCCGTGCTGTCGACGCTCGCTACCGGACGATCAGCACCGGGGCGGGCCGCGGCATCGGCGGACTTTCCGAAGGCGGCTACGGCGCGATCAACATCGCGCTGCACCACCCCCGCGAGTTCTCGATCGTCGAGAGCTGGTCGGGCTACCAGCGTCCCGACCCGCTCCGATCGGTCTTCGGCGCACAGCTGCAGCTGCTGGCGGCAAACGATCCTCGGCGCCTGCTTCCCAAGGTCGCGCCACAGCTCCGCAAGAACGGGACGTACTTCTGGTTCTACTCGGGCTCGACGGACCGGCTGAGCGGCCAGAATGCGGCGTTCGCGAGCGAGCTCGCGCGCGCACATATTGCGCACCACTACTTCCGCGTCTACGGCGGACACACGTGGGCGATCTGGCGCAACTCCGCGCGCGCGGCATACCTCGCCGCCGCAGCGAGGCTCGGCAATGGTTAGCCGGCTGGTTGCCCTGCCGAGGCCGACCCGCCACCACGTCGCCGAGCATGAGCGGCCATCCAGGCGCGCGCTGTCGTGGCTTCAACCGGCCAAGACGATGCGCGCGCTCACCGCGTTCGTGCTGTCGCTCGGGGTCGTCGTCGCTGCGACCGGTTGGCTCTACACCGCGCGTCCCGTCGTCAAGCTGCCCGGCCCGGTCACCCGCGACGCGCTGGCGCTCGACGAGCTGTCGCATCGCGCGAGCGTGCCGCTTCTCCTGTTCCTCGCCGTCTGGGCCGTTGCGGCGGTGCTGCTGGCGCTGCTCGCTCGCTGGGCCGGCGTCGGACGTCTGACCGCAGGTCTGCTGCTCGCGACGGCGGTCGTCGGTTGGCACTACGCGCTGAACGGCGTGTCGATCCTGGTCGTCCGGCAGATCCCGGCACACCAGGCGTTCCATGCGGCGGCGGCGGAACAGGCGGTTGCGCTACCCGCGGTGCTCGCGGGGATCGCGGGTGCGATCCTCGGCCGGCCCCGAGCCTCCGTCGGCATCCGCTCGCGCACCGCACTGGGTTGGCTGGTCGGCAGCGCCGGCGTGCTCGGTCTTGTCGACGCTCTCTTCCCCGAGCACCGCACGTCGCTCATCACCGGCGTCGATCCGGCTCACCTGCACGGCATCACGAAGGCGCTCATCGCCCCGCTCAGCGTCACGTTGATCATCGCGGGCCGGAGCCTCGCGCGCGGCAACAAGCGCGCCTGGCAGATTGCCGTCGTCGTGCTTGCGGTGCTGCTCGCACTGCACATCGAGCGTCGCTTCGACGACGGCGCGATCGTTGCAGGGATCGCGGTCGTCGCCCTGCTCTCGCGCCGCAGCGCGTTCACCATGCGCGGCGATCCGTCTTCGCGGCCGCGCGTGCTCCTGCACGCGGTGCTGCTCGGGGCGGGCATCGTGGTCTACGGGCTCGTGACGCTCTGGATCAACAGGGTGATGGCGGACACGGAGTTGACCTTCGGGTTCTCGCTCGAGGTGATCGGCCGGGCGCTCGCGGGGCTCAGCTTCCACGGCGAAGACCATCTGAGCGGCCCGGTGGCCGACTGGCTCCCGATCTCCATCTTCCTGCTCGGGTTCGGCTCGGCGGTGTTCGTGCTCGTCGAATGGCTCGCACCCTGGCGGTACCGCCTGCGGCATGAGCACGGGGAGCACGAGCTGGTGCAGAGCCTCGTCACGACGTGGGGCGCCGACACGCTCGCGCCGTTTGCCCTGCGCGCCGACAAGTCGTATTTCTTCTCGCCGGATCGCTCGGCGTTTCTTGCCTATCGCGTGGCCGGTGGTGTGGCGCTCGTTGCCGGCGATCCCATCGGGCCGACCGAGGACTGTCCGCAGCTCGTGCGCAGCTTTCTCGATTTCGCGCACGAGCGCGGCTGGCGTGTCGCCGTGCTCGGGGTGTCCGAGGGGTCCCTCGAGCTCTACCGCTCGCTCGGCCTCCGCGCCCTCTACCACGGCGACGAGGCGGTCGTCGATGCGGCGACCTTCTCACTCGAGGGCCGGGCGATCCGCAAGGTGCGCCAGTCGGTGCACCGTGTTCAGCGTGCAGGGTTCGTCGTGCGCGTGCTGCGCTCCGGCGAGCTCGACCCGGAGCTGCGTGCGCGGCTGGAGGAGGTCGCGCAGGTTTGGCGCGGGACTGCGCCGGAACGTGGTTGGGTGATGGCCATGGACACGCTCTTCCGCGCGGGCGACGACGACATGGTCTTCGTCGTCGGCTTCGACGCAGAGGGCCGCGCGCAGGGGTTCCTTCACTTCGGCGTCTCGAAGGCAGGCTCGGCGCTCTCGCTCTCCTCGATGCCGCGACTGCCGGACGTGCCCAACGGGTTCACGGAGTGGTTGATCTGCGAGTCGATCGAGTGGGCGCGCGCTCAGGGTATCGCGCGCGTCTCGCTCAACTTTGCGCCGTTCGCGGCGGTTCTCGCGCCGGGCGCGAAGCTCGCGCCCGGGCAACGGATGGTGGCCGCCGGGCTGCGGCGGCTGAAGGGCTGGTTCCAGCTCGACAACCTGCTTCTCTTCAACCGCAAGTTCGCGCCGGACTGGCAGCCGCGCTTCCTCGTCTACGAGCGCCGTCGCGATCTGCCGCGCATCGGGCTTGCAGCGCTCGCCGTCGAGGCGTATCTCCCGTTCCAGTGACCGCCGCGGGGCTCATTCTCGGCATCGTCTCCTCGGTCGCGATCAACGGCGGGTACGCGCTGCAGCACGCCTCGGCGTCGGCGCTTCCGCCGCTCACTCTCCGCCGTCCGTTCCACTCGCTCGCGCTGCTCTTCCGCAGCGGGCGCTGGGCTGCGGGGTTCTTCGCCGGCATCGGCGGCTGGGTGTTGTACGTCGCCGCGCTCGCCCTCGCGCCGCTCTCGCTCGTCCAGGCTGCCTCGGCAGGCGGCATCGCCGTTCTCGCGATCGGCGGGCCGCGTCTGACGCGGCCGGAGCGCATCGGCGTCGGAGCGGCTCTCGGCGGACTGCTGCTGCTCGGCCTCTCGCTCGGCTCCCACGCCTCTTCGACCCACGGCAAGGCCGCCGCGGTGATCGTCTGGATGCTCGCGTCCGCCGGGGTGGCCGGGGCAACCGCCCGACTGTTGCCGCCGGGCGCAGGCCTCGGGACGGCTGCCGGCGTCCTCTATGCCGCGGGCGACGTCGGGACGAAGGCGGCGCTCGCCGGAGGCGGGAGGCTGCTCTTCGTCCCGGCGTTGCTCGCCTGTCACGCGGGGGCGTTCGCGTGCGTCCAACTGGCCTTCCAGCGGGGAGGACGGCTCGCGACGGCCGGCCTCGCGGTGCTCTGGACGAACGCACTCCCGATCGTGGCGGGCACGGTGCTCTTCGGCGAGAGCCTGCCCGGCGGCTGGCGCGGTGCCGCCCGCGTGGCGGCCTTCGTACTCGTGCTCGTCGGCGCGGTGGCGCTGAGCCGGCGCGAGACGCCCGCCGCCGAGGGCGCAGCGGCTCCGGCTTGAGTGCGAAGTTGACGTGTTCCAGCCCGGCGCTAGACTTTGACTGACTAGTCAATCGAAACTGGCGGAGGGGACATGGCGACGATCGAGCAGGGCACCGCGGCAGGGGTCTCCTTCGCGCTGACCGACGAGCAGAAGGCGCTGCGCGAGCTCGCGCGCGACTTCGCGGCCAGGGAGATCCGGCCGAAGGAGCACGAGTACGACGAGAGGATGCAGCACCCGGCCGACGTGATCGCGAAGGCGCACGAGGTCGGGCTGATGAACCTCCACATTCCCGAGGAGCACGGCGGGCTCGGCCTCGGCTGCTTCGACGGGATGCTCGTCGGCGAGGAGCTGTACTGGGGCTGCTCGGGCATGGGCACGTCGGTCTCCGCGAACGGCCTCGGCTCCGGCCCGGTCGTCCTCGCGGGCAGCGAGGAGCAGAAGGCGAAGTGGCTCCGACCGTTGATCGAAGAGCCGCTCCTCTGCTCGTTCGGCCTCTCCGAGCCCGGTGCCGGCTCGGACGTCGCCTCGCTGAAGACGACAGCTGTGCGCGAGGGCGACGAGTACGTCCTGAACGGCTCGAAGACCTTCATCACCAACGCGGGTTACGCGGCCTGGACGGTCGTGTTCGCCAAGACCGATCCACGTGCGGGCGCGAAGGGGATGTCGGCGTTCATCGTCCCGATGGACACGCCCGGCGTCTCGATCGAGCAGCACCTCGACAAGATGGGGCAGCGCTCCACCGACACCTCGGCATTCGCGCTCCAGGACGTGCGCATCCCGGCCGAGAACCGCATCGGCGAAGAGGGCGACGGGTTCCGGATCGCGATGGCGACGCTCGACTTCACCCGGCCCGGCACTGCGATCGGTGCGGTCGGCGTCGCGCAGGCTGCGTACGAGCACTCGGTCGCGTACGCGAAGGAACGGGTCACGTTCGACGTGCCGATCGCGATGCACCAGGGCGTCAACTTCATGATCGCCGACATGGCGACGGAGATCGAGGCCTCGCGCCTCCTCACGTGGCAGGCCGCGTGGATGCTCGACCAGGGCTACGGCCGCAAGGCGACCCTCTACTCCTCGTTCGCCAAGCGCTTCGCCGCAGACACTGCGATGAAGGTCACGACCGACGCAGTCCAGGTCTTCGGCGGCTACGGCTACATCAAGGAGTATCCGGTCGAGAAGCTCATGCGCGACGCGAAGCTGTTCCAGATCTACGAGGGCACCTCGCAGATCCAGCGGCTCGTGATCGCGAAGGAGATCTTCCTGCCCAAGTCGGATTGAGAGGCTTGATGTGGATCAGTCGCACGCACGGATGGTGTGCCATACGCGGCGCGCTTCGGCCGGATCCGGCTTGAACGTAGAACCACTATGCCCTGCGCCGGATCCGGCCGAATCGCTTGGTCTGGCCCATCCCCGCACGCACGCCCGATCCACATCAAACCTCTGGCTCCTGCAATGAGCTTGGAGATCGATCTCAGCGGGCGCGTCGCGTTCGTCACCGGCGGCTCGCGCGGGCTCGGTCGCGCCGACGCGCTCACGCTCGCGCGCGCCGGCGCCGACGTGGTGGTCGCCGACCTGCTCGTCGAGTCGGAGCTCTCCGAGGAGACGGATCGCTACGGCGCACTCGCGACCGTCGCGCGGCAGCAGGGCCTCGTGCACACAGAGGAGACCGTGCGGGAGATCGAGGCGATGGGACGCCGTGCGCTTGCCGTGCGCTGCGACGTCACGGACCGCGCCGAGGTCGACGCCGCCGTCGCTCGCACCGTGCAGGAGCTCGGCTCGGTCGACATCCTCGTCAACAACGCCGGCACGCTCGATCACGCCGCGCAGTTCGACCGGCAGTCCCCCGAGCTCTGGGAGCGCGACCTGAAGGTGAACCTCACCGGTGCGTTCAACTGCGCTCAGGTCGTGTGGCCGCACATGAAAGAGCGCGGGTGGGGGCGGATCGTGAACATGGCCTCGGTCGCAGGGACGCTCGGCGGCTTCGGTCAGGCGAGCTACTCGACGACGAAGGCCGGCTTGCTCGGACTGACGAGGACGCTCGCCATGGAGGGCGGTCGTCACGGGATCACGTGCAACGCGATCGTGCCCGGCGTGATCGGCACCGAGGCGTTCAACATGGCGAACGCCGAGATGAACGAGCGAATCGTCGACCGCACCGTCCTGAAGCGCCCCGGTGAGCCCCAGGAGATCGCGAACGCGATTGCCTTCCTCTGCTCCGATCTGGCCTCGTACATCACGGGCATCGAGCTCAACGTCTCCGGCGGCGTCGAGCTGTTCGTCTTCTAGCGACGCCTCGAACGCCCTAGCCGTTTCCGATACCCCGGCTACGATCGCGGGGTGCTCCGCCGCCTCGTTCTCCTCGCGCTTGCACTCGCGGCGGCCGCGATCGTCCTCGGGCTCGTGTTCGCCGGCTCTCCGACGAAGATCGCCGACGGCGTCCGGGTCGACGGCATCGACGTCGGCGGTCTCGAGGCGACGGCCGCCCGCCGGTTGCTCGAGGGCAAGTCGGCCCGTCTCGCCCAGCGCCCGATCGTCTTCACGGCCGCCGGCCGGCGGTTCCGGATCCGCCCGGCGGCGCTCGGCGTCGAGCTGGACTGGAGGGCCGCAATCGACGCTGCCCGGCGCCAGGGCGACGGGTTCGGCCCGTGGCGCGGATTCAAGCGCCTCGACGTCACGTTCTTCGGCGCCGACGTCACGCCGCCTACGAGCGTGCTGAAGGGCTCTCTCCAGTACGAGCTCGGGCAGATCGCCGACCGCGTCGACCGCGCTCCGCGCGACGCGGCGCTCGTCCGGCGCGGGACGTCGATCGTCGTCCTGCCCGCCCGGCCCGGGTACGTGCTAGACCGGGTCGCCGCCGCGCGCACCATGGTTCGGGCGCTCGCGTCGCTCGACCGGCCGGGCGGCCCGGTGTCCCTCCCCCTACGGACCCGGCAGCCGCACGTGCGCGCCGCGGCGCTCACACGCGCAGCCGCTCAGGCGCACCTCGCCCTTTCCGCACCGGTGAAGCTCATGCTCGGCGACACGCGCTGGGTCGTGCCGCCACGGCGGCTGGCGCAGCTCATCGAGCTTCCGTCCGGCGGGCGCCGGACGCTGCGGATCGGCGGCGCGGCGGCGGACGACTGGCTCCGGCGACTCGGCAAGCGCGTCGCCAAGCCTGCAAAGGACGCGACGTTCGCCGTCATCGGCAAGCGCGTCCACGTGGTTCCCGCGACGCCCGGCATCCAACTCGACGCCCTTGCCAGCACGGATGCGCTGCTGAAGGCGGCGCTACGCCCTCGGCTGCGCATCGCACGACTCGTCGTCACCGAGGCGCCCGCGAAGCTGACCACCAAGCAGGCGCAGGCGATGGGCATTCGCGATGTGGTGTCGAGCTACACGACGATCTACGGTGGCATCGCGAACCGGGTTCACAACGTGCAACTCGTGGCGCACCTCGTCGACGACAAGCTGATCGCGCCGGATGCGACGTTCTCCTTCAACGGCACCACCGGCGAGCGCAACGCCGCGAAGGGCTTCCTCGTGGCCCCGGTGATCGTCAACGGCGAGCTGACGAACGGCCTCGGCGGTGGTGTCTGCCAGGTGTCGACCACCGTCTTCAATGCAGCGTTCGAGGCCGGGCTGAAGATCACCGAGCGCACGAACCACGCGCTGTACATCAGCCACTATCCGCAAGGGCGCGACGCGACGGTCGACTATCCCAGCACGGACCTGAAGTTCGTGAACGACACCGGTCACTGGCTGCTGCTCCGCACGTTCGTCGGCGCATCGTCCCTCACGGTCAACCTCTACGGCACGCCGACCGGGAGGAAGGTGACGAGCTCGACCGCGCCGCTCGTCTCGCACGGCAAGCCACCGGTGAAGAAGACGGTCGACCCGTCGCTGAAGCCGGGGGAGAAGGTCGTCGACTACACGGGGGTTCCCGCGATGTCCACGAGCGTCACGCGCGACGTCTACGCCAAGGACGGCAAGGTGCTGTACCACGACACCTGGTACTCGTCCTACCGCGCGGACCCCGAGCTCGATCGCGTCGGGCCCAAGCCGGCGAAGAAGAAGGCGGCTACGAAGAAGAAGACGCAGACGACACAGACGACGACTCTGCCGTCGCAATAGCGTCGGCGAGCCAGTCGGGCACGCGTGTCGGCTTGAACGTCCGGGCATCGACGCAGGCGTTCGCCGTCCAGCCTTCCGCCATCCGTGTGCCGTCGTCTCGGACGATCGCGTACTCGTAGCGGAAGCGCGCACCACGCAGCCCGACGCAGCGCGCGTGCACCGTGAGCATGTCGTCGAAGCGGGCCGGGACGATGTACCGGCAGAAAGATTCGAGGACGAGCGCCTCGATCCCGAGATCGCGCAGCGCTTGATACCCACCCGCGTGTGCGCGCAGGTATTCGACGCGCCCGACCTCGAACCAGACCAGGTACGAGGCGTTGTGCGCGATGCCCTGTGCGTCGGTGTCGGCGAAGCGGACGCGAACGTCGGTCGAGAACGAGTAACCCTCCACGGCCCAACTCTACGATGAGCGGGTGAGCATCGAGCGTTTGACCGAGCTCGTGCGCGACCGTCAGCCCTGCGTCGTGCTGACCGGCGCCGGAGTGAGCACCGAGTCCGGCGTCCCCGACTTCCGTTCGCGGGAGGGGATCTGGGCGCAGTACGACCCGATGGAGTACGCGACGATCGACGCCTTCCTCGCCGATCCGGTGAAGGTGTGGGACTTCTACGGCAAGCGGCTGCACCTCCTGCGCGACGCCGAGCCGAACGACGGACACCGTGCGCTCGCCGAGCTCGAGGAGCGAGGCTGGGTGCGGGCCGTGATCACTCAGAACGTCGATCGCCTGCACGAGCGGGCCGGCTCACGCGCGCTCGTCGAGGTGCACGGCTCGATCCGGACGTCGAGTTGTCTCGACTGCGGCGCCGTCGTGCCGTTCGACGAAGTCGTACGGAGACTCGAAAACGCATCCGCGCCGATGTGCACGTGCGGCCGCATACTCAAGCCTGACGTGGTCATGTTCGGCGAGCTGCTTGCCGAGGCGGCGATCGCGCGTGCATCGCAGCTCGCCGCGGAGGCACGGCTGATGCTCGTCGTCGGCTCGACGCTCGAGGTCTACCCGGTGGCGGGACTGCCGCTCGAGACGCTCGCAACGGGCGGCAGCCTTGCGATCGTCAACCGCGGCAGCACGCCGTTCGATGATCGCGCCGCGTTGACGATCGACGGCGGCGCAGGCGAGACGCTGCGCGCGCTTGCGGTTTCTCTACCCGCTCGCCGGTAGCGACGCGGCGAAGATCGCCTCGCGGAATCGGCCGTTCAGCGGTGAGGTCGCGAGCGCGAACACGGGCACGACCCGATCGCCGGCGAACGAGGTCGAGAAGTAGTCTCCGATCATCCGGCCGCCGTCTGCGCGCGGCAGCCAGTTGGTCGAGAACGGCTGCGCGTCCAATCGCCGCGGCGTCGACCACGTCGAGCCTCCGTCGGCGGACGTCGTGAAGCCGATACCCAAGGTGCATGCTCGACCGCCGCACGCCGCGGTCGTGAGATAGGCGTACACGAGGGCGAGGTGGCCTGCCTGGGCGGGATCGGCAGCGAGGCCTGGGAGGAAGACGTCGACGCCGGAGGCCGCCGCAACGATCGGCACGCGGCCGGGCGTGCTCCACGTCACGCCGCCGTCGGTGGACGTCGAGATCACGATGTCGTTCTCTGCGCACGCGGTGCGGAAGCGGCAGTCGTGCCAGGACGCGTAGATCGTCCCGGAGGAGTCGATGTCGACGGACGGCAGAGGGACCGCCCGCATCGGGTCGTTGTCGTGCGCTTTGAGGGGGGACACCGTCGTGCGCGTGAATGTCGCGCCTCCGTCTGTCGAGCGGACCGCGACGATCGACCCGCTGAGCGCGGCCGACCCGTTGTAGTCCCCGGCCACGACGACGAGCGTGCCGTCGGCGCGCACGACCGGCTGCGTGCCGACGAGCGCCGATGTCGACCGGACCGGCACCGACCACGTGACACCGCCGTCGGTGGTGAACTGGCTGACCGTCTCGTTCTTCTCGTCGTCGGTGTACTCGACGTAGCAGCGGCCACGAAACGGGCTCGACGCGCCGTTGTCGCACACGACCCATTCCTTGTCGAGCAGCTGCCCGTTGGCCACGTCGGCGGGGGGCGACCAATGCGCGCCGTCGGTCGAGTGCGAGACGTAGACGTGCGAGTTGCCCGGCTCGAGGGTCAGCGCGCTGACGAGCCAGGCGCCGTGCACCGCGTCGTACGCAACGGACGGATCTGACGCCGCGGTCTCCGGGCCTGCGGGCTGCGACGCGATCGTCACGCTCGGGAGTGCGCTGCGCTGCCACGTGCGCCCGGCATCGCGCGACACCGCGGTGCCGATGTTCGCCGCCGCGCCGGACACGCGCCGTCCGAGCTGGAACGCCGCGACGATCGTCGAGCCGAAGGAGAAGCTGTCCGGCTCGACCGCCGTCTCGTGCTGGCTGTCCGATCCCAGGTACGGGTCGACCGACAGACGGCGCACCACTGTCTCGCAGTTCACGATTCGGTCGCCGAGATCGGCGCTCACGAGGTCGTTGCCGGCGCCGCAGTCGACCCGATCGATGCCTCCGAAGGCTGCCTGGACGAAGTCGGCTCCCGTCCCGCCGTTGATCCGGTCCGGCGCCGGGCTTCCGAGGAGCAGCCCGCCGTGGATCGTGCCCTGGATCGTCGCCGCGGCCGCAGGAGCGGCGAAGACGAGCGCGAGCAGAAGGACGAGACGGCGCATCGGCCGGGCCAGCCTACCCGCGCGCTTTCGCAGCACCCACCGTGGGAGGGATGCTCCGGGGCTTCGGCTACCTAGGCAGCTGCGCGCCGGAGCGGCCGCTCGGCGAGCACATGGCCGCATTCGCTGCAGACGGTTCGCTCGAGCTCGTACGGGACGCCTGCGCGGCGGACGACCAGGCGCGTGCTTACGGCACGGTGCCGGTGGGGAAGCCTCACCTGAGGGAGGTGGACGTTCATCTGTACGGAGCGTAATCGGCCGGTCGGCTCGACACATGACATTGACGTGACCGTGTGGAGACAATCGGGTGCGCCTCTGCTCGCCGGAGTGTGCCTCGCAGTGGTCGTGCTGCTCGCCGCCGGCTGCGGTCACGACACGCGAACGCACGGTGTTGCATCGAGTGAGCACACCGTCGCCCACCGCTGCGCCGACGGCGCCGAACGAGCGGTGGGCACGAAGCGTTCGGGCATGGCCGCCGTCGTCAAGCGGCCGACGACCGCGTACCGCCAACCCGGCAGCGCGCCGATCCGGCGCTTCGCGTTGTTGAACGTGAACGGCGTCTCGACGGTCTTCTCCGTGCTCGGCGAGCAGGTCGACGCGACGTGCCGGCCCGCATGGCTGCACGTTCAGCTTCCGATCCGTCCGAACGGCGCAACCGGCTGGGTGCGGGCCGCGGACGTGTCGACGGAGCACGTGCACACGCGGATCCTCGTCGACCTCTCCGAGCGTCGCGTGCGCTTCTACCGGAACGGCCGCCTCGTGCTCAGCTCCTCCGCGGCCATCGGCTCTCCCGCGACACCGACGCCGCTCGGGCGCTACTACGTGAACCAGAGGCTCGTGCCGAGCGACCCGACCGGGCCGTTCGGCCCCGGCGCCGTCGGGATCTCGGCGTTCTCGCCCGTGCTGACCGGCTGGGCGCAGGGCGGTCCGATCGCGATCCACGGCACGAACCAGCCGTGGTCGATCGGCCACGACGTATCGAACGGTTGCATCCGGGTACCGAACGACGTGCTGCGGCGGCTGTTCGCTGCGACGCCCGCGGGCACACCCGTCGTCATCCGCGCGTAGCCGCGTTTAGTGGAAGGGCCGCGCCGGATATCGTGCGTGCAGCGACCTGAGGAGGGCACATGGCCGGAACGCGCAGGACCGATCTGTTGGGACGTCTCGCCGACATGAGCGAGGAGGCCATTCAGCGGCTGAGCGACGCGCCGGGGGCGGACCGGCTGCTCGGCGCGATGAATGCGCTGCGGGATCGCACCGACGAGTTGCAGAAGCGCGTCCGCGGGCTCGAGAATCTCGAGCAGCGGCTCGAGGCGCTCGAGCGCAAGGTGGACAAGTTGGGAAAGGCCGGAACCTCGACCGCGTCGAGCACGACACGGCAGAGCACGAAGGCGACGACGACGAAGAGCTCGGGCGGAACGGCGGCGAAGAAGAGCTAAAGGCTGACTCGGCGCGCGATCGAGATCAGCAACAGGGCGAGCAGCAGCCCACCGACGATGTCGCTCGGCACGTGGAACCCGGCGAGCTCGAGCAGCACGAGTGACGCCCCCGCCCAGGCGGCGACCCACCTGCGCGCGAACGGCCACGCCGTCGTCACGACTCCCGCGAGGAGCACCGACCGCAGGGTGTGCCCGCTCGGGTAGGACGACTCGAAGGCGACGAGAGCGTGGCCGTGCGCGTGCAGCAGCGGCCGTGCCAGCGCCGACTTGCAGAGCACCTCGACTGCGTTGCCGATCACCCACGCTCCGCCCCAGGCGAGGGCGGAGCGTCTCCGGCCGCGCCGCCAGAGCGCGAGGCAGCACACGGCGGCGAGCGCCGATGCGACGAGCGCCTGCGCGGGCAGCGTCACGAGGTTCGCGACGACGTCGAGCCCCTGCGACCAGCTCGCCCGCAGCAGCGGGACGGCCGCCTCGACAAGCGACGGCTTGCCGCCGGCCTGGCCGAGCCCCGGCATCAGATGGTCGACCGACCATTGGTCGAGCCCGTTCAGCGCACCCGCGGCCACGAGCACCGCGAGCGCTGCGTACGCCGCTGCGAGCGCGAGCGCGGTGCTACGCCGGTACACGAATGCGCAGGGCGCGAGGCACGATCTCGAAACGGGCAGGTGTCGTGCCGACCTGCTCGCCGTCGAGCTCGATCGGCAGCCGCTCGGCCGCGTCGACCGTGACCGCCCTGGCGCGCAGCAGATCGACCTTCGGATGCGCGAGATAGGTGCCCTTGTAGATCTTCGGTGCGGTGGTGACGAAGTCGCGTTTGTTGATGTCGCCGATCAGCACGACGTCGAACAGGCCGTCGTCGGGCTCCGCCTCCGGCGCGAGCAGCATCGCGCCTCCGTGCCAGCGGCCGTTCGCGACGATCACGTCGTGCATCCGCGCTTCGCGCTGCTCGCCGTTGTCGAGCTCCACACGCACCACCGTGTTCTGCCACTCGAGGAAGACACGCACCATGGCGTAGAAGAACGTTGCCTTTCCGCCGAGTGCTTTCGACATCCCGTTCGCGCGTTGCGCGACTGCGGCGCTCATCCCGACGCTGCCGACGTTCGCGACGTGGCGCTCGGCCTCCTGCCCGTCCCACGTGCGGTATGAGACGTGGCCGACGTCGATCGTGCGCGTGGTGCCCGACAGCGCGGTGCGCACGGCGTCCTCGAAGCGGTTCGGGATGGAGTACGTGCGGACGAAGTCCATGCCGGTGCCGAGCGGGATCGTCGCCAGCTCGGTTGTCGCGCCCGCCTGCATCAACCCGTTGACGGCCTCGTTGAGCGTCCCGTCGCCGCCCACGGCGACGACGAGCTCCGCGCCCTCGCGCGCAGCGCGTTCCGCGAGCTCGATCAGGTGCCCCGGCCGCTCGGAGAAGAACGTCTCCCCTTCGAGGCCGAGCTGGGCGGCGCGATGGGCGAGCTCCGGCCAGCGTGTTCCGGTCGAGCCGTTGCTCGATGCCGGGTTGACGAGGAAGACCGTTGAACTAGTCAGCGGTGACCGTCGCGAGTGCGACGCGGGTCATGCGATCGACCGCCGCCTGCATCTCCTCGTCGGTGATCCGCGTGAACTCGCCTTCGACCACGATGTCGCTGACGATGAGCAGGCAGCCGGCCTGCACCTTGCGCAGCCCACCGAGCGTGAAGAGGATCGCGGCCTCCATCTCGACCGCGAGGATCCCGCGGTCCGACCAGCGCTGGTACTGCCCGCTGTCCGGGTTGTAGAACACGTCGCTCGAGACCACCGAGCCGACATGGATCGCCTGGCCGATCTCCTTCGCAGCGTGCACCGAGCCGTGCACGAGCCCCCAGTCGGCTGTCGGCGCGTGCGGCTCCTTGACGTACGTGTTCGTCGTGCCGTCCTGCGGCACGGCCGAGAGCGCGACGATCATGTCGCCGAGCGCATGATGAGGCTGCAGGCCGCCGCACGTACCGACGCGCAGCAGCTTCTTGCACCCGAGCATCACGAGCTCCTCGATCACGATCGCGGCCGACGGGCAGCCCATGCCGGTGGCCTGCACGGAGACGGGCTTTCCCTCCCACGTGCCGCGGAAGCCGAGCATCCCGCGCTCGGAGTTCGTCTGGACGACGTCGTCGAGATACGTGTCGGCGATGTACTTCGCCCGCAAGGGGTCGCCGGGAAGGAGGACAGCTTCTGCGTAGTCGCCGGGCTCGGCGCGAACGTGAATAGGCATGGCGGCAACCCTAACGACTCGTGGCTGCGCGCCTGAGATGATCCGACCGTGCGCTCGGTCACACCCACGCTCGACCAGGTGCTCGTCTTCTGCGCAGAGCAGCCGATCGAGCGCGTCTTCCTCGAGGACATCGCAAGGCGCGGCCTCGGCCGCTTCTCCGCGCTCGAGAAGGACGGCCGGCTCCTGGCGCTCTGCCACGTCGGCGCGAACGTCGTTCCTTCCGGGAAGGGCACCGCGCTCTTCGCGGATGCGACAGCACGCGGACAGGCGCGGATGATCATCGGCGAGGAGCGCGCCGTCGGTGAGCTCTGGGACGCGGCGCGAGAGCGAATGCCCGTCCCGCGAGACGACCGGCCCGGCCAGCCCGTGTACGTGCTCGACGAGCCGCCGGAGGCGGGCGGCACGGGGCTCCGTCGTGCAACCGTCGGCGATCTCGAGCTGCTCGTGCCGGCGTGCGCGGCGGCGCACCACGAGGAGATCGGCATCGACCCGCTGCGCCGGGATCCCGATGGGTTCCGCTGGCGCACGCGGGCGCAGGTCGAGGAGGGACGTTCGTGGCTCTGGCTCGAGGACGGCGTCATCCGCTTCAAGGCGGAGGCGTCGGCCTGGACACCGACGGCCGTGCAGCTGCAACAGGTGTGGGTCGATCCCGTGTCGCGCAATCGCGGCGATGCGAAGCGCGCCATGCGCGACCTCTGCCGTCTTCTGCTCGAGCAGGTCCCGACCGTCTGCCTCTTCGTCCGGCCGGAGAACGTCGCCGCGATCCGCGTCTACGAGGGGATCGGCATGCGGCGCACCATCTCCTACCGCTCGCTCATCTTCTAGCAGGAGTCTTTGGCGCTGATGCAGACGCTGATCCTCGCACGCCACGGCGAGTCGGAGTACAGCGCCCGCGGGCTGCTGAACGGCGACATCTCAGTCGCGGTCGGCCTCACCGAGGAAGGCGAGGAGCAGGCGCGCGCGTTCGGCCGTGTGCTCGGGCACACGCAGATCGATCTCTGCGTGACGACGGAGCTCGGCCGCACGCACCGCACCGCCGAGCTCGCGCTCGCAGGCCGTGACGTCCCGTTCGAGACGTGGGCCGACCTGAACGATCCGCGCGCCGGCTCGTACGAGGGTCGCCATCTCGACGACTACCGCGGTTGGGCGTGGTCCGCAGGCTCGGCAGAGCCGACGCCCGGCGGAGGAGAGAGTCGTGTCGACATCGTCGCCCGTTACACCCGCGCCTATCGCGCACTGCTCGAGCGACCGGAGGCCACGATCCTGGCCGTGCTGCACGCCCTCCCGATCGCCTATCTCCTGGCGGCAGTCGACGGCGCCGCCCCGGTTGCCCGGATGGACCGGCCGATCGAGTACGCGACGGCGTATCCCGTCGACGCGGAGTTGCTGCGGGCCGGGCTTGCCGTTCTCGAGGCCTGGCGCGCCGCCCCAGGCTGGTGATGCAGGCTGGTGATGCCGTCGTGAAGCGGACGCGTGCGCAGCCTGAGCTCGCAGCGCGCGGCTGCGAACCCGCGCTGCTCCTGCAGTAACCGCCACAATCCGTCCATGGTTTCCGACGAGCTCAGGGCGCGCATCGAGGAGCACATCCGCAGGCACGAGCTGATCGAGCCCGGGGGAGACGTCTGCTGCCTCGTCTCTGGCGGCGCGGACTCGACCTGCCTCTGGCACGCGCTCGGGGCACTGGGGTACCGGGTCTCGGCGGTGCATGTGAACCACAGGCTGCGCGGCGCAGACTCCGAGGCGGACGCACAGTTCTGCGCACGGGCGCTCGACGCCGAGGTCGTCGAGCTCGACGGCAACGGTCTGACCGAGGCCGACCTGCGCGACCAGCGCTATTCGCTCGCTCGCGACCGGACGCGTGCGACGGGGCACACCGCCTCGGACCAGGTCGAGACGATCCTCTACCGGCTCGTCTCGCGCGGCACCGCCGCCGGCATCGAGGTTCGTCGCGCCGACGGCGTCGTGCGTCCGTTGCTCGCGGTCTGGCGCCCGGAGACGGAGGAATACTGCATCAGCGAAGGGCTCGAGTTCCGCATCGACTCGAGCAACGCCGACACGAAGCGCGGCCTCATCCGCGACGAGATCCTGCCGCTGCTCCGGCGTCTCCATCCCGCCGCCGACGAGAACGTCCTGCGCGCGCTCGACATGCGCGACACGCTCTCGCCCGCGCTCGCCGAGCTGCTCGCCTCGCCGGCCGGCTCCAAGCGGGTCGACCTCGGCGGTGGCGTCCAGGCGGTGCGGGAGTACGACCGCCTCTGGCTCGAGGACGGGCCGGTCGACCTCGCCGGCGAGGTGCGCTGGGGCGAGTGGTCGATTCGGTCGGAGCTGGCAGGGCTTAAGGTACGGGGCTGGAGGCCCGGCGACCGGCTCGCGGGGCGGAAGAAAAAGATTCAGGACCTGTTCGTCGACGCGAAGATCCCCCGTTCCGAGCGCGAGTCGTGGCCGCTTGTGGTCCGCGGCGACGTCGTCGTGGCCGTGCCCGGGATCGTCGACGCGCCCGGCATCCAGGCGATGCGCGAGGTGAGCGGGTGAGCGCTGCCGAGCTCGAACAGGCGGTCACCGAGGTGCTGATCGATCGCGACGTCCTTCAGCGGCGCATCCAGGAGCTCGGCGACGAGATCTCCGCCGACTACGCGGGACGCGACCTCCTGCTCATCGGCGTGCTCAAGGGCGCAGTGTTCTTCATGGCCGATCTGATGCGCAACCTGACGATCCCCTGCGAGATCGACTTCATGGCGATCTCGAGCTACGGCGACTCGACCGACTCCTCCGGCGTCGTGCGAATCCTCAAGGACCTCGACATCAACATCGAGGGTCGCGACGTGCTCATCGTCGAGGACATCATCGACTCCGGTCTGACGCTCTCCTATTTGATGCGCAACCTGGAGGCCAGGGAGCCGGCGAGCCTGCAGATCTGCGCGCTCTTGACGAAGCCGGAGCGCCGCGAGACCGAGGTTCCCGTCCGCTATGTCGGCTTCGACATCCCGAACCGCTTCGTCATCGGGTACGGGCTCGATTATGGGGAGCGATACCGGAATCTGCCGTACGTCGGAGTCCTCGATCCAAGGCTGATCCCGTAAGAGCACTGACCCTGCGCCAAACCGGGGTTGATCCTCGGGCGAACCTGGGTAACCACCCCCTGTCAGCTACCCTTTTCGCGAGACACTGTGAACCGATTCTTTCGTAGCGCTCTCTTCCCGCTGATCATCATCGCAGCGCTGGTCTGGCTGGCCCTGCAGACCCTCGGGAATCACAACACGAAGCCCGCGAAGGCGACGCTCTACCAGGTCATCCACCAGGTCGAGGTGTCGCCGCAGTCGATCGACCACGCGCTCTTCGTCCCGTCGAAGCAGGAGCTCGACGTCTATGTGAAGCCGTCGGCCGGCGGAGAGAAGTACGTCGTCCACTACCCGGGCGATCAGTCACAGGCTCAGATCCAGGCTCTGTTGCTCAAGCAGGGCGTCAACTTCGACTCGAAGGGCATCGGCTCGTCGCCCTGGTGGTCGATCCTCACGAGCCTGCTTCCGTTCGTGCTCCTGTTCGGCTTCTGGATCTTCTTGATGAATCAGGTGCAGGGCGGCGGCTCGAAGGTGATGAGCTTCGGCAAGTCGCGCGCGAAGCGCATGACGCCGGACTCGCCGAAGATCGGCTTCAAAGACGTCGCGGGCGTCGACGAGGCGGTCGAAGAGCTGCAGGAGATCAAGGAGTTCCTCGAGAACCCGAGGAAGTTCCAGGCGCTCGGCGCGCGCATTCCGAAGGGCGTCCTGCTCTACGGGCCTCCCGGCACCGGTAAGACGCTGCTCGCCCGCGCCGTCGCCGGCGAGGCGGGCGTGCCGTTCTTCTCCATCTCCGGCTCCGACTTCGTCGAGATGTTCGTCGGCGTCGGCGCCTCGCGCGTGCGCGACCTCTTCGAGCAGGCCAAGCAGGCTGCGCCCTGCATCATCTTCATGGACGAGATCGACGCCGTCGGCCGCCATCGCGGCGCCGGCCTCGGCGGAGGCCACGACGAGCGCGAGCAGACGCTGAATCAGCTGCTCGTCGAGATGGACGGCTTCGAGATGAAGGACAACATCATCCTCATCGCCGCAACGAACCGGCCCGACATCCTCGATCCGGCGCTGCTGCGCCCGGGCCGCTTCGACCGGCAGATCGTCGTCGACCGCCCCGACCGGGTCGGCCGCCAGAAGATCCTCGAGGTGCACACCAAGGGCAAGCCGCTCGCGCCGGAGATCGACCTCAGCACGCTCGCAGCGGGCACGCCGGGCTTCACCGGCGCCGACCTGGCGAACCTCGTCAACGAGGCAGCGCTGCTCGCTGCGCGCCGCGGCAAGAAGATCATCGAGCAGGAGGAGCTCGAGGAGGGGATCATGCGCGTCATCGCGGGCCCCGAGAAGAAGGCGCGGCTCCTCTCGGAGCACGAGCGCAAGATCACGGCGTATCACGAGATGGGCCACGCGCTCGTCGGCAACTTCCTCGAGCACACCGACCCGGTGCACAAGATCACGATCGTCTCGCGCGGCCAGGCGCTCGGCCTGACGATCTCGCTGCCCACCGAGGACCGTTATCTCACGACGCGCACGGCGCTCATGCACCAGATGGCGATGACGCTCGGCGGCCGCGCGGCGGAGGAGATCGTCTTCCACGAGGTGACGACCGGCGCCGCGAACGACCTCGAGAAGGTCACGTCGACGTCGAAGCAGATGATCATGAAGTTCGGCATGAGCGAGAAGCTCGGCCCGCGCGTGCTCGGCCGCGGCCACGATCAGCCGTTCCTCGGCCGCGACTACGGCGCCGAGGCCGACTACTCCGAGGAGATCGCGCGCGAGATCGACGACGAGATCCGCCGCGTGATCGAGGAGGCGCACGAGCTCGCGCTCGCCGTCCTGCGCGAGCACATGGACGAGCTGCACAAGATCTCGCAGATCCTGATCGAGCGCGAGACGATCGACCGCGACCAGTTCGAGCGCTTGCTCGCCGGTGAGGACGAGGGCACCGTGTTCCCGGAGCCCGAGCCCGAGCCCGAGACGCCGCCGGCGCCCGCCGAGGAGCCCAAGCGCGAGCGCCAGCCCGGCCGTCCGCGCCCGTTCCCGCTGCCCGGCGCGACGATGCAGCCGCCGCCGGATCCCGCGAAGGGATAAGGGAACGCGACCATGCTCGCCGGTGTAGGAGGCAGCATGGGACGCACGATTCTGCTGGCGGTGTTCGTCACGGCCGCCGTGATGGCCGTCGCGCCGTCGGCGCTCGCGAAGGGACCGCTGCAGGTGTGCGGGGCTTCGGGTTGCGTAGACCTCGGGCCGGAGACCGACACATCGAAATGGCTCGGCAACGCGCCGGGCGCGTCAAGCGTCGCACCACCCGCTCCCGCGCCGTACTTCGTCCTGCGTTTCGGCGATTTCGGCGGGCCCCAGGCCTACTGGATCCCGTCCGTGTCGATGCTGCGCACGTTCCAGAGCACCACCGTCGTCTGGGCCGCCGTGGCGCCCGAGACGGAAGCGGCGCTCGTTCGGCTGACCACCGGCCTCCAGCCGTACGCGGCACCGAGGGGCGCGGTCGCCTTCGTCGACTACGACAACGTCAAGCGAGGCGAGACGTACCTGCGGCTCTACACGATCGGCACGCCGGTCGCATCCCCGCCTGCCACGACCGAGTGGCTTGGCATCTGGTTGCACGGGGGCACGAGCCCGTGGAACGACGGCATGTCGTCCTTCTGGATCTCGAAGAAGGGCAGCCTGCTGAAGCGCGACGGCCAGGTCCTGCGGATCTCGCCTGCGATCGCAAAGCGCATCCGTGCGCACCTGCCGCTGGCCTGACGAAACGGACGGCTCGCAACGGCTGTTAGGAAGAGCTGACGGCTTTTGCAACCTTCCTCGCTCTAGAGTCCTCCCGTGATCGCAATCGAGGAGCGCTTTCCCCGTCCGTCCGTCATGGGCGTCGTCAACGTCACGCCCGACTCGTTCTCCGACGGCGGCGTGCACCTCGATCCAGCGGTCGCAATCGCCGCGGCGCGGCGGATGCACGCGGACGGCGCAGCGCTCGTCGACATCGGGGGCGAGTCCACCCGGCCCGGCTCCGACGGGGTCACCGTCGACGAGGAGCTCCGCCGTGTCGTCCCGGTGCTCGAGGGGCTCGCGGGCGAGGTGCCCGTCTCGATCGACACGGCGAAGGCGGAGGTGGCGCGCCGCGCGCTCGCGCTCGGCGCCGAGGTCGTGAACGACGTGACGGCGCTACGCGCGGATCCGGCGCTCGCCGAGGTGGTCGCCGGCGCCGGCGCCTACCTCTGCCTGATGCACATGCAGGGCGAGCCACGGACGATGCAGCAGGAGCCGCGGTACGACGACGTCGCATCGGAGGTCACAGCGTTTCTCGAGGAGCGGCTCGCGTTCGCCGTCGCGCAGGGAATCCCGGAGGAGCGCATCTGCCTCGACCCCGGCATCGGCTTCGGCAAGACGCCCGAGCACAACTTCGAGCTCGTCCGGCGCCTCGACGTGCTGCTCGCGCTCGGGCGACCCGTGGTGATCGGCTTCTCGCGCAAGAGCTCGCTCGGCCGCGCCGTCGGAGATCCCGACGCGAAAACGGGGCCGCTCAGCGCGAGCATCGCCGCCGCCGTGTCCGCCTACGAGCGCGGCGCCTCGATCCTGCGCGTCCACGACGTGCGCGAGCACGTCGAAGCGCTTGCCGTCGCGCGCGCGTTGGCGGGCACATGATCACGATCGAGCTGCGCGCGCTGCGCGTCTTCGGCCACCACGGCGTCCACGAGCACGAGAAGCGCGACGGACAGGATTTCCTGTTCGACGTCGATCTCGCCGTCGGCGCGCGCGGCGCCTCCGACCGCCTCGAGGACACGGTCGACTACAGCGCCCTCGCGCGCACGGTCAAGGAGCTCTCCGACGAGCGGAGCTACGACCTGCTCGAGGCGCTCGCGACCGCAATCGCCGACGAGCTGCTGCAACGCTTCGGGGCCGAGCGGGTGCTCGTGCGCATCACGAAGCCGGGCGTGCGGCCCGGCGGGCTCGACGGCGTCGCGGGCGTCAGCGTTTCGAAGCCGTGACGCTGAGCACGTAGCTCGCGGTGGGAGCGCGCCCCGTCAGCAGCACCTCGACGTAGGCCACGGAGGGCTTGTTGCCGCCGCGGATGAGCGGCCCCTTCAGATCGCGCCGGCGCGAGAGGACGCCCTCGTCGACGCCCACGGTCAGCGGGCCCCAGATGCGGGCCGCCGCAGCGCCGCCGGCCGACACGGCGGCGCGCACGACTCGGTGTGCCGGAACCGTGATGCGATAGAAGTCGCGCGGGTCCTCGGCGTTGTCGAGCCGGGCGGCGATGCGATTCGAGGGGATGGCCGCCGTCGGGAGGAGCGGCCGTCCGTCCGGGAACAGCCCGCCCGGCTTGATCTGCTCGATGTTGTCGTTCGGCTCCGACGGGTCGGGAGCCGGGGCGGCGGCGGTGAGTGCCGACGGGATGTTGACGATCCCGTATCCCGAGCCGGAGTCCCGCCCCGGCGTACCGATGTCGCGCGCGGTCAGCCGCAGCAGCTCGAAGATCTGCGTCACGTCGAGCGTCGGCCGCAACGTCCACACCCAGGCCGCGGCCGCACTGACGAGTGGTGCTGCGAAGCTCGTGCCGGAGAGGTTCGTGGAGTAGCCGCTCGGGTCGTGCGAGACCGGAACGGCGGCGACCATCGCGACCCCGGGTGCAGCGACGTCGACCGCAGGGGAGAGGGTCGAGAAAGGAGCGACAGAATCGTTCTGATCGGTCGCGCCCACGGTGAGCACGTGCGGGTACGCAGCGGGATACGTGGTCGGATTGCCCTGCAGGCCGCTGTTTCCCGCGGCTGCGACGACGAGGCAGCCGTTGTGGACCGCGCCGAGGATCGCGTTCTCGAGCCCCGCGCTTCGGCTCCCGCCGCCGAAGCTGAGGCTGATCACGGCGGGGCAGTGCTGCGCAGCCGCGTCGACGCCCTGCACGGCGCCGAACTCGGAGATGAGCGCGGCGGGGCTCGCGTCGAAGCTCTGCAGCACGGCCTGCGGATACACGCCGACGATCCCGACGCCGTTTTCCGGCGCCGCTGCGAGCGATGCGATCGCGGTCCCGTGGTGCTCGTCGGTTCCGTCGACGGTCTGGTCGTTGAGGAACGTCGTGTTCGGCCGGCCCGCGAACTCCGGGTGCGAAGGGTCGACTCCGCTGTCGACGACGACGATCGGCACGCCCGGCCCCGGTGCCGGAGACTGATCGGCGCCGATCCGCGCCAGCCACCATTCCTGCGCCTGGAGCGGGTCGCTCGAGATGCGTCCCGTCGACGCTGCGGCAGGGCTACAGGCGCAGAGCGCCGCGGCAAGTGCGATGAGCAGGCGGCTGCGCACTGGCTTCGGAGGGTAGCGATACGCTCGCGCGATGCCTCGCGCCTACGTCGCCCTCGGCTCGAACCTCGGCGACCGCGAGCGGACGCTGCTGGACGCGGTCGAGGCTCTGCGCATGGAGCCGGGAGTCGAGGTCGCCGGCGTCTCGCGCCTGATCGACACCGAGCCGGTGGGCCTCGTCGACCAGCCGCGCTTCCTGAACGGCGTGGTTGCGTTGGACACCACGCTTCCCGCCAGGACGCTGCTCGAGCTCCTGCTCGACGTCGAGCGGCGCTTCGGGCGCAGCCGCGATGGGGTTCCGGCCCAGGGGCCGCGTACCCTCGATCTCGACCTGCTCCTCTATGGAGACGAGCAGATCGAGGAGCCGGGGCTCCAGGTTCCGCACCCCAGGCTGCACGAGCGCTCGTTCGTCCTGGGGCCCCTGGCCGAGCTCGCTCCGGGGCTCGAGATCCCGGGCTTGGGCGAGGTCCAGGCTCTCCTCGCACGGCTACACTGAGGCCTGGATGTCTCACCTCGACGATCTCGATGAGTACGAGGCCGAGCTCGAGCTCCGGCTCAAGAAGGAGTACCAGGCGGTGTTCGGTCTCTTTCGCTACTGCGTGCTCACGCCGGACGCGACATATCTCTGCAACAAGCTCGAGCGCACGGTCGCACCGCAGGCGGCCTATCCGTACTTCAACCTGCGGCTCGAGGACGTCTGGGTCTGGGACAAGAACCGCCCGACGCGCATGATCCCGCGCACGGAGATCTTCGTCATCTCCGGTGACGTGACGATCGAAGAGTTGCGCGGCGAAGGCGACGAGCCGGTGCTCACGGCAGAGGCGCTCGCCGAGCGCCTCGGCGAGCCGCCGACTCCGCGCGACGAAGACACCTAGTTGTTCCTGTAGATTCGCGCCGCTGATGCTGCTCGCGGTCGACGTGGGAAACACCCAGACGGTCTTCGGTCTCTATGACGGCGACCAGCTCGGCGAGCGCTGGCGCATCGCAACCGAGGCGCAGCGCACGGGCGACGAGCTCGGCTCGCTGCTCGGCGACTTCGTCGACTTCGAGACGCTCGACGGGATCTGCCTGTCGTCGACGGTGCCGCGCCTGAT
>JAOPYX010000110.1 GCA_025964535.1 Actinomycetes bacterium | reverse complement strand
CCGTAGAACGCGGGCGTGTCGGCGGCGGAGGTGAGCCTTCCGCCCGCGGAGAGTCCGGTCGCGAACGGAGACTGCGCCGTTGTCAGGGACGGCTCGCTCGAGATACCGAAGCGCTGCACGCGCCCGGCCGCGCAAACGTCTTGTGCGAGCTCGAGATCTTGATAGACGACCGAGGTTCCGAGAGCGGTCACAGGCTCGCCTGCCCCGTGGCCGAATCCGAGCGGTGCGGAGAGGGTGATCGTTCCGCCGCCGACCGCGGTGATCGTGCCGGTGTCGCTGTTGGGGGCCGTCCCGATCGTGACGGTCAGTCCGACCACGAACGCCGACGAATCGGCGATGGGCAGGACGGTCGACCCCTTGGAGGCGCCGGGAGACGCGATCAGCGAGCCCGCGGCGCCGGGCACGACCGCTTTGACCGGAATGACCGTCCAGTAGTAGCCGCTCTTCGGCCACTCGGTGTCCCAGAGGTCGACGGGCGCTCCGAGCTTGCCGGTCACGCTGATACCGCTCGAGCCGGAGGAGCCTGAGGTCGGCGGTGCTGCGGAGCCGGAGCCTGCACCTACGGCGGGCGTCGAACCGATCGGCGGCGTCGTGCCGGTCGCGCTCGGTACATCTCCGGGGATGGCGGTCGTCGGCGTTGCCTGTGCGACCGACTCCGTCGTGGCGGGGTTGAGGACCTCGCCGTCGTAGGTCGCCTGATTCGCCTGCGTGCCGTCCTTGAGGTACCCGGCACGGGCTGCCGTGATGCCGCTCGTGCTCGACGGAAGGTTCAGCGGTCCGTAGGGCCGCGGCGCGTATGAGGGGCTGCCGACGACGGCGCTCGTGTAGACCCGATTCAGGCACTGATTGTCCGTGTAGACGTAGACGCGATAGAGCTCGACGGGCGTGCCGGCGTCGGTCTGGTTTCCCGTCCACAAGAAGCCCGGCATCGTCCTATGCGCGGCCGAGGTCGAGCTCCCGTCGGAGAACACATCCGACGCTGTACCGAGGAGCGTGATCTTGCCGGTGGACATCGCGGGATTGCTCGAGCTGTAGACCGGGCTCCAGGCGCCGTACTGCGCCACGGGCACGCCGTTGATCCGGTAGTTGAACGTGTCGCCACGGAGCGCGCGGATACGCCAGCGGACCGTTCCGATCCATGCTTGGGCTTGGTGGAAGGTGTAGAACTCGCGCTCGTCGAGGACGTTCGTGCGGACGGTCTCGAACTTGCCGGCGTCGACGAGCCAGACCTCGTATCCCTGCGCTCCCTCCGTCGGCGTCCAACGGAGCAGGCCGGGATAGCTCGGTAGCGGCGTCGGCGGCGGCGGCGGCGTGACGTCGAAGCCGTACGGCGCACTCCACGCCGTCGTCCCCGACTGGAGAATGCCGCGCACCCGCGCGTACAGCGCGTGCGGTGAGCCGGTGATCCATGGCAGCGTCAGCGGCGGCGCCTCGACCGGCGTCAGAAGCTGGTTGTTCCTGTAGAGGATCCCGTTGTCGCGAAACTCGCTGCTCGTCGAGAGCTGGAACTCATACCGCAATGCGCTGGGCACTGGATCCCAGGCAAACGAGGGCGTGCGGTGAAATGCCGCCGTCTGCGGCTCGTCCGCCCGCAGCAGGAAGCCGTGCACGTTCGTCGGCACGCTGACGGCCGCCGACGAGGCATGGGCCGTCGCGACGAACACGGCAACGGCTGCGAGGGAAGCGAGACGTGCGAAACGCATTGTCATCCCTCGTTTTCGGCATCCGCCGGGTGGCTGCTGTCCCTCGGATGAGGGATGCGAGGCAGCGGCGAAGCTACGGGCCGTGTCGCTTCGTCTTCTTCGCAGGCGAGACACTGATCTTCCGCGTCACCGACGGCCCCGCGGCCACGCCGTTCGCCGCCACCGGGGTCAGCGTGAGCACGTTGGACATGGCCGCCGATCGACGGAGCGCGGCGAGGGTGCCCTTCGGAAGCGTGAAGCGGACGTCATTGTTGCCGCCTCGCAGCGTCTGGGCGCCAAGCGAAAGCGACCCCAGTTGCGCTTTCAGCGTGCCTTCGCCGCTTGCCGCCACGATCAAGCGGACCTGCAGCGTCGTCGCGGAGAGCTTGAGCACCTCCGGACCGAAGACCTCGATCGTCGGTACGACGGCTGCCGTCGGCACCGTGATGACGCCGGGAAGCGCTACGAGGTCGGGCGGCGGAGTCGCCGTGACGGGCTTGGACGTGTCGATGGCAAGGGATGCGGTGACGGAGAAAGCGGCGCCGTCTACCGCCTGCGAGGCGTTCGGCAGCGAGAGATACGCCTTCTTGCTCGAGTTGCATGTGTCCCAAGGGACCGATGCGCTCGCCGTCGCGCCGTTGACCGAGAGCTGCACCGGCGCGCTGTCTTTCGCATCCCAGAAGAACGCGGGCTTTGACAGCGTCCCTGCGGGAATCGCCACCGTGAGCGACAGCGTCCCTGCGAAGCACGGGTGCGAGCTGTCGCCGTCGCCCTTCGTGAAGGCGATGTACTCGCTTGCCAGGTGGTTGACGGCGACCGTCTTCGAGAAGATCGTTCCGGCCTTCGCGCCTGCGCTGACGGTGCTCAGCGGGGCGGGCCTGTACGCCTGGAGAGCCGATACCGAGTAGCCGCCGCTCATGTCGGCAATCGTCCAGGCGTTGTATGTGTCGGCGAGCGTCGTGCCCTTGGCCGTGAGAGCGGCGACGAGGCCGCTGATCGCCGTCCCCGAGCTCGCCGCCTGTGTGAAGACGTCCTTCACGAACGACGCGCCGAACTTTTCACCGAGGTACTCGAAGAAGCCCCAACGGGAGTAGCCGCCGTTCGCGTACGGGTCGCTGAGGTGGCATCCGGCGAGCCCTTGCGGGTCGGAGCAGTCGACCGACATGTCGGCCGGCCCGAGCTCGAGGCCGCCGGAGGTGTCGTAACCCGTCGAGCGGTAGCCCATCCATTCGGCGGTGCCCTCGTACAACCAGTCGTCGATCCATCCGCCCGTTGCCCAGATGCCGAACTGGATCAGGTGGAACAACTCGTGCGAGATCGTGTGCGCCGTGAACGCCTGTTCGGGTGTCGTGCCGTCAAGCAAGATGTAGCCCGAGGTTTGAGGGTTCGCCGTGTCCGGGATGCTGAGGCCGAGCGCGTGGGAGGTGCTCAGATCGGCGATGTAGATGTCGGTGCGTGCGTCCCCGCCCAGGGCGGCGTCGGACAGGGGTGCGGCGTAGCCGTCCGCAAGCTCGGTGCTGTAGGCGGTCTCCGCCTTCGCAGCGATCCATCCGGCCGTGGTCTGCGTTGCGGCGCCCGGGACCGTGGGATCGCTCTGGAAGTGCACGACGAAGTGAGTCGTCCCGATGCTGTTCGGCAATGCGAGCAGCGCCGGGCGCGCAGCGAGCGTCGGGCCCGCGAGCACGGCGGCACCGGCGCTTGTGGCGCAGAGCAGCCCGAATCGGCGGAGCACCGGCATTGCTGTCCGCAGATCGGCCGCGGACGCCGTTTCCTTTAGGAACTTCCCCGGATCAGGCCGAGGCTCGTCTCGGCCGTGCCGCTAGTCGAAGGCGAGGTACAGGAACGCCACGCCGAACGTCCCGGCGAAGAGGAGCAGGAAGATCCCGAAGAGGAGCCAGCCGAGGCGGTTGTTCTTGCGTACGAGCTCGCGGTCCATCACACCACCAGGTCGAGGGCCATCGCCACGAAGATCAGCGCGAGGTAGAGCAGGGAGTAGTGGAAGAGCACCATCGCGCGCCGGTGGGTCGTGTCCCTGCGTAGCTGCTCGGCGAGCCACAGGAAGATCGCGCCGAGCGCGAGCGCGGAGGCGAGATACAGCAGCCCGACCGTGCCCCAAGCCCACGGCAGCAGCGTCACGGCGACGAGCCCGATGGAGTAGAGGACGATCTGGCGCGCCGTCTCTCGGTCGCCCTTGACGACGGGGAGCATCGGCACGTTCGCGGCGGCGTAGTTGTCCTTGATCAGCAGCGCGAGCGCCCAGAAGTGCGGCGGCGTCCAGACGAACACGATCGCGAAGAGGATGAGCGCGGCAACACCGACGTTGCCCGTCGCCGCGGCCCAGCCGACGAGCGGCGGCACCGCACCGGCAGCGCCGCCGATGACGATGTTCTGCGACGTCGAGCGCTTGAGGAAACGCGTATAGACGATGACGTAGAAGAGATTGCCGACGAGTGCGAGCACCGCGGTCAGGACGTTGACCGTGCTCGCGAGCAGCACGAACGAGAACGCCGAGAGCGCGAGCCCGAACTCGAGTGCCCGGCTTGGCGCCACGCGGCCGGAGGCGACCGGCCGCTTCTTCGTGCGCTCGCCCATCAGTGGATCGATGTCGCGGTCGAGCAAGTGGTTCAGTGCGCTCGCGCCGCCACACGCGAGTGCGAGCCCGGTCATTGCGGCGACCGCGGTCGTCGTTCCCGGCCACCCGCGCGCGCCGACGATCATCCCGCAGAATCCGGTGACGAGCAGCAGCGACATGATGCGCGGCTTCGTCAGCGCGATGTAGTCACGCCAGGTTCCCCACGGTGTCGACTCGCCGCGCAGGCTCTGCGCGCACACCACGAGTAGCGACGCCAGCGCGCACGCTGCGAGCGCGGCGTGGGTGCCCCGGCTCGGTAGCGCGGCCGCTGCGGCGACGAACGCCGAGGCGGCGAGCACGGCCGGCACGAGCGTGCGATGCGCGAGCCACGCGGTGACGAGTAGCGCGGCGAGCGGCGGCGCGACGAGCGCCGCGAGCAGGCGGTGCGCGATGCCGAGGCCGGCCGCGCCGGAGACCACCGCGAGCAGCGTTCCTGCCACGGCCATGAGCGCCGTCAGCCGGAGCCAGGGGCCTGGTGCGATGCCGGTCATTCCTGCTCCGCCAGACGCCGTCGCAGATCGCGCAGCGGGCGCGGGCTCGTCACGTAGGGGACGTCGTCGAAGTTGTGCGGCGGCGGCGGTGAGCTGGTGTACCACTCCAGCGTGTCGCCGAGCCAGGGGTCGTTGCCGACGCGCTTGCCGATGTGCAGCACCTGCGTGCGCCACACATTCGCGACGAAGACGAGGATCCCGATCGCCATCACGCCGGAGCCGATCGACGACGTGAGGTTGTACCACTCCCATAGGCCGCCGTGGTGATACGTCCAGATGCGCCGCGGCATGCCGAGCAGCCCGAGCATGTGCTGCGGCAGGAACGTCACGTTGAAGCCGACGAACATCAGCCAGAAGCTGAGCTTGCCCAGCCGCTCGTCGAGCATCCGGCCGAACATCTTCGGCCACCAGTAGTAGACGCCGGCGAAGATTCCGAACATCGAGCCGCCGAAGAGCACGTAGTGGAGGTGAGCGACGACGTAGTACGTGTCGGTCACCTGCCAGTCGACCGGGAACGCAGCGAGAAAGATGCCCGACAGGCCGCCCATCGTGAACAGCGCGATGAAGCCGAGCGCGAACAGCATCGGCGTGTCGAAGTGGATGTTGCCCCGCCAGGTGGTCGCCAGCCAGTTGAAGATCTTGATGCCGGTGGGCACCGCGATCACCATCGACGAGATCATGAAGAAGCCGTCGAGGCCGACCGGCAAGCCGACGGCGAACATGTGATGCCCCCACACGAGCATCGAGAGGAACGCGATGCTGATCGTCGAGAACGCGACCGCCTTGTAGCCGAAGATCGGCTTGCGCGCGAACACGGGAATGATCTCGGAGATCATCCCGAAGACCGGCAGCACCATGATGTAGACCTCGGGGTGGCCGAAGAACCAGAACACGTGCTGGTAGAGGATCGCGTTGCCGCCCTTCTGCGGAATGAAGAAGTGCGTGCCCGCCTGGCGGTCGAGCAGCAGCATCGTGAGGCCCGCGGACAGCGC
The DNA here is from genome assembly GCA_025964535.1 of Actinomycetes bacterium. Taxonomy (GTDB): domain Bacteria; phylum Actinomycetota; class Thermoleophilia; order Gaiellales; family Gaiellaceae; genus Palsa-739. The sequence goes on along the minus strand of JAOPYX010000110.1, from coordinate 19,922 downwards.
CGGCAGCGCGGCGAGGAGCAGGATCGCGTACGTCTCCAGCGCCCAGACGAAGAGCGGGATACGCATCCATGTCATCCCGCGCGTGCGCATGTTGTGGATCGTCACGATGAAGTTGATCGCGCCTGCGAGCGAGGAGATCGTGAGGATGTGCAGCGCGAGGATCCAGTAGTCCTGTCCGTGGCCTGGGCTGAAGACCTGCTCGGAAAGCGTCGGGTACGACGTCCAGCCGGCACGCGCCGGGCCACCGGCGGCGAAGAAGCTGCCGTAGAGCACGATCCCGCCGAGCAGGTACGTCCAGTACGAGAACGCATTCAGGCGCGGGAACGCCATGTCGCGCGCACCGATCATCAAGGGCAGGAGGAAGTTGCCGAAGCCGGCGAGGATCGGAACGATGACGAGGAAGATCATCGTCGTGCCGTGCATCGTCATCGTGCTGTTGTAGGCGTTCTGCGTCAGCAGATGCTCGTTCGGAGTCGCGAGCTGCGCGCGCATGAGCAGCGCCAGGATTCCGCCGGCGCCGAAGAACGCCAGCGCCGTGCCGATGTAGAGAATCCCGATCCGCTTGTGGTCGACGGTCGTGAGCCAGCTCGCGACCCTGCCGTGCTTCCAGTCGACCGGATAGACCGGTTCTGCTCTAGCCGCCACTCGGTGCCGCCCCCTTGTAGACGTTCTGCTTCAGATACGCGAGCAGCGCATCGATCTGCTGCTTCGTCCAGTCGTTCGCGACCGGCGGCATTCTGCCGAATCCGTTGCGGACGATCGCTTCGAGACCGCCCGGCTGGATGACGATCGGGTTCGTGTCGAGCGCGGGACCGTAGCCGCCCTGACCCTTCATGCCGTGGCACGTCGCGCAGACGCCTTGGAACTCCGCGCGACCGAGGTCGGTCGTCGCGGCGCCCGCGAGCCAGCTCTGGTAGTCGGCTTCGGACGTCGCGATGACTCGTGCGCTCATCGCCTCGTGGTAGACGCCGCAGAACTCCGCGCACTGGCCGAGGTACGTCCCGACCCGATCGGCCTTGAACCAGTTGTGGTTCGTCTTGCCCGGAATGGCATCCGTCTTGCCCTCGAGCTGCGGGATCCACCAGCTGTGCGGCACGTCGGGCGACGTGATGGTCAGATACACGACCTTGCCTGCGGGAACGTGGAGGTCGCCGATCGAGCGCGCGCCGTTCGGGTACTGGAACTCCCAGTAGTACTGATGGCCCACGACCTTGACGTTCAGACGGTCGCTCGCATTTGCCGCGGGAACGTCGGCGATCTTCGGGAGCTGCCAGAACACGAAGATCCCGATGATGCAGAGGAGGATCGCGGGCAGCGCCGTCCAGATCAGCTCGAGGCGCGTATGGCCGTGCACCTGCGCTCCCTCGACCTCGCGCGGGCGACCGCGGCTGCGGTATTTCCAGATGAAGACGATCAGCACCGTCTGGACGATCAGGAAGATCGCAGCCGTGAATCCGAAGATGAGGTAGTACGCCGAGTTGATGTGGCGTGTGTTCGGCGAGTGCGGGGTCGGCGGGGTGAAGCCCCCGTTCGCGGCTGCGGCAACGCCCGCCGTCGCCAACGCGACGACCGGCATCAGCATCAACACAAGCTTCCGTGCCACCCGAACGGGCATTCTATGGCCGTGGCCGAGCGCTCGTTCGTTGATCTGCCTTCTCATGTTCCCGATCGGTTCGAGGTGTTCGTCAACGGCGTCGAGCAAACCCGTGGCTCCGATTACCAGCTGCTGGGGCGCTCGGTCGTCTTCCCCCGGCCGATCGCGCAGGAGGGGCGCCTCGGCTTCTGGCGATGGGCGTCGATGTGGCTCGGCATCGCCGGCTCGTATCGCAAGCACGAGAACGTCGACATCGTCTACGAGGTCGGGGGGCGCAAGCAGGTCGAGACCGGCTTGCAGCCGAAGGCGTACCGCGAAGACAGTCCGTAGCTGAAACGGGCTGCGCGGCCCGCTTGCTTTTTGAACGGCTGCGACCTGGTTCCTGAGCAACAAGGTCGACTGGCACATGGGCGAAGATCACACGTTGCCGACCTGGTTGCGAACCAGGTTGCTAGTGGAATGGGCGCTTCGCGCCCGCTTTTTTAGGCGCCGACGGCCGAGAGCGCGCCGCGGTCGCGAGCGGCGCGCAAGAGCTCCGCGACGACGCCCTGGAACACGTCGCCGTGGCCGAGCGCGTACTGCGGCCTGAAGTCGACCGCGCCGTTCAGCTCGGCGACGAGGAAGCCGTTGGCGGTCGGCAGGAGGTCGACGCCGACGAGGTCGGCACCGATCGCCGCCGCCGCAGACAGTGCAAGCGCCCGGGCGAGCGGCGGTGGGTCGGCCGGCTCGCTGTACCCGCCGAGAGAGACGTTCGTGCGCCACTCGCCGGGGCCGGCGTGACGCCGCGCAGCGCCGGCGATGCGATCGCCGGCGACGATCAACCGGAGGTCCCAGCCCTGCGGCGGCACGAGCTCCTGCGCGAGGACGCCGTGCTCGCGGAACCACCCGCGGAACCGCAAGGAGTCCAGCTCGTTGTCGAGCTCCACCTGCGTTCGGCAGAGCGTGACGTCGCGCCCCCAGCTGCCGAAGCGCGGCTTCAGGACGAGCGGCAGCTCGGGCGCCTCGGTCGGCATGCCCTCGGCGATGTGCCAGGTGTGCGGGTGCGGCACGCCGGAGAGGCGCAGCACGCGCGCCGTCAAGAGCTTGTCGTGCGCGGCGACGAGCGCACCGGGCGGATTGAGGAGCCGGACGCCGGCCGACGTGAGCCGCTCGAGCTCCGGGATCCCGCTCTCGATCCCGTCGAGCCCTTCGCGGACGTCGAGCCGCCCCAGCGCGACGTCTCCGGGCTCGAGATAGCGGAGCGCGTCGCGCGGGGGCAGGAGGCAGGCGGAGTAGCCGAGGCTCTCCGCGGCCGCAACGAGGCCGGCGTTGGTCTCGGAGCGGCTGTGGGCGAGCACTGCGAATGTCATGCCCCGGATCGTGCGCGTCCGGCGAGGCCTTATGGGCGTCGCTCTGGTGAACCGGCGGTGACGGAGTCGCTACGCCTCGGACTTCGTGGCAGGCCCGTCCTTCGGCACAGCCTCGAGCCGGTACCCGACGCCGTAGCGCGTCTGGATGAACGTGTGCCGTGACGCCCGCCGGTCGACCTTCTCGCGCAGCCTGCGAACGAAGACGTCGACGGTGCGGTCGCGGTGCGACTCGCGCCGCCCCCACAGCTTCTGGAGCAGCTCGTCCCGCGTCGAGACGCGGCCGTGGTCGAGTGCGAGCTGGTAGAGCAGCCGGAACTCCGTCGGTGTGAGCTCGGCGCTCTTTCCATCGACGTAAGCCTGCACCTCCCGTGGGTCGATGCGAAGCTCCTGAATCTCGATCGTCTCGCCGCGCGGCGTCTCCTCGCGCCGCGCTCCGCGGCGTGCGGCGGCCCGCACGCGTGCGACGAGCTCTTTCATCGAGAACGGCTTGACGAGGTAGTCATCTGCCCCGATTTCGAGTGCATGGACGCGGTCGTGCTCGGTTCCGCGCGCGGACACGACGACGATCGGCGTCGCGATTCCCTCCTGGCGGACGGTCTCGATCAACTTCCAGCCGTCGGTGCCCGGGAGCATCAGATCGAGCACGCAAACGTCCGGCTTCTCGTAGCGGAGGCGTGCCAGACCCTGGTCGCCGTTCCCGACCCACGTGGCGTCGAATCCGGCCGCATCGAGGTGGCGGGCCATGCCCTGCGCGATCACTTCATCGTCCTCGACGATCAGCACCCTGGGCATCGGTGCCATTATCGAGTCACGGCGGTGCGACCGGGTCGCGGGAAGGTGGAGGAGTGGTGAAGGGATGGTGAACGAGGAGGAGGCAAGGGCGCGTGCGCTCGTCGCGGGGCTCGGGGAGTCGGTTGTCGTGCTGGATAGCGAGCGGCGCCTGGTCGCCGCCAGTTCGTCCGCGGCCGCTGTGCTCGGCGACGTCACGCCGGGCCGGCGTGTCGCGGAAGACGCCCTGGCCACCGAGCCACGGCCGCTCGTGCTCTTCCTTGCCGCGCTCCCCGAGCTCTCCGCGTACCAGGAGCTCCGGGCAGGCTTCACGGCCGCCGTGTCGCACGAGCTGCGGACGCCGCTGGCCAGGCTGCTCGTACTGCTCGAGAGCACGGCGCTTCCCGGCGCAGACGTCGACGAGCTCGTCGACAAGGCGCGCGCGGAGATCCAGCAGGCGCGCGACCTCATTGACGACGTGCTCTTCCTCGGGGAGCTCGAGACAGGTCGCGCGGTCGTCACCCTCGGACGCACCCGGGCGCTGCCGGTGATCGAGGAGATCGTGGCGTCCCTCGCCGACCGGGCCGAGCACGCTCAGGTTCGTGTCGTCGTCGCCGCGGGGCCAGAGGTCGAACTGCCGATGCGTCCGCGCATGCTCCGCGTCGTCGTCGAGAACCTCATTGCGAACTCGATCCGCTACGCCGGGCCCGGCAGCACGTGCACGGTCACGCTGACGCAGGAAAGCGGCGCGCCGGTGCTTGCCGTCGCCGACGACGGCGCCGGCGTCCGGGAGTCGGATCTCCCGCGGTTGTTCGAGCGCTTCTACCGCTCCGACCTGGCTCGCTCGTCGCGCGGCACGGGCCTTGGGCTCGCGATCGTGAAGCACGTCGTTACATCCGCCGGCGGCACGGTGGAGGCGCGCAGCGAGCCCGCCCAGGGCCTCGAGATCGTCTGTGCCTTCCCGCCCGGCAGGTAATCCCGGCCCCAGTACCCTGCCGCAGTGGACTGGCGGATCTTCAAGGCGATCTACGGCATCTCGCTCCACCACCACTGGGTCGGGAGCTTCTTCAACGTCGTGGAGAACGCGAGCATCCCGGGCATGGTGCTCGCCACGGTCGCTCTCTGGTTCTTCGCCCGCCCCGGCGGCGATCGAAAATGGAAGGTCGCGGCCGGCAGCGGACTTGCGGCGGCGGCTCTGGCGCTCGCCGTCGATCAGGTCGTCCACGCGATCTACGACCGGCCGCGGCCCTACGAGTCACACCAGATCAGCCATCCCTGGTCGGGCTCGACTGACGCGGGTTTCCCGAGCGATCATTCGAGCGCTTCGCTCGCGATCGCCTTCGCCGTGTTGATGCTCGATCCCCTGGTAGGAGCCGTGTTCCTCGTGGCGGCGGTGTTCATCGCCGTCGGGCGGCTGTTCGTCGGCGCGCACTATCCAGGCGACATCCTGGCGAGCGTCGTCGTAGCGGCTGTCTCAGCCTTCGCGGTCGTGGGACTCGGCCGCCCCCTCGTCGTGCTCTGCGTCCGGCTCGTCGAACGTGTCACCGACACGCTCGTCCGTCCGCTCTGGCGTTCTAGCCGAACCGACCCGTGACGTAGTCCTCCGTCCGCTTGTCGGACGGAGCGGTGAAGATCTTCTCGGTCGCGTCGTACTCGACGAGCTCGCCCCAGCGCTGCCCTTCCTCGCCGCGGGAGATCGAGAAGAACGCCGTCATGTCGGCGACGCGCGCGGCCTGTTGCATGTTGTGGGTCACGATCACGAACGTGTACTCGCTCTTCAGTGAGTGCATCAACTGCTCGATTGCGGCCGTCGCGATCGGGTCGAGTGCCGATGCCGGCTCGTCCATCAGCACCACGTCGGGCTCGACTGCGATCGCGCGCGCGATGCACAGGCGTTGCTGCTGTCCGCCCGAGAGCGAAAGAGCGCTCGCCTTCAGCCGATCCTTGACCTCGTCCCACAGCGCGGCCTGCGTCAGCGCACGCTCGACGCGCTCGTCGAGGTTGTCCTTGAGGCCGAGCACCTTGAGGCCCCACGCGACGTTGTCCTGAATCGACTTCGGAAATGGATTCGGCCGCTGGAAGACCATGCCGATGTTGCGGCGCACCGCGACCGGATCGACGCCGGGGTCCGTGATGTCCTGCCCGTGGTAGCGGATCGAGCCCGTCTGCGAGAAGCTCGGAATGAGGTCGTTCATCCGGTTGAGGCAGCGAATGAAGGTGCTCTTTCCGCAGCCGGACGGGCCGATGATCGCCGTGACGAGGTTCTTGTAGACGTCCATGGAGACGTCCTTGATCGCCGGCTTCCCGCCGTACAGCGCGTCGAGGTGCTCGACGGCGAAGATCCGCTCGAGGCGTTCGCGCGGCGGCATCGGCTGGCGGTGTGTCTCGACCTTCACGGAACGCTCGATCGTAGACGTGTCATTGGGTCTCTGCATCACCGAGATGTGCTCAGACGGCGGGTGGTCCGCGTCGCGAGCCAGCGTGCACCGAGGCTCGAGAACAGGATGAAGATGAGGAGCACGAGCGCGGCCGCCCAGGCGCGGGTGTGGTCGGCGGGGTCAGCCGACTCCGACAGCTCGAAGATCGCGACCGGCACGGTCTGGAGTGCGTGGTGCGGGTCCCAGCTCAATGACGTGCCGGCGAGGGAGGAGACGAAGAGCAGCGGTGCCGTCTCGCCGGCGACGCGAGCGACGGCGAGGACCGTGCCTGTCACGATGCCGCCGATCGTCTGCGGCAGCACGATGCTGAGCGTGGTCCGCCAGCGCGGCACGCCGAGGGCAAGGGACGCTTCGCGTAGCGACATCGGGACGAGGGTGAGCACCTCCATCGTCGATCGGGCGACGAGCGGCAGCATGATGCAGGCGAGGGCGAACGATCCCGCGAATCCGCTCTGGCCGTGGCCGAGGACGAGCAGGCCGTAGACGAAGATGCCGATCACGATTGCGGGGACGCCGTTGAGGACGTCGAGCGTGAGGCTCACCGCGGTGCGCACGCTCGGGCGCGCGAATTCGTTCAGGTAGATCGCGACGAGGATGCCGACCGGGAGCGCCATCAGCGTCGCGATGCCGACGATGACGAGCGAGCCGGCGAACGCATTTGCAAGCCCTTGCTTGACCGGCGTCAGGCTGAACGCGACCGAGGGTGTCTTCGTGAGCAGGTCGAGGTTCAGCGCACCGGCGCCACGCCGCGCGACCGACCACACGACGACCCCGAGAATCGCCACGCCGAGAGCTGCAGCAAGCCACGCGACGAGCTCCATCGCACGGTTGACGGCGCGCCGGCGCGGCAGCCCTTCCGCGCGGAGCGATGCCTTGGTGAGGCTGTGCGTGCTCAACCGAGGCCTCCCCGGTTGAGGCCAACGCCCTGTCGCCGCGCGACCCGACGCACGATCACCTGCGCGCTGACGTTCATGATCAGCGAGAAGACGAGCAGGATGAGCCCCAGGTAGACGAGGCTCGCGATCTGGATGTTGCTCTGCGCGCCCTGATACGAGGATGCGATCTTGCTCGCCAGCGTGTCGCCGGTGGCGAAGAGGTTCAACTGGATCCCGAGGCCGCCGCCGATCACTTGCGTGACCGCGATCGCTTCGCCGACCGCGCGCCCGAGACCGAGGATCAGTGCTGCGGCGATGCCGCCACGCGCGTATGGGAACATGACGCCGCGCACCATCTCCCAGCGCGTCGTCCCGAGCGCGAGCGCGCCCTCCTTCAGGTCGCGCGGCACGCCGAGGAAGAGCTCGCGGCTGATGCTCGCGACGATCGGCAGGATCATGATCGTCAGGACGACGATCGCCGTGAAGATGCTCGATCCGGTCGACGACGGCGAGCCAAAGAGCGGAATGAAGCCCAGCGCGCTGTGCAGCGCGGGCTCGACATGGTCTCGCAGGATCGGGCCGAGCACGAGGATGCCCCAGAGCCCGATGACGACGCTCGGGATGGCCGCGAGCGTCTCGATCAACGCCGTCACCGGGGCCCGCAGCCGCCGAGGCGCGAGCTCGGTGAGGAAGAGCGCGATGCCGATGGCCAGCGGAGCGGCGATGGCGAGCGCGAGCAGCGAGGTGAGCGCCGTGCCGAAGAGGAAGCTGCCTGCGCCGTAGACGTTCTTGACGGGGTCCCAGGCGACGCGGGTGACGAACGCGAGCCCGTACTTCCCGATCGCCGGCTGCGCTCCCCGCACGACCTTGTAGGCGATCAGGAAGACGAGGAAGGTCGCCGCTGCGGCGGCCGTGCCGGCCACCGCCTGGAGCGATACATCGCCGAAGCGGACCCGCCGCCCGGTGAACGGGCGGCGGGTCGAGTCGGGGGCTATTTCCGTGCTGGACAAACGTCTTGCCTACGTGTGGATCTTCGCGATCGTCTTCTCTGCGACCACGAGGACGTTCTTCGGGATCGGCTGGAAGAGCAGCTTGGGCCCGAACGTCTGACCCTTGGTGACGGCCCAGAAGAGGAACTTCTTCAGCTCCGGAGCCTTCGACGACTGGAGAGGCACGATCACGTACGTGTAGGTCGAGATCGGGTACGCGAGGTCGTACTTCTTGGGCGGATTGACGATCGACAGGGCGTTGTTGGCATCGGGCTTCTGGTCGCTCGTCGCGGCGGCGAGGATGCCGCGCAGGCCGGGGGTGGTGAACTTACCCGACCGGTTCTTCATCGCGAAGAACTTCAGGTGGTTGGCCTTGGCGTAGGCGACATCGACATAGCCGATCCCGCCGGACGTCTGGCTGACGGCCGCAGCGACACCGGAGCTGCCCTTGGCGCCCGTGCCGACGGGCCAGTTCACGGCGACACCGGTGCCGGTCGCAGACTTCCAGGCCGGGCTCGCGCTCGAGAGGTAGTCGGTGAAGTTGTACGTCGTGCCCGAGTTGTCGGAGCGGTGCACGATCGCGATCTTCTCGCTCGGAAGCGAAACGCCCGGATTCAGCTTCTTGATCGATGCGTCGTCCCAGGACGTGATCTGACCCGAGAAGATCTTGGCCAGCGTCGGGCCGTCCATGTGCAGCAGATTCTTGACGCCGTTCACGTTGTAGATCACCGAGGTGGCCGAGAGGGCCCACGGGATCTGCGCGCAGCCCTTGCAGGCGGCGAACTGGTCGGGCGAGAGCGGTGCGTCGCTTGCGCCGAAGTCGACCGTGCGGCCGGTGACTGCGTTGATGCCGCCGCCGGAGCCGATCGGGCTGTACTGGAGCTCATCGCCGTAGGCCGCGCCGACGGCGGGAATCCATTGTGAGACGAGGGGGAAGACGAAGGTGCTGCCTGCCCCGACGAGGGTCGTGCCGCTGTGTTTCGCGGTGGTGGCGCCGGCGGTGCCGGCCGTAAGGACTGCCGCGAACGCGGCGGCGATGAGTGCAAGGGTACGCATCTGAATTCTCTCCTCCTGTCGGAATCTCTCGACGGTGAAGCTACGAGCGCGCCCGGGGAGGGTGGGGAACGGGATCGTTTCGGCTTGGTGACGAAGTGGTGAACGAGCCCCGAAGCTGTCTTCGGCAGGGAGTACGGTGTCGGCCATGTCCATGGACGCAGCACTGGATCGCGTCGAGGCCCAGATCCAGCAGGAGGGCGAGCGCGTCCTCTCGGCCGTGCGCGGCGCTATGCGCGCACTCCGCGAATCGGATCGCGAGCTCGCCGACGAGGTGATCGCGCACGACGACGAGATCGACGGGCTCTTCCTCGAGATCGAGCGCTCGATCCACTCCCTGCTTGCCCTCCAGACGCCGGTGGCGCGCGACCTGCGCCTGCTGCTTGCCCTGCTCCACATCAACCTCCTGCTCGAACGAACGGGCGACGGATCCGTGACCATCGCGAAGCTGACCCAGCTCGTTGCCGATGCTGACCCCGACGCCGCGCTCGTCGAGGTGCTCGTCGAGATGGGCGAGCGCGCCGAGGAGATGCTCCGTGTCGCGCTCGACTCGCTCGCGCGTCGGGACCTCACCGGCGCCGAGAGCCTCGTGGATCTCGACGAGTTGATCGACCGCGCAAATCGGCGATTCGTCGAACGCCTGGTCGACGTGATGGCCGAGCCGTCGCTGCGCGAGTGGGGCCTCCGGATGGTCGTCGTGGCCCGCACCATCGAGCGTGTCGGCGATCGGGCCGTCGACATCGGCGAACAGACTGCCTACCTGCTGACCGGCGAGTTCCGCGAGTTCACGGACGCGTCGCATCCCACCACGTCGTCCTAGCCCACGCCGTACTATTCCGCCGGTGGATAACAAGAAGCTTCTCGTCGCGCTTGCAATCGCCGTCGGCATCGTCCTGATCGTCGTGGGTGTCGTCTACTGGGTGGAGCCGGCGAAGTCGCTGCCGTCGTTCTTCCCGGGCCACCAGGCCGGGTCGGCGCACCATCACGTCAAGCACGGCATCGCGTCGTTCCTCGTCGGCGTCGCCTGTCTCGTGTTTGCCTGGTTCAACACGGGCGGCAACCGCACGCGACGCACGACGGCGTAGGGCCTTGCCGATCTCGTACTTCCAGGCGGCGATGCTCGGGCTGCTGCAAGGCGTGTCCGAGCTCTTCCCGGTCTCGAGCCTCGGGCACAGCGTCATCCTTCCGCGGCTCGTCGGCTGGCACATCCAGCAGAACGACAAGTTCTTCATAACGTTCCTCGTCGCGACGCATCTCGCGACCGCGATCGTGCTCCTCGTGTTTTTCTGGCGCGACTGGGTGCGCATCGTGAAGGGCCTCGGCCGTTCCCTGCGCGACCGCGAGATCGCTCCGGAAGACACCGATGCCAAGTTGGGTTGGCTGCTCGTCGTCGGCACGATCCCCGCTGGCTTGCTCGGCCTGTTGCTCGAGCACAAGTTGCGCAGCGTGTTCGCCTCGGCCCAGTCGGCAGCGATCTTTCTCTGCCTCAACGGCTTCGTGCTCTACGGCGCCGAGTTGCTACGGCGCCGCGCACCGGTCGTCGAAGAGGAGGACGACACGCGCATCGCTCGCACGGTGACGTGGCGCGACACGGTGCTCATCGGGACCGCACAGGCGCTCGCGCTGATTCCCGGTCTCTCGCGCTCCGGCGCAACGATGGGCGGTGGTCTGCTCGTCGGTCTCTCGCACAAGGACGCCGCGCGCTTCGCATTCCTGCTCGCGACTCCGATCATCGGGGCGGCGGCGGCTTTGAAGCTGCCCGACCTCGCCGGCCCCACGGGTAACGGTGTGCGCGGCCCTGCACTCGTCGGCGCGCTTTGCTCTGCCGTCACCGCGTATCTCGCAGTGCGCTTCCTCATGCGCTACTTCGAGCGCAACACGCTCACGCCGTTCGCGATCTACTGCTTCCTCGCCGGCGGCGCGGCCGCGATTTACTTCGCCGTCTCGTAACCGGATCAGGCGGCGCGGCGCAGGTCTTCGCGCTCTGCTTCGACCCGCGTGAGAAACGCCGGTCGTGCAGAGCGGAGGTAATCGACGACGGCGCGTTCGTCCTTCCCGCACGGCAGCAGCGTCTTCCAGCCGTGCAGGTGCTCGGGACGGTGGAAGTCGCCGTTGGCTACAGCAGGCAGCCCGCGTCGCGCGACCGAAGCGAAGAGGTCGTAGCGGTTGAACAGCTCCCAGCGGTCGACGAGCTCGCCGAGCTCCCGCCATTCTCGGTCGAAGCGCATCGTCGCGCGCGAGTTGTGCACGCCGCGCCGGGCGCGGAAGGGATGGGCGGCAATGAGCGCCGCCCCCTCGCTGCGCGCACGCTCCAGCGCGGCCTCGAGCCCGTCGTCGACGGAGACGAAGGCGCGGCAGCCGACTGCCACGGCGTGTGCGGCGAGGAAGGGGTCGAGGTCGTTCACCGTCAGCTCGAGGCCAGGAAGGAGCAGTAGGTCGTACTTGACGGCCGCGCGCTTGGCCTGCGCAGCGACCTCCTCGAGGTATGCGTCGTGGTTGCCCGCGTGTACTCCGCGAGGCGGCGCGCCGGCCGGACACCAGGGGTCGTCGGAGCGGTTGACGTGATCGGTGACGCAGAGCACGTCGAATCCGTTGCGGCCGTAGAGGTCGACCAGCTCCGGGAGGGTCAACGCGCCGTCGCTCCACGTCGTGTGTGCGTGGAGCTCGCAGAGCAGCGGCTCGACCTTGCGGTGCATCGTGTTTCGAGTGTGCCTGGGCAACCGGGCTGCAGGGGAGAGGGCTTGTGTCGATCTGGGAACGGACCGGTGAAACGCGAAAGGCCCGGAGTTCCGGGCCTTTCGCGTCGTGTGATGCGGGTACGGCCGGGCTAGTTGTTGCCCTGCTGGTCGCCGCGCGACACCGGCAGCACCTCCCAGGCGACGTTGTCGCCGTGCTGCTCGTTCCAGAACCAGCGCCACTTCGAGCTGTCGAAGACCTGCGGGATCTTCGCGCCGAGGATCCCGGCGACCGTCGGGTCGCCGTCCGAGACGTGCACGCCGGTGATCTCGTTGTCGCCGTCGTTCTTGCCGTAGCCACCGGCGGCAGAGTCGATCGTCGCCGACGGATCGCGGCCCTCGGCGAGCCAGCGCAGCGGGGCCGGAGCCGTCGACTTCGAGTAGTCGACATTCAGGTCCCAGACGTAGCCCGAGTCGAGCGACTTCGTCTGCGTGTGCAGCGTGTCGCCCATGTCCTGCACGCCGACGAGCGAGTCGCGGCCGAGGAACTGGACGTTGTCCAGGCCCGCCGTCGACGCGTTGCTCGCGTAGACGAGCGAGAGGCGGCCGCTGTTCGCGGTCGTGCTCGACTGCGTGAGCTTCATGAGGGAGCCCCAGCCGCCTGCGGACGCATTCTCCGGGCTGGTCGCGTTCGTGTCGCCCGTCTCGTCGAAGTAGAACTCGGTGAACTTCGTCCCGGGACGGAAGACCCCGTTCTCCGGACGCTTGAACGGCGTAGCGTGCGCGAGCTTCGCCGCCGCGTTGGCGTCGAACCCGCCCGCCGGAGCGGTCGCCGTGTCGTGCACCGTCACCCAGCGCGTCTCGAAGGACGTGCCGTACGTGTGCAGCGCGAGCTGATCGGGGCTGTTGAGAGGGAGCTGGCTCTCGAACGTGATCGGGCTTCCGTCAGGACGGAGCACCTGCAACGCCTGGAGCTTTCCCTTCGTCAGATCGGACGGGTTGTCCGGCACGAAGCGATAGACGAACGAGTTCGGGCGCTTCGCCGGCGTCGAGGCGGAGGACGCGTCGACCTTGTTCGAGCCCCCGATGTCCTCGACGATCCACACGTTGCCGGCCGAGTCGTTCTGAATGCCCTCGAAGCCGCCACGGCCGAGCGACGCCGTGAGGTCGTCGACCTTTGCCGGCACGTCGAGCGTGGCCTGCCAGGTGCCGCCCGTGCTCGAGCCGTTGCCCTCGGAGGTGAAGAGCAGCCGCTGGGCGAACGGATCCCACGTGGAGCCGTCGATCGTCGGCAACGGCTTGCCGTTCGAATCCTGCGTTGCAACGAGCGTGACGCGGTGCTGCGCGTTGGCGTCGAGGTTGATGCGAGTGACGTAACCCTGCGGGACGCCGTTCACGCGGGTCGCGATCTCGTGCCCCTGGAACAAGAAGTGCGAGCCGTAGTCGTACTGCGGGTCGCCTCCTGCGAGCCCCTTCTTCAGCACGAGGTACGTGTTCTTGTCGGGCTCGGTCTTCTGCGATTCGTTCGGCACCGTCGCCGTCGGCACCATCTGCGGCAGCAGCGGGTCGTCCGGGCTGACGATGTCGTTCTGATACCCGTAGAAGCGGGTGAGGCCATTCGGGTTCTCGAGTGGAGTGGAGCCCTGCGCGACGGCGACTTGCATGAGCTCCGGCGCGAGCTTGTGCGACGGCGAGTAGCCCACCGCCTTGACGTTTGCTGCCGGGACGCTCGTGAGCGCCGGCCCATCGTTCGACGATGCAAGGCTGGTTGCGGCCAGGACTGCAGCGCCGCCGACCGGAAGCATCCACAGGATGCGACGGTTCATCTCTCCCCCTTGGTGGAGTTGACTGGACGCGTCGATCCTCGTGAGGCGCGCCGTTCACATGGGGAACGGCTCCGAGAACGAGCGGTGACAGAGGGGTGACGTCAGCGCGACAGGCGGTTGCCGCGCGCGGTCTCGTCGCGCAGGCGTGCGGCGTGCTCGTCCGTGAGCTGGCCGCGCTTCAGGCGCCACGACCAGTTTCCCTCGGCCGTGCCGGGCCGGTTCATGCGGGCTTCGCTGCCGAGCCCGAGCACGTCCTGCACCGGAGCGACCGAGAGCGAGGCTGGGGATACGCAGGCGAGCTCGATCAATCCCCAGTGCGGCTCGGCCGGGTCGAGGCCGGTCGCCTCGCGCGCGCGCTTGTCGAGGGCCGTGAACCAGCCGACGGCTGTATCGGTGTCGTGCGTGCTCGTGTACACGACCTGGTTCTCGCGGTGGTTCCGCAATGCGTGCGGGTTGTTGCGTGAGCGGCCGAACGCCCAGAGCAGCACCGCCATGCCCGGAAGCCCGAACTCGTCGCGCAGGCGGTACACGGCAGGCGTGATGACGCCGAGATCCTCGGCGATCAGCGGCAGCGATCCGAGCGCGTCCTCCACTGCACGAAAGAGCTCGGCGCCCGGGCCGCGCTTCCACTTGCCGTGGCGGGCGGTCTTGTGGCTCTCGGGAATCGCCCAGTACGAGACGAAGCCGCGGAAGTGGTCGACGCGTGAGAGGTCGACGAGCTCGAAGGCGCGGCGGAAGCGCTCGATCCACCAGCGGTAGCCCGTCGAGCGGTGTATGGGCCACGCGTAGAGCGGGTTGCCCCACCGTTGTCCGTCCGCCGTCAGCGCGTCGGGCGGTGCGCCTGCGACCTCGCCCTTGGCGAAGAGCTCGGGCCACGCCTCGACGTCTGCGCCCGCGTCGGAGACGTAGATCGGCACGTCGCCGATCAGGCGGATGCCGCGGTCGCGCGCATAGGCACGCAGCGCGTTCCACTCCCGCTCGAAGCGCACCTGGTCGGCGATCGCTCCGGCGCCGGCGAAGTGCGCCCACTCCCCGGTCCAGTACGGATGGCGCGCCACGAAGTCCTCCACCTCGTCTGCCGAGACGTGCGCCTTCGGATCGGCGAGCAACCCCGGTGACCCCGCGAAGGCGGAAGCGGCGCGATACGGCGAGCCGAACTCGTCGGGCGGTCCGAGCGGAAGCACCTGCCACCACGACTGGCCGGCCGCCTCGAGCCAGTCGACGAAGCGGTATGCGTCATCGCCGAGGTTGCCCTCCGGAAGCGACGTAGGGTGCAGGAACACTCCGGCCGAGCGTGGCAGCTTCACGATGTCCGACCCTACTTTGCGGTTTGAACTCCACGTATCCTCGAAACCCTTCACGACGTGCCTCTCCCGAAGACAACCGAGCCTCCGCCACGCATCCAGATCCAGCGGGTGACGCCCCAGGTCGACTGCGGACGCTACGCGGTGAAGCGCACCGTTGGCGATCGCGTCGAGGTGACCGCCCGGATCTTCCGCGACGGGCACGAGCTCCTCGGCGCCGCCGTGCGCTACAAGCCCACCGGTGCGACCCGCTGGCTCGAGGCGCCGCTCGAGCCGCTCGGGAACGACGAGTGGGCCGGCTCCTTCGAGGTCGACCGTGCCGGAGCGTGGTGCTATCGCGTCGAGGCCTGGGTGGACCGGGTCGCGTCGTTCCAGCACGAGCTCCGGCGCAAGGTCGACGCCGGGCAGAAAGATCTCGCCGGCGAGCTCTCCGAAGGCGCGGTGCTGCTCGGAGTCGAGCAGGTCACGGTCGAGGGTGCGCTGGCAGCTCCTGCGGGCGACCGCGCGGAGAAGACCTGGTCGCAGACCTACGAGGTCGACGTCGACCGTGAGCTCGCGCGCTTCGGCTCCTGGTACGAGCTCTTTCCGCGTTCATGGGGTGGCTTCGACGGCGTGCGCGCGGTGCTCCCACAGCTCGCCGAGCTCGGCTTCGATGTCGTGTACCTGCCGCCGATCCATCCGATCGGGCTCTCGAACCGGAAGGGGCGGAACAACGCCTTGGAAGCGGGAGCGAACGATCCCGGAAGCCCGTGGGCTATCGGCTCCGACGAAGGCGGCCACGACGCGATCCATCCGGAGCTCGGGACGACCGCGCAATTCGAGAAACTCTGTGTAGCCGCGAAGAAGCACCGCATCGAGATCGCGCTCGACTTCGCGATCCAGACGTCGCCCGACCATCCGTGGCTGAAGGCGCACCCCGAGTGGTTCAACCGCCGCCCCGACGGGACGTTGAAGTACGCGGAGAACCCGCCGAAGAAGTATCAGGACATCTACAACGTCAACTTCGACTCCGAGGACTGGAAGGGGCTCTGGGAGGCGTTGCGCGACGTCGTGCTCTCGTGGGTGAACCGCGGTGTCACGGTCTTCCGCGTCGACAATCCGCACACGAAGCCCGTGCCGTTCTGGGAGTGGTTGATCGACGAGGTGCGCCGTGAGCATCCCGACGTGATCTTCCTCGCAGAGGCGTTCACACGCCCGGTAATGATGACAACGCTCGGCAAGGTGGGCTTCGCGCAGAGCTACACGTACTTCACGTGGAAGAACACGCGCTGGGAGCTGCTGGAGTTCATTGCACAGCTGCTCGAGTGGAAGGAGACGTACCGGCCGAATCTCTTCGCGAACACGCCGGACATCCTCCACGAGTACCTCGTCGCCGGCGGGCGGCCCGCGTTCGAGGCGCGACTCGTGCTTGCGAGCACGCTGTCGCCGTCGTACGGCATCTATTCGGGCTACGAGCACTTCGAGAACGTGCCTGCGAAGCCGGGCTCGGAGGAGTACCTCGACTCGGAGAAGTACGAGGTGAAGACGCGCGCCCTCGACGGGCCGTTGCTGCCGCTCGTCGCCGCGCTCAACCGTGCGCGTCGCGACAACCGGGCGCTGCAGTACCTCGACAACCTCACGTTTCTCGAGACGGAGAACGACAGCCTCTTTGCCTATCTGAAGCGTACGGGCGACAACTCGGTCGTCGTCGTCGTCAACCTCGACCCGTTCGCGACCCAGGAAGGCGTGTGCATTCTCCCGGCCTCGACCGGACTGCCGCCCGCGTACCGCGTGCACGACTTGGTCGCCGATGACAACGCGGACTGGACGTGGCACATCGGACGCAACTACGTTCGCCTCGCACCCGGCCAGAGTCACGTCCTGAGGATTGGTGGATGACCGCATGAGCGAGCAGTGGTTCGAACGCGACCCGCAATGGTTCAAGCGCGCGGTCTTCTACGAGGTACACATCCGCGGCTTCTTCGACGGCAACGACGACGGGTCCGGCGACTTCCGGGGCCTGATCGACAAGCTCGACTACCTGCAGTGGCTCGGGGTCGACTGCGTGTGGCTGTTGCCGATGTATCAATCGCCGCTCAGGGACGGCGGCTACGACATCGCCGACTTCTTCACGACGCACCCCGACTACGGCACCGTCGAAGACTTCAAGGAGTTCGTCGAGCAGTCGCACCAGCGTGGCATACGCGTCATCGCCGACCTCGTCATGAACCACACGTCGTCCGACCATCCCTGGTTCCAGGAGTCGCGCAGCGATCCCACCGGGCCGAAGGGCGATTGGTACGTCTGGTCCGACACCGACGAGCTGTATCGCGAAGCGCGCATCATCTTCATCGACAGCGAGCCGTCCAACTGGACGTTCGACCCGCTGCGCGGCCAGTACTACTGGCACCGCTTCTTCCATCATCAGCCGGATCTCAACTACGAGAACCCGGAAGTGCAGGAGGCGATGCTGAACGTGCTGCGCTTCTGGCTCGACCTCGGCATCGACGGCTTCCGGCTCGACGCCGTTCCGTATCTCTACGAAGAGGACGGCACGGATTGCGAGAACCTGCCGCGCACGCACGAATACCTCAAGCGCGTGCGCGCGGAAGTCGACGCGCGTTACCCCGACCGCGTGCTGCTCGCCGAGGCGAACATGTGGCCGGAGGACGTCGTCGAGTACTTCGGCGAGGGCGACGGCGACGAGTGTCACATGGCGTTCCACATCCCGGTGATGCCGCGCATGTTCAAGGCGGAGCGGCGCGAGGAGGCGACACCCATGTACGAGATCCTCGACCGCACCCCGCCGATCCCGAAGAACGCGCAGTGGGGCCTCTTCCTGCGCAACCACGACGAGCTGACCCTCGAGATGGTCACGGACGAGGAGCGCGACTACATGTACGCCGAGTACGCCAAGGATCCCCGGATGAAGATCAACCTGGGCATCCGCCGCCGACTGGCGCCGCTCCTTGAGGGCGGCCGGGACGAGATCGAGTTGATGCACGCAATCCTCTTCTCCCTCCCGGGTTCACCCGTGCTCTATTACGGGGACGAGATCGGCATGGGCGACAACGTCTATCTCGGCGACCGGGACGGGGTTCGCACTCCGATGCAGTGGACGGGCGACCGCAACGCAGGCTTCTCCCGGGCCGACTGGGCGCAGCTCTACCTGCAGCCGCTGATGGATCCGGTCTACGGCTACCAGTCGATCAATATCGAGGCCCAGCTGCGCACGCCCACCTCGCTGCTGCGCTGGCTGCATCGCTTCATCGCGCTGCGCAAGGAGCATCCGGTGTTCGGGCTCGGCACATACGAGCCGCTCCGCTCCGAGAATCCGCGGATCTTCGCGCACATCCGGCGCTGGGAAGAGGACATTGTGCTGTGCGTGCACAATGTCGCCCGCTCGGCGCAGGCGGTCGAGCTCGACCTCTCGGCGTTCGCCGGCCTCGTCCCCGAGGAGATGCTGGGACGCACGCGCTTCCCGGCGATCGGCGAGCTTCCGTATCTGCTGACGTTCGCACCGCGTGGGTTCTTCTGGTTCCAGTTGCGGAAGGAGCTATGAAGGTTGGACGAGCGGGAGCTGATCGAATACGTCACCCGGCAGCGCTGGTACGGCGCGAAGTCGCGCGCCGTCACGCACGCTCTGGTGCTCGACTCGATCGTCCTGCGCACCTCTGAGCCCCAGTTCGCGTTGGCGGTCGTCGAGCTCAGCTACGAGACCGGCACGCACGACACCTACCAGCTGCTCTACATGCTCAGGGAGGGCGAGCTCGAGCTCGACGGCCTCGACGAGCCGCAACTCGCGCGTGAGCTCGTGAGCGCGATGCGCTCGGGCCTCACCCTGCACGGCGCCGAGGGAATCCTCGAGTTCCGGCCGGTCGAGGGCTTCGCAGGGCTCGGACGCGAGCTGAGCGAGGCGCGTCCGGTCGGTACGGAGCAGTCGAACACGTCGATCGTGTTCGACGACGAGCTGATCCTCAAGGCGTTCCGCAGGCTCGAGGCCGGCATCAATCCCGAGCTCGAGATGCTGCGCTTCCTCACCGAGCACGGCTTCCCGAACATCGCGCGGCTCGGCGGCTGGTACCAGTACTCCGGCGGCCCGATCAGCGCAACGCTCGGAATCCTCCAGCAGTTCGTCAGCAACGGCATCGACGGCTGGGATCTCGCGCTCGACGAGATCGCGACAGCACCCGACGCATTCCTTGGGCGCCTACGGCGGCTCGGCGCAGTCACGGGGACGATGCACACGACGCTCGCCTCCGATCCGTCCGACCCCGCGTTCAGCCCGGAGACCCCGAGCGTCGAGGCTCTCGGCTTGCTCACCGCGACCGTCGACGAGGAGATCGAGCGCATGTTCGTCGACCTGCCGGAGGACGACGAACGGCTCGCGCCGATCCTCGGCCGCGGCGAAGAAGTGCGCGAACAGCTCCGGATGCTCGCGCCCGCCGCGTCGTCCGGGAAGGTGATCCGCACGCACGGGGACTATCACCTCGGCCAGACCCTCTGGGCCGGGGACGACTGGGTGATCCTCGACTTCGAAGGGGAGCCTGCACGCTCGCTCGCCGAGCGCCGGCGCAAGCGCTCGCCGCTGCGCGACGTCGCCGGGATGCTCCGTTCGTTTGCGTACGCGTCGATCGCATCCTCCATCGTCCGCGGCACCGAGGCGCCGGACGGCTGGGAGGAACAAGCGCGGCAGCAGTTCCTCGCGGGGTACTTCGAGACCGTCGACCCGTCTCTCATGCCCTCCGGGCCCGGGGCGGTCGAGCGGCTCCTCGCGGTGTACGAGCTGGAGAAGGCCGTCTACGAGCTGCGCTACGAGCTCGACAACCGGCCCGAGTGGGTTGGGATCCCCGTCGCGGGGATACATCGCCTGATCGAACAGGCGAATGCAACTCGGTGATCGAGCTCGGCGCAAATCCCCACGGCACGCTCGGCGCCCACGAGACGAAGGGCGGCGTCGTCGTGCGTGCGTTTCGGCCGGAGGCGCAGGCGGTGCGCGTGCAGCAGGCCGGCGGCGGTGCGGTCGAGGCCGAGCTGAAGGATCCGGCGGGGCTCTGGGAGGCGCTGCTGCC
>JAOPYX010000106.1 GCA_025964535.1 Actinomycetes bacterium | reverse complement strand
CAACCGGATCCTGCTCGCGGACTATGCGCGCCCCGGACACGCGATCATCATGACTCGCACCGGGAAGGTGCTCTGGCGCTACGGGCCCGCGTCCGGCCCCGGCGCACTCGACCACCCCTCCCTCGCGTTGCCTGTCGGCCCTGGGCTGATCGCGATCAACGACGACTTCCGCCACCGCATCGTGATCATCAGCATCAAGACCCACCGCATCGTCTGGCAGTACGGGCACACCGACCTTCCCGGCACGGGCCCCGGCTATCTCCATACGCCGGACGGGATGGATCTGCTCAAGACGGCCGACGCACAGCGCGTGCCCGCCATCCGCGCACTGCTGCGGTCTCCGGCGCGAAGCTCGAGCAACGCCACCGCGGGCTCGCCGGTGAGCGTGCAGCCCGCCGGCTATCGGCTCACCGCGCCCGTGCAGCGCGAGGTCGCGGTCGCGTCGGGTTCCACGGCACTCCTTGCCGGCGGCCTCGACGCCGGCGGCTCCTCGACGAACGGCGTCTTCCGGCTCGACCCGGCGTCAGGCTCGCTCACGTCCCTGGGCTCGCTGCCGGAACCGTTTCACGATGCGGCGGGTGCGCTCGTCGGCAAGCGGCTCTTCGTCTTCGGAGGCGGTGCGAGCCACAGCAGCTCGAGCATCCAAGCGTTCGACCTGGCAACGCGCCGGGGCGCCGTCGTCGGTCGGCTCCCGCATCCGCTCTCGGACGTCACGTCCGCCTCGAGCGGGGGAACCGTGTATCTCGTCGGGGGCTATGACGACCACACGCCGCGCGCAGAGATCTACGCGACCAGCGACGGCACGCACCTCCGGCTCGTCGGACACCTGCCGCACGGCCTCCGCTATGCGGCGGTCGCGGTGCAGTCCGGCAAGCTCGTGATCGCCGGCGGGATCGACGGGACCGTGCCCAGCTCCAACGTCTACACGTTCGATCCGGCGACAGGTCGGGTCACGTTGCTCGCTCATCTGCCCACTGCGATCGCGCACGCCGGCGCGGTGACAGTCGGCGGAGCGGTCTACGTCGTCGGGGGGATCGACGCGAGCGGAGCAACCGTGTCCACCGTCACGCGAATCGACGCCGGCGCGGGCACTACGCGTGCCGTATCTGGCGCAGCGCCGGTCGCCGATGCCGCGGTCGCCGCACTTCCCGGGCAAGCGCTGCTCATCGGCGGGCGCCAGGGGACGCGCGCCGTCGCCGACGTGTTCGCGATCCGCGTGCGCTAGCTCGAGCGCGCCGGCACGTAGACGAACAACGCGCCGTCACGCGTGACGCCCCGACGGACGTCGAACGCGAACGGGTCGATCCCTTCTTCGCCCGGCGGGTTGTACTCGCTCACGTCGAACGAGCCGTCGGGCTCGATCCGTGTGACGTACGCGACGTGCCCGAACCGCGACTGTCGCGGCCAGACGGCAACCGCACCCACGCGCGGGACCGCGCCGACGGGGATCTTTGCGTGGCGCGCGACGTTCGCCCAGTTCTTCGCGTCCATCGCGCCCGGAACGAACCAGTCGATGCGCTGTCCGTTCGCACCAAGGGCCCACGCGACGTACGACGTGCAGTTGCACATGTACATCCCCCACCGGTCGACCTTCTTCGCGATTCCCGCACCTGGGCATCGGTGCGTGTACGGGTAGCCGTAGGCGATCACGCCGGTCGCGGTGGCGGTTCGAGCGAGCGATGCGTTCGCGGAGGCCGCAGCGACGGTCGCCACGGCAACGATGAGAAGCAAGGAACGCGCTCGCATCGCCGCAGTATCGCGAGCGCGGTTCAGGAGCGCTTCAGACGGGCAGACATAGCGTCCTGCCATGGCAGCGGAGGGCCGCCGGATCCGCTTCCTCGACCGGCTGGGCGCTCCCGCAGCCGGATTCGCAGTCGCGTGCGTGCTCTCCGCCGTCGTGACCTGCGTCCTCGTCGGCACGACGGTCGTGCTGCACCCGGGTAGCGCAGCCGTCGGTCGCAACCCCGCGTCCGACTACCAGATCATGACGTGGTCACTCGCCTGGTGGCCGTGGGCGGTGCACCACGGCGTCGACCCGCTCTATACGCATCTCCTCTGGGCGCCCGGCGGCTTCTCGACGCTGTGGATGACGACGATCCCGGCTGCCTCGCTCATCGCCTTGCCGCTGACGCTCGCGGCCGGCCCGCTCGTCGCGTTCAACGTCTTGATGATCCTCGCCGTCGTGCTCGCGACAGGCGCCGGCTATCTGCTCTGCCATGAGCTGACCGGTCGTCCGCTCCCTTCGCTCTTCGGCGCGCTCGTGTTCGGCCTGTCGCCGTACATGCTCGGCCACACGCTCTCGCAGCATCTGAACCTCGTGCTCGTGTTCCCGATTCCGCTGCTGGCCTGGCTCGTGGTGCGCTACGTGCGTGGCCGGACGACCGCTCGCCGGCTCGTCGCCGGATTCGCCGCGTTGCTGCTCGTCCTGCTCGGCTCGTCACTGGAGCTGTTCGTCGACTTCACGCTTCTCTCCGTCCTCGTCCTGGCCGTCGCGATCGCCGGCGGCGGCTCACAGAGAAGAGCCTTCCGCCACGCGGGGGCACTCGTCGCCGCCGCATACGCGGCCTGCTTGCCGGTGCTGCTCCCGCTCGGCGTCCTCGCACTCACGGGCGCGCACGCGCCTCTTCGCTCCTCACCCTCGAACTACGCGACCGACCTCTTCAACGTCCTCGTGCCGACGCCGACGCTTCTGCTCGGCAGCGCCCACGCTGCACGCACGGTGTCGCAACACTTCGTCGGCAACATCGGCGAGCGTGACGCCTATCTCGGGCTCCCGCTTCTCGTGATCTCGGTGGCAGCGGTGCGTGCCTCCTGGCGCCGAGGAGCATGGATCGCCGGAGTGTTGCTGCTCGGCGCGCTATTGCTCTCGCTCGGGCCGACGCTGACCGCAGGAGGCCGCCCGGTCTTCGACATCCCGCTCTCGCTCGCGCACCTACCGGTGCTCCGCAACGCGCTGCCCGTTCGGCTGTCGGTATTCGCCGCACTCGCTGCCGCATGCCTCTGTGCGATCTGGTTCGCACGCCCCCATCGACGCGGCGTCGGACCGGTCGCGGCCGCGCTCGTCGTCGTATCCCTGCTCCCGAACTTCTGGACCGCGTCGCGCCTGCCCGGGGCCTGGGCGGTGACGGATGCATTCGCCTGGTCGACGCCGCATGTTCCACGCGGCTTCACGACTCTGGGCTGGAGAAACATTGTCCGACCGGGCTCGAACGTGCTCGTGCTGCCCACCGGCGATCACTCCAACGCGAGCTATTGGCAGGTGGCGACAGGAATGGGATTCGCGCTGGCCGCTCCGGCGACGCCGTTCGTGCCGCCGGAGATCGCCGCAGAGCCGACGGCTGCTCGGCTCGCCGACGACGTCCTGCCACAGCTCGACGGGCCTGCACTCGGCGGAGCACGATTGCGTGCCTTCCTCCTCGCGCGGCACATCGAGACGGTCGTGGTCACGCACACGGCGCGCCGGCACTGGTCTCGACTCGTCGGCAAAGCGACCGGCACGCCACCGATCTCGGTGAACGGCGTCCTCGTCTACCGCGTCCCGCCGGGCCTCACACCCACCCCGGCCGGCGGCGCCGTCGCACGAGCTCATAGCCAGGGTCGGTACAGCGTCGTCGCGTGGCTGTACTTCGACGGGCAGCGTGGCCATGTGCGGGCCCTCCTCCGAAAGAACGGCGCCGCCGGACGCGTCGCGACACTGTCAGTCCCGGCCGGAGATGCCGAAGCGACCGCTGCAGCGGTCAACACGCACGGGCGCGCCGCCGTGGCGTTCACCGAGTGGCGCGCCAACCGGCTGCTGTTACGGGTGGCGTCGTATTCCGGATCCCGCTGGCGCGTCTCCACGCTCGACGAACGGATGGAACCGATCTGGTCGCCGCGGGTCGTCGTGACGCCGAACGGCACGACGCTCGCCAGCTGGATCGAGCAGGCCAATCCGTCACGCAAGGTTCGCGTCGCGGTGCTCCCGCCGGACGGCACATGGCAGCATCCGTTCACGCTCGACGCGGGCGAAGGCCTCGGCTCGGTGGGCGTTGCGTCGGGGGGCAGCGACCTTGCCGTCTTCGCATGGCACGACTCACGCGCAAGCGAAGAGCGCGTTCGCGTGACGACGTACGACCGGGGGTCATGGTCGAGCCCGGTGACGCTTGCCGCGGGCTTCGACCGCCTCGATCACGTCGGGGTCGGCAGTCACGCCGGCTTCGTGCGCTGGCTTCGCCGGCGTCCCGGCAGACGGATCGAGGTCGTCGAGGCGCGGCGTCGAGGCTCGGCCTGGACGAGCGCTGTGGTCTCTCGGCGCATGCGCGCGCGACCGGGCGCTCAGTGACGCTTGAGCGCGGCGCGCAGCGCGGCGAGCGTCTTCGGGCCGAGGATGCCGTCGGGCGTGAGGTTGGAGGCGGCCTGGAACTGCGCAACGGCGCTTTGCGTCGAGGGCCCGTAGGTTCCGTCGACCGCCCCGGGCGAGTAGCCGAGGCTCGCCAGCGCTCGCTGCAGCACCTTGACGGCAGGGCCCTGGTCGGCGGGCTTGAGCGGGATGGAAGGCGCAGCGACGGTGCCGGACGCCGGTTGTGTCACCGTGGATGGCGCGGTGGTGTTCGCCGCGTGCGTCGAGATGATCGTGGTGGCAGCGCGCCGCGGAGTCGCGCTGCTGAACACACCGCCGAGAGCGAGGCCGACCACGAGAAGAAGGACGAGCGCAATGGCGGCCGCGATCGCAAGCCGAGGCTCGGAGAGCGGGCCTGGCAGACCCGGGCGAGGACGACGCGCAGGCCTCGCATCTCCGCCGAGCCAGTCCTCGCCGGTCGACTGCTCCGACTGCGGCGCAACACCGTCCGCTCGCGTCTGCCTCGGGCGCGCTCGACGCGCAGGCGGAGGTGCGGGCTCGTCGAACCAGTCGTCGAGGTCCCGGTCGCGCCGCTCGTCGCGACCCGCCATGCCCGAACCGTAGCGCGTCGCAGCGGTAACCAGCGGGTAACCGGCGTTAAGTCCGAGTTCAGTCGCTCCCCCTTACATTCCATGGGTGCGACCGTTCCTCGCGACTCTGCTCGCCGCAGTCTCGGTGGGCGCGACCGCCTTCGGGGTGGGTTGGGTCGTGCAAGCAGAGGCGCTGCCGCAACCGCAGCCGTCCGCTCTCGTCGCAGCCCGCGCGGCCCAATGGCTGTATCGCTACCGGCTCGCCGTCAGCACGTTCAGCATCGGCGCGGGCCGGCCGGTGCACGCAACGTGCGTGCAGACGTGGTTTCCGACGTCCGCCGGTGGCTCCGATCGGGGCACCGTCCTCCGAATGGGCGGCGGGTCGAGCGTGATCAGGGTTCTCCCGCACGATCTCGACGTGCTCGGTCGAAGCCGTGGCCAGCGGGCGTTGCTGACGCGTGCCCAGCTTGCGCTGGCCGGCTGCCCCCGGCTACTGGCGGCCAAGATCGCAGCCGCCGCGCAGTCCGCGGGCGGGGTGAGCGTCTCGCTCGGCAGGGCCATGGGCCAAGGCCCCCTGCTCCTGCGTGTCCCGATGGGGAACCGACTCCTGCTGATCGTCCATCTCGCCGAGCACACGGGCAAGCCGATCGGGCTCTCGTTCACCGACAGGCGGCTGTACGGCCACAGCGTGATCAGCCTGGAACGCGTGACGCAGCACCTCTTGAGCACTCGCGGCCTCGGGTAATGGACGCACAGCCGACTCTCCTGCCCGAGGAATCGTGGCTCGTACAGGCGACCGCCTGGCTGCGAGCGCGAGCATGGATTCTCGGTTGGTGGGCGGGCGGCCGTGTGGTCGTGCTGGCCACGGCCCTCGTCGCTCACAGCGCGGGCCTCAGCGGCTACCTCGGCAAGAACGAGCGCACGCATCCACTGGGTCTGCTCGCCGGTTGGGACGGCCGCTGGTATCGCATGATCGCCTCCAACGGTTACCTGCTCATCCCGGGGCGGCAGAGCGACCCGGCGTTCTTTCCGCTCTACCCGATTCTCCTTCGGCTCGTGCACTCGCTCGGCATCGGGTACCCAACCGCCGGTCTCTTGCTCTCCAACGGAGCTCTCCTCGCGACGCTCGTAGCGTTCGAAGCGTTCACGCGCGAGCTGTTGGGCCCCTCGCTCGCACGGCGGGCGACGATCTACGTGGCGATCTTCCCGCTCGGATACGTCTTCTCGATGAGCTACCCGGAGAGCATCGTGCTCGGCGCGATCGCGCTCGCCGGTCTCGCCGCCGTGCGTGGCCGCTGGTCGACCGCCGCGATCTGCGCTGCGGTCGCCGCACTCGCACGTCCCGAGGGCTTGTTCGTCGTGCTTCCCATCCTCGCCAGCGCGTGGTCCCGGCGCGTCGGCGCCTCCGCGCTGCAACGAGGGCTCGCGGTGGGCGCGGTGCTCGCCCCTGTCGCCGCGTTCGCGTCGTTCCCCGTGAGCCTGGCCGTCATCGTCCACGATCCGTTCGCGTGGAACCACGCCCAGGAGGCCTGGGGCAGAAGCTTCTCGCCGCTCGGGTTCGTGCGCGCCTTCACGAGCCTGCCGGCCGCGTTCGGGCACAGCGCCTGGGTGGTGCGGGACCTTGCCTGCTTCTTCGTGTACCTCGTCCTGCTCGCGGCGGCCCGTCGCGCCGGCGCGCCGCTCCCGTGGCTCGTCGGCGGGGTGGCGGTCGTCGTCTTGCCGCTGTTCAGCGGAGCGTTCACGTCGATCGGACGCTTCGGCCTACTCGTCCCGCCGCTCTTCTGGGGCTTGGCCTGGCTCGGACGTCGCACGGCAGCCGACGGAGCGATCCGCGTCGTGTCGATCGTGCTCCTGACGGCCGCGACGCTTACGATCCCCTACGTCTTTCCGTAAGGCCCGGGCTACCTGCTCGTGTGAGTGCGCAGCCAGGTCGCGAGGTCGG
>JAOPYX010000071.1 GCA_025964535.1 Actinomycetes bacterium | reverse complement strand
CGACTCGCGGCGGCCGTCCTCGCTCCGCCACACGAGCGCCTCCTCGTCCGGCCGCTCGGTCGCCCAGCGGTGCAGGCACACGCGGGCGACGTTCAGGCGGCCGCCGACGAACCATGTCGCCCACTCCGGCCCGCGCGACGCATCGACGACCGCGTCCCAGGGACGGGAGAACTCGATTCCGAGATCGTCGATCACGGCAGGCCAGAAGCGATCGGGCTCCTCGACCGAGATCCGGTGCAGCTCGTCGTAGTCCGCCGCCCCCAGCACCCGCGCGAGCCGGGTCACATTCGCCTGCTCGACGAGCTCCGCACTCGGGCGCCAGATGAAGCCGTCGGCCACGACGAGAGCCTAGTGCGCCTTCGGCGCAGCAATGCTAGTAGCCGCTAACTTAGTGGCCGCTAACAGCGAAAGGAGACAGATGAGGGCTCGGCTCTTCGCAGAGGAGAACAAGAAGTGGTGGACGCTCGTTGCAGTCGCGTTCGGCCTCTTCATGATCATGCTCGACAACACCGTGGTGAACGTCGCGCTGCCTTCGATCGGGAAGGACTTGAAGATCTCGATCTCGGAGCTCGAGTGGATCGTCACCGGGTACGCGCTCGTCTTCGCAGCGCTGCTGATCACCGGGGGCAAGCTCGCCGACATGTTCGGCCGGCGCAAGATCTTCGTGATCGGCCTCGTCGTCTTCTCGGCGTCCTCGCTCGCCTGCGGGCTCGCCCCGAACGCCGGCTTTCTGATCGGTGCGCGCTGTGCCCAGGGCATCGGCGCCGCACTGATGAATCCCGCGACGCTGTCGATCATCACCGCGACGTTCCCGCCGCGGCAGCGCGGCCAGGCGATCGGCATCTGGGCGGGCGTCTCGGCGCTCGCGCTCGCAATCGGCCCGCTCGTCGGCGGCCTCATCGTCGACAACATCGGGTGGAACTGGATCTTCTACGTCAACGTGCCGATCGGGATCCTCGGCATCGTCGTCTCCCAGCTCGTGATCACCGAGTCGCGCGACACGTCCCGCGAGCAGAGCATCGACCTGCCGGGGCTGCTCACCTCCGGGCTCGCGTTGTTCGCCCTCAGCTACGGGCTGATCGAGGGCAACGCGAAGGGCTGGGCCTCCGCCGAGATCCTCGGCCTCTTCGCCGTGGCAGCGGTGCTGCTCGTCGCGTTCATCGTGCTCGAGTCGCGCCAGCGGCTGCCGATGCTCGACCTCTCGCTCTTCCGGATCGGCTCCTTCGTCGGAGCGAACGTCGTGGCGCTGCTCGTCTCGCTCGGGATGTTCGGCGTCTTCTTCTTCGTCTCGCTCTACGTCCAGAACATCCTCGGCTACTCGCCGACGAAGGCCGGCGCGATCTTCCTGCCGATGACGGTTCTGATCATCCTGATCGCGCCGATCGCCGGAAAGATGTCCGACCGGATCGGTGGACGCTGGCTGATGGGCGGCGGCATGACGCTGCTCGGGATCTCGCTGCTCTTCTACCAGCGGATCGGCCTGCACTCCAACTTCTGGACGCTGCTGCCCGCGTTGATCCTCGGCGGGATCGGGATGGCGCTGACGATGTCGCCGATGACCTCGGTGGCCATGGCGTCGGTGCCCGTCGACAAAGCCGGCGTCGGCTCGGGGGTGCTGAACAGCTTCCGCCAGATCGGCGGCGCGCTCGGCATCGCGGTCATGGGCGCGATCCTCGCCTCGTACCTGCATGCGCCGGCGCAGTCGCCGCTCGGGGCACAGCAGTACGTCGACGGGCTGCATGCCGCGCTGCTCGTCAGTGCGGGCATCGCGTTCGCAGCGGCGATCGTCGCGATCGTGCTCGTCCGCGTGAGCCCTGCGGTCGAGAAGGCGCACGTGGAGGCGATTCCGGCGTGACGACAGGCACGCGCCTTCCGGCGGCCGAACGCCGCCTGGAGCTGATCGAGACCGCGGTCCGCGTGTTCTCCGAGGGCAGCTATCGCGGCACGACGACCGCCGAGATCGCGCGGGAGGCCGGCGTGTCGGAGCCGATCCTCTACCGCCACTTCGCGTCGAAGCGCGATCTCTACTTCGCGGCGCTCGAGCACGTGTGGGCGCAGGCGCAGGCGGCCTGGGAGACGGCGGTCGCCGACGCGCCGGACGTGCTCGCGGCGCTCGAGACGATGGGGCGCGGCCATTTCGCCGTGCGCGACTGCAAGCACCAGCTGTCGGAGCTGTGGGTCCAGGCACTCAGTGAGGCGACCGAGGATCCCGAGCTTCGCAAGTACCTGCGCCGCCATCTGCGCGAGGTGCACGACTTCTTCGTGGGCCTGCTCCGGCGCGGCCAGGAGGAGGGCGTCCTGCGAGCCGACCGCGACATCGAGGCCGAGGCATGGAACTTCCTCGCCGGCAGCATCCTCGGCATGGTCGGCCGGCGCGTCGGGCTGCTCGACGACGCCGAGGTGGGCCGGATCCGCGCCTCCCGCCTCGCCTGGCTCAGCGCGTAGGAACCGGAGAAATGAGAAGGGCCCCGGCTGCGGCTCCGGGGCCCTTCTCGAGAGGCGCGCCAATCCTTAGCGACGTTCGGGGGCTCGGCTCTGCGGCTCAGCCGCGCCTCCGTCTGCCGCCGGAAGCTCCGGCGCGCCCCCTGCAATCCCGAACCGGGGTGCAAGGTGACCTCACTATAGGAGCGGTGGGCGCCGGAGTCAAGTAGCTCGGTCAAGTGATTTGAGATTTGCCTGGTTGACCGGAATCTCCCCTGAACATGCCCTTTTAGGGGGATGTCCGGGGGGACACCTTGCAGTTTGGTGAAGTGTGAGGTTCACTTCGTACTAGCCGCATGACACGAGACACCACACACCGCCCGATCGCCGCTGCCGCCCCCACGGGGCTGCGGCTCGGCGAGCGGTTGCGCCAGCTGCGCGTGGCCGCCGGTCTGACGCAGAGCGACCTGGCCGGCGAGCGGTTCTCGAAGGAGTACGTCTCCCAGATCGAGCGCGGCAAGACCCGCCCGACGCGAGAGACCATCGACTGGCTCGCCGCCAATCTCGGCGTCGACCCGGGCTTCCTCGCCAACGGAGTGGCGACCGACGAGCGCGGCCGCCTCGAGGGTGCGTTGGCGCGCGGCGAGGCCTTGCTCGAGGCCGGCAGCGTCGAAGAGGCCGCGGCCGAATACGACGTGCTCGTTCCGGCGGCTCGCGCCACCGGCCTTCCCGAGCTCGAGGTTCGCGCGCTGCTCGGCGCCGGCCGCACGCAGGTCCGCATGGGCGCACTCCGCAACGCGCTCGAGCTGTTGAACGAGGCGCGTGGGCTCGTCGAGAGCGGAAGCTTCTCCGATGTCGATCGGGCGGAGGTCTTCTATGTGCTCGGTGTCTGCCGCTACCAGCTGAACAGCGTCCAGACGGCGCTTGCCCTGCTCAACGAAGCGCTCAGCCTCGCCGAGCGCTCCGGACTTCCCTCCGACACGCTGCGCTCCAACATCCTTTCCTGGCGGTCGCGCTGCTGGCGCCGTCAGCGCGACTACGAGGCGGCGCGCGAGGACATCGAGCGCGCGCTACAGCTGGCGGAGGACGTGAACGATCCGCGCATGGTGGGCGCCGCGTACTTCCAGGCGTCGCTCGTCGCCGACCGTGAAGGGCACTGGGTGCTCGCACGCGGCTACGCCGAGAAGGCGCGCGCCGCGTACGAGCTGCTCTCCGACAAGATCCACGTCGGGCAGCTCACGAACAACCTCGGCGGCCTCAACTTCCTCCTCGGTAACACCGATGAGGCGATTGTGCTGCTGAAGGAAGCATTCGGGATCGCCCTCGAGACCGGTCGCGACGCGGACGCGGCTCAGGCCGTGTCCTCGTTGGCCCAGATCCATTTGCGCACCGGCAACGTCGACCAGGCCGAGGAACAGGCGCGGCATGCGCTGCGACTGCTCGACGGCTCCGAGGACTACATCGACGAGATCGGCAGCGCGCAGCTCGTGCTCGGTCGCTCGCTGCTCGAGCAGGACCGGCTCGAGGAGGCGGAGGCGGCGTTCACCTCGGCCGAGGCGAGCTTTGGGCAGCTCGGCTCCGCCAGCCACCGTGCCGCCGCCTGGGTGGCGCGCGGCGATCTCGCGGCGCGCCGAGGCGACGACAGGCTTGCAGCACACCTCTACCGCACTGCGGCTGAGGCGCTCCAAGACGTTCGGTTCTAAATGCGGAAGGGAGGTAGATCGATGGTGAAGGTAAAGCTGATCACGCTGGCGCTTACGGCGGGCCCGCTCGCGTTCTTCGCCGCGAAGCTCGTGCTCGGCACGAAGACTGGCGGCATGAGCGACGGCGGTTCGTTCGTCTAGAGCACTCGTGCACTGTTTGCCGTCGCGGGGCGTGTGCGACGGCAGCACCGAGGCGGCGGGTCTGCGGCGATCGGGCCCGCCGAGCATTCCGGGTAGCGGCGTTTCCTCCGCGGCCAACGGGGTCATCAACGCGACGTGGGCGCACGCCTCGAGCGAGCTCGTCGCGCGCTGACCGTCGGTCGGGTCGCGCAACGCAGCGGGATCCTGCGCGTCCTGGCCGAGGTCGGCGTCGTCGGGCAACGGGACGCCACCCCAGAGGGTGCGCGGAGCTTCCGGCAGGCGCTGGAGGAGCTCGGGACGACGTACATCAAGCTCGGGCAGCTGCTCTCGTCGCGGCCCGACCTCTTGCCGGACGTCTACGTCGACGAGCTCAGGCACCTGGTCGACGAGGTGCCTCCAGTGGCGTTCGCCGAGATCGACGCGGTCATCCGCGCGGATCTCGGCGACGACGTGTTCGCCAGCATCGACCCCGAGCCGCTCGCCACCGCCTCGATCGCGCAGACACACCGCGCGCTGCTGAAGACGGGCCGCGACGTCGTGATCAAGGTCCGGCGGCCGGGCATCGTCGAGCAGGTCGAGCTCGACCTGTCGGTGCTGCGCTCCACCGCGCGCCTGCTCCAGGGGCACTCGGCCACCGCCCAGCTGCTACAGGTCGAGGCGCTCGCGGACGAGCTCGAGGTGCACCTGCGACAGGAGCTCGATTTCGTCGAGGAGGCGTACAACACCGAGCTGATCGGCGGTCTGATCGCGGAGTACGACCGGCTGACCGTGCCTGAGGTGATCCGCCCGTACGTCACCGAGCGCGTGCTGGTGCTCGAGTGGATCGACGGGCGCAAGGTGGACGCCGCGCACGGCTTGGCACCGGAGCTCGCCGCCGAGCTTGCGCGGCAGTTCTTCAGCGCCTACGTCCTCCAGGTCGTCGTCGAGGGCGTCTACCACGCCGACCCGCACTGGGGGAACGTCCTCATCACGCCGGACGGCCGGCTCGCACTGCTCGACTTCGGCTTGCTCGGCCGGATCGACGAGGACACGCGAAGCGGGCTGTCGCTGCTGCTGCTCGCGATCGCGCAGAACCGCGCCGACGACGTCGCCGATCTGATCATCTCGCTGTCGCTCACCGGCGTCGACGCCGACCAGCCCGGCTTCGTCCACGACGTGCGGCGCAAGCTGCCGCGCTTCCACTGGCGGCCGCTCTCGGGCATTCGCGCGGGCCAATCGCTTGCCGACCTGCAGCGCATTGCGCTCGCGCACCACATCGCGCTGCCCACGAGCTTTGCGCTCGTCGGGAAGACGCTCGCCCAAGCGGACAGCATCGCGCGGACGCTCGACGTCACGATGGACCCGATGGCGCTGCTCGAAGCCGAGGCGCTCGAGGTGATGCTCACGGAGACGGAGCGTCGGCTCGAGCCGAATCGGCTGCTCGCGTACCTCTACACGCAGCTCGACCCGCTGACGCGGATGCCGCGGCGGCTCGGCCACGTGCTGAGCGAGCTCGAGCAGGGCTCGTTGAAGATCGGCTTCGTGCCGACCGGGCTCGGCGAGCTCGAGGCGAACCTGCGCTCGATCGCCAACCGCGTCGGCGCGGCGATCATCGTCGGCTCGCTGCTCCTGGCCTCGGCGATCCTCGCCCGGGTGCACCGCTTCGAGTGGCTCGCGTTCACCGGCTTCTGCCTCGCCGCGGTGATCGGGCTCTACATGGTCTGGAAGATCGTCCGGACGCCAGGAGAACTCTAAGTCTCCGCCCGATTTGCCAACGCCTTGGGGTCTTTTTTATACTTCGGCGTTGACGCTTCAAAAAGGAAAGTAAGGAGAGGATTCAGATGGCCCTGACGATTGGCGACACCGCGCCTGATTTCGAGGCAGACACGACGGAAGGCCGGATCACGTTCCACGACTGGATCGGCGACTCGTGGGCCGTGCTGTTCTCGCATCCGCGGGACTTCACGCCGGTCTGCACGACGGAGCTCGGCTACATGGCGAAGATCAAGCCCGACTTCGACAGCCGCGACGTCAAGATCATCGGGCTCTCCGTCGACCCGGTCGACAACCACGCGAAGTGGGCCGCCGACATCGAGGAGACGCAGGGAACGGCGCCGAACTACCCGATGATCGCCGACACCGACTTCAACGTCTCGAAGCTGTACGGGATGCTCCCCGCGGACGTCTCCGGCGATCCGACGGCACGTACGGCAGCGGACAATCAGACGCTGCGGAACGTCTTCGTCATCGGCCCGGACAAGAAGGTCAAGCTCGTCCTCGTCTATCCGATGACCACCGGCCGCAACTTCGACGAGGTGCTGCGCGTGATCGATTCGCTGCAACTGACCGCGAAGCACAAGGTCGCGACGCCCGCGCAGTGGCAGCAAGGTGGCGACGTGATCATCGCCGGATCGGTTTCGGACGAGGATGCCAAGAAGACCTATCCGGACGGCTGGGAGTCGCCGAAGCCGTACATCCGGATCGTGCCTCAGCCGCAGTAGACGGTTTATGGCAGCAGCCGGTGTTGGAACGCAGACGCGTTCCGGCGCCGGCTGCGCCTCAGGCGCCGGAGAGCGGCACGTCGCCGTTCCTCGAGCCGGCCCGCTCGATCACGACCTGCGGAATGCGCGCGTGCGGGCTGAGGCGCAAGAGCATGCGCACGACCTCGGCGCAGTCCTCGGGCTGGATCATCTGCTCGCCGGGGATGCCCGTCCACTCCGCCATCGGCGTGTCGACGAACCCGGGGCAAATCGCGATCGCCCGCACGCCGTCGGCGTCGAGCTCCTCGTTCAGCGAACGGGTCAGCGAGATGACTGCGGCCTTTGTCGCGCCGTACGCCGACAGGCCCGGTGTCGGAATCGTGCCCGCGATCGACGCCAGGTTGACGATCCAGCCGCGCGACTCCCGCAGCAACGGGATCGCCTTCTGCGTGACGAGGAAGAGCCCGCGCAGGTTGACGCCGATGGTGAGGTCGAGGTGCTTCGCGGGAAGGCCTTCGACGGTCCCGGCGATGCCGATCCCGGCCGAGTTGACGAGCATGTCGAGGCGGCCGAACCGCTCCCGATGCTCGGCGACGAGCCGCTCGCACGCGCCCTCGTCGGCAACGTCTGCGGCAACGGCGACTGCGCCGAGCTCCTTCGCCGCGGCTTCGACCTTCTCCGGCCGGCGCGACGCAAGCGTGAGGTCGTAGCCCTCCTCGCGCAGCATCCGGGCGATTGCGAGGCCGATGCCCGACGAGCCGCCGGTGATGAGGGCTGCGCGTTCCACGGGCCCTGTCTACAGGGCCGGGACCCGGAAGGTCAAGCCGGGATGGGCCCTCCTTTCCCTGGCACGGCGGCCCGGGCCGCCGTCTCCCTACAGTGTGGGTCGATGGAAGCGCCCACGCTCACGGGGCTGACGGTCGGTGGAGGCTGTGCCGCGAAGTACCCGGCCGCGCGGCTCGAGGAGCTGTTGAAGGGCTTCGTCCCGGTCGACGCCGAGAACCTGCTCGTCGGGCTCTCGCCCGCCGACGATGCGGCCGTATACAAGCTCGACGACGAGCGCGCGATCGTCTTCACGCTCGACTTCTTCCCGCCGCTCGTCGACGACCCGGCCACGTTCGGCCGCATCGCCGCGACGAACGCGCTGAACGACGTGTTCGCGATGGGCGGCGTACCGCTGCTCGCGCTCTCGATCGCGGCATTCCCCGAGGAGCTGCCGAACGAGGTGCTCGCCGCCGTCTTCTCCGGCGCCGACGAGCAGGTGCGCGCGGCCGGCGCGCTGCTCGCCGGCGGTCATACGATCCGCGACGCGGAGCCGAAGTACGGGCTCGCCGTCGTGGGCACGGTCCATCCGAAGGGCATCTGGCCGAAGAGCGGCGCACGCGCGGGCGACGCCGTCTTCCTGACGAAGCCTCTCGGCACCGGCCTCGTGCTCGCCGGGCAGACGAAGGGCATCGTGGGCGCGGCGGAACATGCGGAGGCCGTGCGCTGGATGACGACGCTGAACGGCGGTGCCGCCGATGTGCTGCGCCCGTTCCAGCCGAACGCCGTCACCGACGTCACCGGCTTCGGGCTCTTCGGCCACGCCCACGAGACGGCCGAGCGGAGCGGCGTGCGCATCCGCATCGATGCGGATGCGATGCCTGCGCTCGACGGTGCGCTCGAGGTTGCGCGTGACGGTGTACGAACGGGCGGCGATCCTCGCAACCGCGACTTCGCAGGCCCGCACATCGAGAGCGACGGCATCTCCGACGAGCTGCTGGCGCTCGGCTACGACGCACAGACGGCGGGCGGCCTGCTCGTGACCCTTCCGGCGGACAAGTCGCTCTCGCTCGAGGCGGAGTTCGATCGCCGCGGATTGTTCATTCGGCGCGTCGGCGCAGTGGAGGAGGGAACGGGCGTTGTCGTCGGCTAGCGTCTCCCGTGTACGCAGCGCGATCTCGGTTGCCGCGTTCCGTCGCATCGCGATCGTCGTCGTCGCGATGCTGGTCGTGATCGTGGCGACCGGCGCGACCGTGCGACTGACCGCCTCGGGGCTCGGCTGTCAGCACTGGCCGGGTTGCCAGGGAACGCAGTTCCTCCCCGCGAAGGGCTACCACTCGTATGTCGAGTTCTCGAACCGCATCGTCGCGTTCTTCACGGTGCTCGGAACGCTCGTCCTGGCCGTCTACGCGACGCTCACCGCAGAGCTGACGCGCCGGACGAAGACGCTCGCCTGGCTCGTGTTCGCCGGAACGTTCGGTCAGGCGCCGCTCGGCGCGATCACCGTCTACTACGACCTCAACCCGTGGCTCGTGCTCACGCACCTACTGCTCTCGCTGCTCGTGCTGGGCGTCGGCGTGATCGTGCTGCTCGAGGCGACCCGCACGCTGCGCGGCGGTGCGCCGGCGCTGCCGCTGCCGGCGCGCGCCGGTGGTGCAGTGCTCCTCGCCGCGGTGTCGGTGCTCGTCGTGACGGGCACCTTCGCGACCGCGGCCGGCCCCCATCCCGGCAGTGTCGCGGTTCGCAGGCTCGGCTCGTTCCAACCTGCCATCTCTTTGCACGTGCGCGCGACCGCCGTCTTCGGCATCGTCTTCCTCGTACTCGCGGCTTGGGCCTGGCGCAAGCGGGCTCGATACGTCTGGCTGCCACGCGCCTGCGCCGGGCTGCTCGTGCTGCTGCTCGCGCAGATGGCGGTGGGTGAGATCCAGTACCGCACGAAGCTGCCGTGGTGGCTCGTGCTGATCCACGTCACGGCCGCAGCCTGCGTCTTCGCCTGGACCGCGGGCCTCGTCGCGCGGCTCTGGCGGCCACTTGAGCCAGACCGCACGTAAACTGGGGCGAATGTCGGAGCTGAACATCACGTTCAGGCCCGAGCTGCGCAGGCCGGTGCTGATCGCCGCCTTTCGAGGCTGGAACGACGGCGGCCAAGGTGCGTCGCTCGGCGGCGCGTACCTCGCGAAGCAATGGGATGCGACGCGGTTCGCCGAGATCGATCCCGAAGGCTTCTACGACTTCCAGGCGACGCGACCTCAGGTATCGCTCGTCGACGGCATCACACGTCAGCTCGACTGGCCCGAGAACGCCTTCTACCACGCACCGATTCCGGGGACCGACCGCGATGCGATCATCCTGCTCGGCGTCGAGCCCAACCTTCGCTGGAAGACGTTCACGAACCTCGTGCTCGGTCTCTCGCGCGAGCTCGGCGTGGAGATGCTCGTAACCCTCGGCTCGCTGCTCGCCGACGTTCCGCACACGCGGCCGGCCCCGGTCACGGGCGCTGCCACCGATCCCGCGCTCGTCTCCGAGATGGGCCTCGAGCCGTCACGCTACGAAGGTCCCACTGGCATCGTCGGTGTCGTGCACGACGGCTGCCGCGACGAAGACATTCCGTCGGTGAGCCTCTGGGCCGCCGTGCCCCACTACGTCTCGCTCGCGCCGAGCCCGCGCGCGGCGCTCTCGCTCGTGCGCCGCCTCGGCGAGCTGCTGCGCGTCGACATCGAGCTCGAGGAGCTCGAGCAGGCGTCGGCGGAGTACAGCGAGCAGGTCAGCGAGGCCGTGTCCACGGATGCGGAGACGGCGTCGTACGTCGAAGAGCTCGAGCGTCGTGTCGACATGCTCGAGGCGGCCGAAGAGCTGCCGTCCGGCGAGAGCCTCGCCGCCGAGCTGACGCGCTATCTGCGCGAGCGCGAAGAACAAGACGGCGACGACGACGCGGCTGACGGGCCCGCGGTCTAACCGGTTTCTGCGGGTGCCGGGGCCGCGTCGGCCTTCGGCTCGCCGGCCGATGCAGTAGCGCTCGCGCCGTCCGCGGTAGCGGACGCGGGCTTCCGGCGCCTCCGCCTCCGCTTGGGCTTCGGCGGGCCGTCGGCCGGCGCATCGCCCTCCGCCGCGGGCTTGCTCTGCTCGGGCGCAGCAGCGCCTTCCGCGCCGGGCTTCTTGCGCTTGCGACGGCGACGGCTACGGCTCGGCTGCGCCTTCGGCGCCGGCAGGTTCTCGGAGAGCCCGAGCGCGACCTCCTGCACCGTGCCGAGCCCCTCGCGCGCCTCCTCGATCAGCTTCGTCGCGCGGGGCGTGTATCCCTCGGCCGACGCGAGCAGTGCGACGCCGACGCCGATCGGCTGCTCGAGCGCAACGCGCACGAGCTTGGCGGCGTTCTCCTCGTGGCGATGCCCGCGTGAGTTGGCGAGTGCGCCGAGCAAGCGCTTCGCCTCGGGGTACGCCGTGGACGCGCGCCGATCCTGCACCTTGCGTGTTGCGCGCGCGAGCTTCCACGTCCAGCGCACGAGAATCTGGTCCGGCGCGTCGGGCTTACCGTCCGCGATCGCGCGCAGCAGGATCCGAATGCCTGCGAGCCGCTCCTTCTCCCACGTCGGCGCCTGCGTCACGAGCGTGACGAGGTCGTCGAAGTCGGCGCGCTCGACCCGCATCGAGACGCGGTCCTGCAGCGCCATCATGCGCAGTCGCCGGTTCGGGTTCTCGGCGGCGCACGTCGCGAGGAACTGCTCGAGGGCGCCCTTGCTCGCGCGTCCTTCGGTGAGCTTCATCACGAACGACGCGCGCTCGTCGAAGCGGATCTGGCGGCCTGCCATCGTCGCCCAGTACCGCTGCTCGTCCTCGTCGAGGAAGCGCGGGTCGACGCGCTGCCACTCGCGCTGGATCACCGCGACGCGGCGGCGGACGTCCGGGGTCACCGGGACGAGCCACGGCGCCGGCGTGAGGCGGCGGCGTGCGCGGCGCTGCGAGCGGCGCCGCGGCGCAGGCGTGACGCGCGCTCCCTCGCGATAGAAGTCCGCGTCGAGCAGCGAGTGCAGGGAGACCACGCGCTCGTTGTGCGTGGCGCCCTTCGGGACGAAGTCGACGACGATGCCGGCTTCCTTGCGCGGGTGGATGCGCATGATCCGGCCGATGCGCTGCTGGTAGACGCGCTTGGACGCGGTGGGCGCGAGGTGCATGCAGACGGTCGCGCGCGGTGAGTTCCAGCCCTCGGCGAGCAGCTGCGCGTTGATCAGCACGTTGATCTCGCCGCGCTCGTACGCCGCAAGCGTCTCGGCGAGCTTCACCGGAGGCGTCCGTCCGGAGACGGCTTCGGCCTTGATCCCGGTCGCGCGGAACTCCTGCGCGAGGTTGTATGCGTGGTCGACGCCGGCTGCGTAGACGATGCCCGGCGTGTTGTCGAAGCGATCGCGGTAGAGGCTCGCGGCCGCCTGGTTCAGCGCCTGGTGGTCGAGTGTCTTGGCGAGGATCTCCTGGTCGAAGTCGCCGCCGACGATCGGCACCGAGTTGATCGCCGCCACCGGCGGCACGCGCAGGCAGCGCAACGGTGCGATCAGGCCGCGCCGCGCTGCGTCTTGCAGCGGAAGGTCGTCGACGGAGGCGGGGAAGACGTCGGAGACCTGCTTCGCGATCAGCTGCTCGGTCGCCGTCATGCCGATGTAGACGGGCTCCGGGAAGGAGCGGATCGCAGCCGAGGTCTTCTCGCCGAGCGC
>JAOPYX010000069.1 GCA_025964535.1 Actinomycetes bacterium | reverse complement strand
GTATGAGGTTCGCAGACGCACTCGCTCACCCGGGCCTGCGTGCGATCGCGGAGGTGAAGCGCCGGTCGCCCTCGATGGGCGACCTCCGCCCCGACGCCGATCCGGCGCAGATCGCCGCGCAGTTCGCAGCCGCGGGCGCCGCGGCGATCTCCGTGCTCGTCGACGAGCGCTTCGCCGGAACCGTCGACGACCTGCGCGCCGCGCGCGCCGCGACGGACACGCCGCTGATCGGCAAGGGCTTCTTCTCGACCGAGGAGCAGCTGCTCGAGCTGCGCGACGCGGGCGCCGACGCGGTGCTGCTCATCCTGCGCGACCTCGACGACGCCACGACCGCACGCCTGCTCGCGTACGCCGGCGAGCTCGGCATGGACGCGCTCGTCGAGGCGCACGACGAGGAAGAGCTCGCGCGCGCCGTCGCTCTCGATGCGCCGATCATCGGCGTGAACGCGCGCGACCTCTCCACCTTCACGATCGACCGCCGCAAGCAGCTCGAGCTCGTCTCGCGCGCGCCGAAGGACCGCATCGTCATCGCCGAGTCCGGCGTGCACACACGCGCGCAGGGCGCAGCCGCCGAGCTCGCGGGCGCCGACGCGATCCTCGTCGGCTCGTCCCTGATGCAGGCGCCAGACCCGGGGGCGAAGCTGCGCGAGCTCCTGTCGCGACCGCTCGTGAAGGTCTGCGGGCTGACGCGACAGGAGGACGTCGACGCCGCGGTCGAGGCGGGTGCCGACCTGCTTGGCTTCATCCTCGCGCAGGAGACGCCGCGGCGCGCTCCCGCCGTGCTCGACGTGCCGGAGACGGCGCTCTCGGTCGCCGTCTTCGTCGAGGACATGCACGAGGCGGGGGCCGACCTCGTACAGCTGCACCGCCGCGAGAACTGGCATCGTT
The DNA here is from genome assembly GCA_025964535.1 of Actinomycetes bacterium. Classification (GTDB taxonomy): domain Bacteria; phylum Actinomycetota; class Thermoleophilia; order Gaiellales; family Gaiellaceae; genus Palsa-739. The sequence goes on along the minus strand of JAOPYX010000069.1, from coordinate 11,197 downwards.
CACGCGAGGCCGCGCTGCTGCGCGACGGCGAAGAGGTGGCCCGCGTGCTCGACCAGCCGTGGCAGGACCGCGATCCCGCGCACTGGCAGACGGCCGCCGGCGCCGAAGGTCGCGTCGTCCTCGCCGGCGGGCTCGGCCCGGACAACGTCCGCGACGCAATCGCGGCGGTTTCACCGTGGGCGGTCGACGCGTCCTCGTCGCTCGAGATCGAGCCGGGAGTCAAGGATCATGCGCGCGTGCGCGCGTACATCGAGGAGGCACGAAGATGAGCACCAGCGCATTCGGCACCTATGGCGGCCGCTATGTCCCCGAGACGCTGATCCCGGCGCTCGACGAGCTCGAGCGCGGATGGCGCGATGCGCTCGCCGACGACACGTTCCATGCAGAGCTGCATGCGCTGCTGACCACGTACGCGGGACGTCCGACGCCGCTCACGCTCAGCGAGCGCTTCGCGCCGGGCAAGCGGATCTACCTCAAGCGCGAAGACCTGTTGCACACGGGCGCGCACAAGCTCAACAACGCGCTCGGCCAGATCGTGCTCGCGCAACGTCTCGGCAAGCGTCGCATCGTCGCCGAGACGGGTGCCGGCCAGCACGGCGTCGCCACCGCCACCGTCTGCGCGAAGTTCGGGCTCGAGTGCATCGTCTACATGGGCGAGGAAGACATCCGGCGCCAGAAGCCGAATGTCGAGCGGATGGGCCTCCTCGGCGCGGAGGTCCGCCCCGTCGACTTCGGCACGAAGACGCTGAAGGAGGCGACGAGCGAAGCGATCCGCGACTGGATCACGAACGTCGAGACGACGCACTATCTGATCGGCTCGTGCGTCGGCCCAGCGCCGTATCCGGAGCTCGTCGCCGAGCTGCAGTCGGTGATCGGGCGCGAGGCGCGCGAGCAGCACCTCGCAGCGGAAGGACGCCTGCCGGAGGCGGTCATCGCCGCGGTCGGCGGCGGATCGAACGCGATCGGCATCTTCCACGGCTTCCTCGACGATGCGGACGTACGGCTCGTCGGCGTCGAGGCCGCGGGAGCGGCCTCACTCGGCACCGGCCGCGCAGGCGTCCTGCACGGCGCGCGCTCGTCGGTGCTCGCCGACGAGGACGGGCAGATCGCCGATGCGCACTCGATCTCCGCTGGGCTCGACTATCCCGGCGTCGGCCCGGAGCACGCTTTCCTGCGCGACAGCGGCCGTGCGTCGTACGTCGGTGCAACCGATGAGGAAGCGCTCCGCGCGTTCCGTGATCTCGCGCGCACGGAGGGAATCATTCCCGCGCTCGAGCCGTCACACGCACTCGCACGGGCGCGCGAGCTCGACGCGGAGCTCATTCTCGTCTGCCTCTCGGGCCGCGGCGACAAGGATCTTGCGGAAGCCCTGCTCGGACTGGAGAAGCTGGCGTGAAGAAGCTCGTGATCTACCTGATGGCGGAGCCCGAGACGCCGGAGCTCGCTCGAGCGGCGGTCGACGGCGGCGCGGACATCGTCGAGCTCGGCTTCCCGTTCTCCGACCCGCTCGCGGATGGACCGGTGATCCGCCGCGCTGCGGAACGCGCACTCTCGCGCGGGATGCGCACCCGCGAATGCCTCGACGTGCTCCGGCAGACGCACGAGCTCGTGCCCGGCACGCCGCTGATCCCGATGACGTACTCGTCGCTGCTCGAGGCGTACGGCTGGGAGCGCTTCGCGGACGACGTGCAGACCGCCGGTGGCTCGAGCATGATCGTCGCCGACCTGCCCGTGGACGTGCGGCCCGAGACGCGGCGCGTGCAGCTCGTTGCGCCCACCTCCACCGACGAGCGCATCGCGCTCGCGGGCGCGAACACCGACGGCTGGCTCTATCTCGTCACGGTCACCGGAACGACCGGTGCACGCGGCGAGGTCTCCTCCGCCCTGCCGAGCCTCGTCGAGCGGGCGCGGCGGCTCGTCAGCGTCCCGCTGTACGCGGGATTCGGGATCTCGACGCCCGAGCACGCGCGTTCGGTGGCCGAGCTCGCGGACGGGATCGTCGTCGGCTCGCGCGCGCTGCAGGTCGCCGAAGAAGGGCCGGACGCGCTGCGGGAGTACGTCGCGTCGCTTCGGTCCGCGCTCGACACCGTGGCGGTCGTCGCCTAGCGGACGCTTCTACGCCGCGTGCTGGAGCTCCCTTGCGAGAGCCGGGGCCGGAACCGGCGGCGGCGTCACCCGCACGAGCCGGCCGAGCGGACCGCGCCGCTCCCAGCGTCTCGGATCGAGCGCGGCGGCCTCGACCGCAAGCGCACAGGGCAGGCACGAGCCGATGTGACCGTCGATCGCGGTGAGCCGGGCGGCGTCGAGAGAACGGACGAGATACGCGTCGAGCGTCGTGTCGTCGAGATGCATAGGGCCTCCTCTGGGTTCTCTCGAACCTACGCAGCCTGCGTGAGACCTACCTGAGGACAGCCTGAGAGTCTTCTAAGAATCGGGCGTCGCCAGCGCGACCGCCGAGCGGCGCTGCGGCGTGAAATCCGGCAGGAGCAGCCGAAACAGCGTGCCGCGCTCCTGGGCCGTGACCGTGCAGCGCCCGCCGTGCGCCGCCGCGATCGCCGCGACGATTGCCAGCCCGAGACCCACGCCACCCAGGCTGCGATTGCGCGCGTCGTCGGCACGGGCGAAGCGATCGAAGATGCGCTCGAGCGCCTCCATCGGAACGCCTCGTCCGGTGTCGACGACGTCGAGCGCAAGTCCACCGTCGACGACGGATGCGCGCAACTCGATCGACTCCGTCGTCTCGGTGTGCTTGACGGCGTTCTCGATGAGCGCGTCCAGCGCAGTCCTCAACGCCTCCTCGTCGGCCCAAAGCGACCCCTGCGCGATCTGGCCGAGCCGCCACACGCGGGGCGTGACGTCCGACCAGCGAACGAAGACGTCTTCGACGAATGCCTCGATGTCGATCTCGCGTGGTGAGAGAAAGTCCGGACGCCCGGCTTTCGCGAGAAGGAGCAAGCGCGAGATGATCCGATCGAGCCGACCGAGCTCGTCGACCGCAATGCCGAGCTCGGGCGACCCCGGATGCTCCCAACCGAGCAGCTCGAGGTGGCCGCGCGCAATCGTCACCGGCGTACGCAGCTCGTGCGACACGTCGTGCAAGAAGCGTTCCTGCTGCTCGAGCAGGATCGCCCTGCTCTCGGCAAGCGACTCCGCGCGGCGCACCGCCGCCTGCCGCCTGTTCCCGTGCCACACCATCGCGAGGAACATCGCGGTCATCAGTGGAACCTCGGCGAGCTCTCCGATCGTCTGCGTGCCCTTGTGAATGTCGTGCGTGATCAACGTGCCCGTCACGACGCTCACGCCCGCGAGCACCCCGAACGTCGGCGCGAGCGGCCACACACGAAAGCCGTAGAGAAGAGTGAGGCTGACCCAGATGAAGTGGAACGGGATGGTCTCCCAGCTCTCCCACAGGATCATCGCTGCCACGTTCGCGAGCGCGAACGCGAACCACACGAGATCGATCGCGCTAGGACGTCGCAATGCGATAGCCGACACTTCGGACGGTCTCGATCGACGTTGCGCCGAGCTTCTTCCGCAACCGCCGAACACAGACGTCGACGACGTTCGACTGCGGGTCGAAGTGATAGCCCCAGACCTCTGCGAGGAGCTGTTCGCGACTGATCACCTCGCCAGCGTGCCGGGCAAGGTGATGCAGCAGCCGGAACTCGCGATCGGTGAGATCCGCGCAGCCGCCGCGCGTACGCACGCGCCGCCGCGCGAAGTCGAGCTCGAGGGGACCCGCATGCAACACGACGTCGTCGTGATCCACGGCACCGACTGCGCGAAGGTGGACGCGCACGCGTGCGATCAGCTCGGCGAGCGAGAAAGGCTTGGCCATGTAGTCGCGTGCACCGAGCTCGAAGCCGCGCAGCCTCGCCTTCACGTCCGCCCGAGCCGAGAGGATCAGCACCGGAAGCTCGGGCAAGGCACGCGTGAGCTCGCGAAGCACCGCGAGACCGTCGAGGCCCGGCAGGAGCAGGTCGAGCACGACGAGGTCGTAATGGCGTTCGCGCGCGCGCCGAAGCCCGGTCACCCCATCGACTGCGGCGTCGACGGTGAACCCCTGAGCCTCGAGCCCTCGCCGTACGAACGCGAGGATTCTCGGCTCGTCCTCGACTACCAGAATCGGCATCGCTGCAGCGCGAATCTACAACCGATGACGGCGGAATGACAGCCCCATGACACGTTTGTCATTTGCGCGTCGTCGGCTCCCTGACTGGCGTAGCGTCGAATCGCCATGGCCGAAGGCCTCGAACCAAGCGCGGCGGTGATGGAGCCGCCCGAGCCCGGGCGGTACCTGCGCAAGAGCCGGCTGCCGTTCCCCGACGGCGCCGCGAAGCACTGGCTCATCTCCTCGATCTTCTGGCTGACCGTCGTCGACCTGTTCGGGCTCGTGCTCGCAATGGAGTTCGTCTCGCCCGAGGTCTTCGGCGGCGTGTCATGGCTGACGTTCAGCCGGATCAGGCCCTCTCACGTGAACGGCGTCATCCTCGCGTGGCTCACCATGATGTATTTCGGCGCGCTCTTCTACATGCTGCCGCGACTCGTGGGCACGCGGGGCATGTGGAGCGAGCGACTCGGCATCGTCACGTGCTGGCTGTGGAACCTCATGTTCCTGCTCGGCGTGATCGGCCTGCTCACCGGCCACAGCCAGGGGCGCGAGTACGGCGAGTTCATCTGGCCACTCGACATCGCGCTCCTCGTCATCTGGTGCGCGAACATCGTCAACATCCTCGCGACCGTTGCGATGCGGACGCTCAGGCCGATCTACGTCTCGGTCTGGTTCTTCATCGCGAGCCCGCTCTGGCTGGCGGTCGACTACGCGATCGGCAACGCCATCTGGCGCCCCGGCAACATCTGGGGCGCTCCGTCGGGCGCGCTTGCGAACAGCCTGTCCGACGCGATGCTCAACTGGTGGTACGCGCACAACCTGTTCGGGCTCTGGCTGACGCCGATGCTGATCGCGCTGACGTACTACATCGTCCCGCGCGTCACGAACACTCCGCTCTACAGCTACACGCTCTCGCTCGTCAGCTTCTGGGGAATGGCGTTCTTCTACACCGGAGTCGGCGACCACCACATCCTGCAATCGCCGACGCCGTCGTGGCTGAAGACGATCGCCGAGATCTCGTCGTGGATGCTGCTCGTTCCCGTCTTCGCGTTCACGATCAACATCCTCGGGACGATGAAGGGGAACTGGGACAAGTTCTTCACGAACCTTCCACTCCGGTTCACGCTGACCGCGTTCTTCTTCTACTTCCTCGTCAACATCCAGGGCGCGTTCGAGGCGCTGCAACCGTTCAACCGGCTGACGCACTTCACCAACTTCGTCGTCGCGCACGCGCATCTGGCGCTGCTCGGCGCGTTCACGATCCTCGGCATGGGCGTGATCGACTACATGGTCGCCCAGATTTGGGCCAAGCCGCTCTGGAGCCGGACACTCACCGAGTGGATGTACTGGCTCGTGACGATCGGGTTCACGGGCTTCTTCAGCGTGCTCACGCTCGCGGGATTCCAGCAAGGGCTCGAATGGGAGCAGGGCGTGCCGGAGGTGAACGTCCTGCCGCAGCTGCACGGCTACTACATCGCGCGCGGCATCTTCGGCGCGATGATCGTTCTCTCCGGGATCGTGCAGATCGTCAACGTCGGCATGACCATCTTCACGGACACAGCCGAGCGCGGCCGCCGTGAGACCCTCGCGGTCGCAGAGGCGATCGCTCCACCGGTACAGGCATGAGCACGGACGACGGCAGGAGCGGCCTGCCTCCAGAGGCCGACGAGCGCATCCCGCGCGGTTGGGCGCGCCACCCACGGGAGCGGATGCTGATCACGCCGATCATCGCCGGTGTCGGTGGCCTGCTCGCCTTCTTCACCGTCGTCGCGATCGTCGTCTGGCTGCCGATCCACACCTTCGACCCACCGGCGTCCGCGGACTGGTCGCCGCTCTCGAACCAAGCCGTCGCGGGACGCAACATCTTCGCCGCGAACGGCTGCTACGTATGCCACTCCGGCTACTCGCGCCCGCAAGACGTGCGGAACGCGCTGTACTTCCTCTACCCGAAGATCTCCCAGCCCGGCGACTTCTTCGGCAGCGACCAGTCGCCGAACCTTCTCGGCACGGAGCGCACCGGCCCCGATCTCTCGCAGGAAGCGGGCTGGCATCCCGACGACTGGCAGCGGGCGCACTTCTACGATCCCCGCTTCGTCGATCCGATGTCGCTCATGCCGTCGATGAAGTCGCTGTTCTCCGACAAGCAGGTGGAGCAGCTGATCTCGTTCGTCCAGATGCGCAGTGGCAAGTCGGGACTGCTGCGCTATGCCGGGCAGCTCTACTCGAAGCACGTCGTGATCACGAACCAGGGGTTCCCGCCGGCGCCGATCGGGTTCGAGGGTGCGCACGCGACGATTGCGGAGAGCGCCGAGCCGAAGGTCCCCGCCGGGCAGATCCCCGAGGTGCCCAACCTCGCGCAGATCGATCGCGGCTATTGGCTGTCGGGCGACCCGCTGCCGGTGACGCCGCAGAACCTGCTGCGAGGCAAGCGCGTGTTCCTCGAGCGCTGTGTGGGCTGCCACGGGATCGCCGGCGACGGCAAAGGCCCCGGGGCGAAATTCATGACGCCCGCTCCCGCCGACTTCACGAGCGCCGACGACGCGTGCTGCGGCGGCGATACGGGACCGGGCGACTTCTACTACCGGATCCTCCACGGGTGGCCGGGCACGGGCATGGAGAACTTCGGCGACCGCCTCACGGTCGACGACATCTGGCGTGTCGTCCTCTTCATCAAGACGATCCCGAATCACACCCTCGATCGCAACGTCCTGCCGCAGCCGAAGGACTACATCACGTGGCAACCGTCGAAAGAGCTTCTCGGGTGGATCGCAACACGTCAGAAGATGACGAGCAACGCCTCGTTCGACAAGAAGGCGGTCACCGATCCGTTCATGCAGGAGGCGATGCGGATGTTCCCTGGCCTTGCAGCGGGCGACACCTTCTACATCAACGGCACGACCGAGACGCTGTCGCTCACGGCCGCGCGTAACGCCATTCGGTCGATCTACTTCGACCTGCTCAACCGGGCGTGGGCCCAGGCGAAGGCGCGCGGGGACAAGCTGCCGCCCGTGTGGCAGAAGGCGATCCCGCCCGAGGTTCCGGGCCAGCAATGAGGCGCCGGCTCGTCATCCTCGTAGCGATCGTGATGGGGGCCCTCGTGCTGCCCGCGCTCGCCTTCGCACACGACGCGCCGGAGACCGCCCAGTCGAAGTGGGTGATGGTCGACTGGATGATGGACACGTTCTTCATCTTCTCGGGGCTCGCGTTCGTCGCGTTCCTGGCGGCGTGGAAGGCTGGACATTTCCACGAGCTCGACAGCCACGCGGGTATCCCGCTGCTCGTGCACGAGACCGACTACTACACGCCGGAGTGGGCGCTCGACGAGAAGGAGTGGACCGATGGGGATGCCTAGCGGTGACTCGCCGCAGAAGGCGCAGGACTTCTACAACTACCTGCTCGCTCACCATGAAACCGAGCGGCCGGTCGAGGCCTGGTACGTCAACTGGTACTCGCTCGCCTGGGTGTGGGGCTTCGTCGCGGCCCTCTCGGTGATTCTGCTCTGGTGGTTGTGGCAGTACCGCACGACGCGGCAGAAGACCCTCTATCTCGTCGACACGTGGAGCGGCTACACGAGCGAGCTCGCCGGGCCTGCGACCCGCTTCTTCGTGCTGCTGACCGCGATCATCGTCGGCTTCGCCGTCGCGATCATCGTCGGCCATCTCGTCAACGGGCAGATGTTCTGATGGCGGCCGCGCCTCCGTTCGTCTCGTACGCGAGCATGAGCGAAGCGCTTGTCGCGAGCGGCGACTGGCCCGTCGTCTACGCATCGCTCCAGGCGCACAAGGCGCACGTGCAGGAGTATCCCGGGTGCCAGCGCATGGAGGTCTACGCCGCGATCGACGATGACGGCTCGATGCGGCTCCAGTGCTACACGACGTGGGACACGCCGGAGCAGCTCGAAGCCTTCCTGGAGCGCGGCTACACCTTCGAGCGGATGCTCGACGACGTCTGCGTCACCGGCGTCGAGCGGTCTCTCGTGATGGAGAAGCTCTTCTGATGGCGCGACGGCGACGCATCCCCGCGCGGCCGCTCGCGGGCTACCGCGACATCGGGCCCGACGTACGCCACTCGCGCCGGAGCGTCACTCGCGCCTGGTTCATCCTCGGCTTGCTGATCGTCGGCTACCTCGCCTGGACGCTGATCGTCTACTTCCTCGAGCCCGGCCTGCGGTAGAGGTCCGATGTGGGTCCAGCACCTCACCTCGTTCCAGTTCCTCACGTACGTCGCCTTCTTCGCCGTCCTCGTCGCGGCGATCTTCGTCTACGTCCCGGGTAAGGCCGCCCCGGTACGCACGGAGCCGTACTCCGAGGCAGAGCTCTCGGCGCACGACAGGCGTCTGGGCAAGTACTTCGTGGCGGGCGGGGGCTTCCTCGTGCTCGGCGGCGTGCACATGGCGCTGAAGAACCTCCCGTGGACCGCGGAGTGGCTCGCCCGTGCCGGTTACGCGGGTCACCTCGTACGCGACCTCTCGAACACGCACGTGATGATCGTGGGCGGCGGCACGCTGCTCGCAACCGGCCTCACGTGGTACGCGCTACCGCGGATCGTCGCTCGGCCGCTCGCGAGCAGCGGACTCGCGCAGTTCGCATTCTGGCTCACCGCGGTGGGGCTGCTCGTGTTCTATCTCGCACTCGTCGGCAACGGGATCGCGATCGGCCGCCTCGTGCAGCACGGGTGGGACTACAGGATCGCGAAGGCCCACATGGGCAAGTGGTACAAGGTGCCCGTCGGCATGGGCGCGGGTGTGATGGGCCTGGGCTACTGGTGCTTTGCCGTCAACGTCTTCCTCACGGTCTTCCAGGCGCGCCTCGTCCGCGTGCCGAAGCCGCAGGGTCATCTGTGGCGCTATCTCGCCACCGGGGCCGCGGGCCTGACCGTCGGAACCGTGCAGGGTGTGATCCAGGTGACGCCCGCTCACGCGGACTGGCTCTATCGCGCAGGCCATGCCGGTGAATGGATCGACCCGATCAGCCACGCGCACGTCAACCTCGTCACCGGCCTGACGATGCTCGTCGCCGGTGCGCTCTTCCAGCTCGCGCCGCACCTCGGCGGGACGGCACCGTCGCCGCGCCTGGCGAACGTCACCTGGGGGCTGTTGCTGACCGCATCGCTCGCGTTCTACGGCTCGTGCCTCTATCTGGGCTTCCACGAAGGGAGCGTCGTGGTCGGGCACGGCCTCACTCCGACACAGGCGATGGAGCGCACGTCCGCGCACGGCCCGCTGCTCGTCGGGAGCGGCGTGCTGATGTTCGGCGCGTTCTGGCTCCTGCTCGCGGTGCTCGTGCGTACCTACCGGACTGCGCCTCGCCCGCTGTCGTTGTACGTCGCTGCCGGCTGCTGCGCGCTCGCCGTGGGAACGCTGCAGGGACCCATCCAGGCTGTTCCCGCAGTGCGGGCGCTGCTGGATCGTGGCGACGAGGCGGGCGACGTGATCGTCAACTTGCACGCGCAGTTGAACATGCTCGGCGGGTTGATGGTGCTGTTGATCGGTGCAGCGCTCGCGTTGCTCCGGCGTCCCGCGCGACGCCCGGTTGCGCTCGTGCCGGCCGGAATGGCGATCTACTACGGCGCGGGAATTGCATTCTCCGTCGTCGAGGTGCACCGGATGACGCACGGCGCGAGCTTCGCCGCGGCCGTGCGCTCGCTCGAGCCGTGGTCCGCGCTCGTCCTCGTGCCCGCCGCAGTCGCGGTGCTCGCGGGCTTCACCTCGTTCGCACGGATCGCCTGGCGTGCCACGGCGGGCGAGCGCGAGGAAGGCCGCGCGACGCTCGCGCGCGCGCCACAGGCGTACTCGGGGCGAATCCCGGCTCGGGCGCGCCGGCTGAGCCCGGCGAAGCTCGCTGCCTACGAGCTGCCGATGGGGGTGCTCGGGTTTCCGGGCGTCGGCTGGCTCTTCGCCGGCTTCCCACTGCAGGCGAGCGTGCTGCTCTGCGCCGGCCCGGCATTCGCGTGGGCGGTGCTGCCGATCGCGTTCTCGCCGTATGGAACCGGGCCGCTGCGTGCGGTTGGCTGGAAGATCGAGCTCGTCTACCTCCCGGTCTCCGCGCTCCTCTCGGGCGCGGCGCTCTACCGAGCTCACCGCCGGCGGCGACTGCGCGCCCTCGGGCCGGACCGCCCGCGCCGCACACGCACAAAGCTGCACGGCAGCTACCGCACGCGGGTCGGTCTCGCGGCGGGAGCGCTCCTACTCTTGCTCGTCTCGCTGCCGTTCGTCCCGGCGGTGGCAGGTATCGGCGATCACGGCGTCCGCTACACGTTGCAGCCGACGCTGACTCGGGAAGTCACGGGCCAATTCCTCGTCACGCCGCGCGGCCCGGTCAAGCTCTTCTCGTGGCAGGACCCGCAGACGACGTACCCGACCGACGCGCTGCGTCTGCACTCGAGGGACGTGACCGCCCTGCTGAGTCGCGCTGCGGCCATCGACGCGGTGTCGGCCTATCGCCTCTTCGATCTCTCGAGCAACCGCCCGGTGCCGCTTGCTGTGCGTGCGCAGGGGAAGCGCTCGCTCTCGCTCGCGCCCGAGCAGCGGCTGGCCGTGGGCAGGTACGTCTTCACTGCGACGCACGAAGGGATGTTCGGCGGCCGCGACTACGCCTACGTGACGGTCGTGCCACCCGGCGCCGCGGCGTCGCCGCTCACGCCGGGGGCACGACGCACGACGCCCGTCGCACGCGCGCTTCCGCCCATCGCGGCTGCGCTCGTTGCGGCGCTCTTCGCGCTGCTGCTCGTCCGCTCGTACCGGCGGCGGCCGGCCGCTCAGAAGGCACTCTGGGCGGGAGGCTTCCTGCTCTTCGCGCTCGCGGCTGCGTGCGAGGCGACCGCGCAGCGGCACGGCTGGACGCCGTTGCTCTTCCGCGGTTACTACCTCTGCGGCGGCGTGCTGACCGTCGCACTCCTCGGTGCCGGCTCCGCGATGCTGCAGCTTCGCGCGCGCGCGCGTGACGTGCTGCTGGGCGCGATGGCGGTCGCAGTCGTCGCGGCGACGGTGACGGTCGCGCTCGCGCCCGTCGACGTCCACGTACTGGCGGCGACGCCGATCGGACGGCCGCCGGCGAACGGCGCCCTCGGCGGCCACGCGGTCATCTG